>JALZUP010000093.1 GCA_023301505.1 Robiginitomaculum sp.
GTGCCCGCAATTCTCGCCCCTGCATCGAGCTGCATATAATCAAGCGCGGCTATATCGGCCGCATTTTCAGACATAGGAATTGTGTCTTCAATAGATATGCCCATGCCGGGATGGGTTCCATATGTGACCATAGGCGTGATGTCTTCTGCCTTTAGGTGAACTTCTTTATCATAGACGGCGTCTTTATCTGTCGCCAGACTCGCCCATTGCTCGCAGGCCGCGCCGAAATCTTCAATATGCGGCGCGCTGACAAATTTGCGCCCCTTTAGATAATCAAATGTGGTTTGGTCTGGCGCAACCATGCCGCAGCGCGCGCCCGCTTCAATGGACATATTACAGACCGTCATGCGGCCATCCATGCTCATTTCTCGAAACACATTTCCGCAATATTCTAGCGCATATCCTGTCCCGCCCCCGACGCCAATTTTGGCAATGATGGCCAGAATAACATCTTTGGGCGTTACGCCCGCTTGCAGCTCTCCATTAACATGAATAGCCATGGTTTTTGGTTTGCGCATTAAGATACATTGATTGGCCAAAACATGACCCACAGCGGTCGTGCCAATGCCAAAGGCAATCGCGCCAAAAGCGCCATGTGTTGAGGTATGGCTATCGCCGCAAACAATCGTTTTCCCGGGCTGGGTTGCGCCCAGTTCTGGGCTCATCACATGGACAATGCCGCGATTTTCGCTCTCCCAGCCATGAGTTTCAATTCCCATTTGGCGCGTATTTTCCAAAAGCGTCTTAACCTGCGTCTCCGCCTGCTCTGTGGCATAGGGGCGGCTGCCATCCTCATTGATTAGGGTCGGCGTACTATGGTCAATCGTGGCCAAAGTCAGATCAGGGCGGCGCACGGTAAGGCCGCGCTGGCGCAGCTCTGTAAAGGCTTGCGGGCTTGTCACTTCATGAACCAAATGCAGGTCGATGAAAAATGTTGCTGGATGGTCCGCTGTTTCAGCAACAACGATGTGACGCTCCCAAACTTTATCAAATAGTGTTTTAGCCATAGTCAAATTCCATATATTTTAATGCTGCGCAGCGATTGCTTTCTGGCGCACGGCGCGGCGCGCTATGCGGTTTATCACATCCAGATAGGCTTTCGCCCCTGCTAGCACTGTATCCGTACTGGTTCCAAATCCTTGATATGTTTCAAATTCAGTTGTCACGCGAACAGTCGCCTCAGCCATAGCGTCTTTGCCTTCGGAGACAGATTGCACGGTAAAGCTCTCTAGGTGGAGCGGGCAATTTGTGATCTCGGAAATGGCGATAAAGGCCGCGTTGACGGGGCCGGCGGCCTCTGTCACCGCAGATTGCACCCGCCCATCTTCGTGGGATAGTTTGACATTGGCCTCAGGCCTGCGGCCATCATCACTGCCTGCTGAGACATAAAGGCTCTCAAGCGTCCACGGGCCTTGCGAGCCAACGGCTTCGCCCATAATCAGCGCTTCAAGATCGCTATCAAAGACTTCGCGCTTTTCATCGGCGAGCTTTTTAAATTCGACAAAGACGCTTTGTAATTGGTTATCGGCGAGGTTAAAGCCTAATTTTTCCGCGCGCGATTTTAGCGCCGCGCGGCCTGAATGTTTGCCCAAGATGATATTATCCTCGGTCACGCCAACGCTTTCTGGGCGCATAATCTCATAGGTTTCGCGATTGGCCAACACGCCGTGCTGGTGAATGCCGCTCTCATGAGCAAAGGCATTTTTACCGACAATAGCTTTATTACGCGGCACGGGATTACCTGTAATGGTCGCGAGTAATTTGGACGCGCCGTAAATATGCTCGGTGTTAATGCGCGTTTGCGCGCCAAAGAAATCTTCGCGCGTTTTGAGCGCCATAATCACTTCTTCAATGGCGCTATTGCCCGCGCGCTCGCCAATACCATTTAGCGCGCCTTCAATTTGGCGCGCCCCGCCGCGCACCGCCGCCAATGAATTGGCCACAGCAAGGCCAAGATCATTATGGCAATGGGTGGATAAGATAATATCCTTCGCGCCCTTAAGGCCGGATAAAAACTCAAATAAGTCCTGAATTTCTTCGGGCGTTGTATAGCCCACCGTGTCAGGAATATTGATTGTGGTTGCGCCCGTTTCAATGGCGGCCTCAACGACTTGGGCGAGATAATCACGCTCTGTACGAATGGCGTCTTCGGCAGAAAACTCCACATCATCCGTATATTCAAGCGCCAGAGTAATGCCCGCTATGGCGCGGTCAATAATCTCATTTTTGCTCATTTTTAGCTTATATTCGCGGTGCAGCGGGCTGGTCGCGATAAAGGTGTGGATGCGCTGTTTTTTGGCAGGGGCAATGGCTTTGCCAGAGGCGTGAATATCGCCATCATTACAGCGCGAGAGTGAACAGATAGTGGCATTATCAATGGCCTGCGCAATGCCTTTAATGGCGTCAAAATCACCGGGGGAGGCGGCGGCAAATCCTGCCTCGATAATATCTGCGCCCATAGCGGCAATTTTTTCAGCCATGCGAAGTTTTTGTCCCGCCGTCATGGAAAAGCCGGGGGCCTGTTCGCCATCACGCAATGTGGTGTCGAATATGATGATGCGGTTTTTATCGGTCATTCTATCATGTCTTTCAATTGCGCTCATCCCCATGAAGACGGGGCCCAGTTGCACCTTAGCTTTAGACTGGCTCCCCGCTTATGCGGGGATGAGCGCTCATTTAAAAATCATCAATGTGCCTATTTAGGCATGTAAAAATATATGTGCCTTTTAGGCATGTTCGGCATGTTTTCTGCGGCCAACGCGCTCGGCGCTGACAACATTATAGAGGCGCTCGAGCTGTTTGCACAAAATTATAAGATCAGACGGCCCGCCTGTATCTTCCACATGAACCAATAGGTCAAAATCGCCATCTACGCGCTGCGTGCAATGCACGTCGCGATAATCATAGCCGCGCCGCTCAATCGTTCCCAAAGCGCGCAGGAGCGTGCCTGAGACATCATGGAGGACAATTTTTAATTTGCCTTGAACGCCAGAGGGCTCAAACGTTTTATCGCGTTGTAATTCAGTCATCTTAGCGCTCCATCATGTCGGCATTGCTGCGTCCCGGAGGAACGAGCGGCCAGACATTTTCATTCGGGTCGATTTTAACATGCATGAGAATGGGGCCTTTGGCCGCGAGCAAGCGGTCAATACCCGCCTCGACTTCGCCTTCTGTGTGGACGGTGAAAGCGTCGATTTGGAAGGCTTTGGCAAGTAACGCGAAATCAGGGTTATCGTCTAGGTTTGTCTCGGAGTAATTCTTATCAAAGAACACTTCTTGCCACTGACGCACCATGCCGAGCACGGAGTTGTCGAGCAGGACAATTTTAAGCGGAATGTCATAGCGGAACAAGGTCGCCAGCTCTTGGATGTTCATCATGATAGAGCCATCACCTGAGACTGTAATGACTGTGCGGTTAGGCGCGCCAAGCTTTGCGCCAAGACCTGCGGGCAGGCCAAAGCCCATCGTGCCCAGACCGCCGCTTGTGATGTGATCTTTGGGGTCGTCAAAATAACAATGCTGAGCCACCCACATTTGGTGTTGTCCAACATCGCAGGTGAAAATCGCGCTCTCATCGGCTTTGCGCGAGAGATCATGTAAAAGCTTAGGCGCGTAAATGCCGGGGGCCGCTTTGGCTTGGGCAGCCTCATAATCCCATTCATGTTTTTCGCGGCGGCCATAACATAGCTCGAGCCACTCGCCGATATTGGGCGCTGCGCCGCCGCCAAAAGGATCAAGCGCGGCGAGGTTCTTTTTAAGGCTACCATCTAGCCCAACATCGACTGTGCGTAGCTTATTAATCTCAGCAATATCAATATCCATATGGATGACTTTGGCATCTGGCGCGAAGGTGTCGAGCTTACCTGTTGCGCGGTCATCAAAACGCGCGCCGACGACAATCAAAAGATCGCATTCTTGTACGGCGTAATTTGCCGCGCGCAATCCATGCATGCCCAGCATCCCAAGGTAATTTGGATGACCAGAGGGTAATGCGCCTAAGCCTTTTAGCGTCGATACGCCCGGAATGCCTGTGAGCTCAACAAGCTCACGAAGCTCCGCTACGCCGTCGCCTTGGGCCACGCCGCCGCCAATGTAAAATAAAGGCTTCTTGGCGTCTCGGATTAAATCTTCGGCTTTAGAAATGTCGGCGCTTTGCCCCATTTCTGGCTTTTGCTTTGGATAAGGACGCCATTTATGACGGTCCGTTGTTAGGGCGTTTTGAACATCTTTGGGGATGTCAATTAAGACGGGTCCAGGGCGGCCTTCAGCTGCGATGAAATAGGCTTCGGCAATCATGCCGGGAAGGTCAGCGGGGTCGCGCGCAATATAGCTATGTTTGACGATGGGCATGGTGATGCCGATGATGTCAACTTCTTGGAACGCGTCTGTGCCCATGAGGTTTGTTGGGACTTGGCCTGTGACAAAAACAACGGGAACAGAGTCCAAATAAGCATCTGCGATAGCGGTGACGAGGTTCGTCGCGCCCGGTCCAGATGTGGCGAAAGCCGTGCCGACTTTGCCTGTGGCGCGGGCATAGCCAATGGCGGCCATGCCGCAGCCTTGTTCATGGCGGCAGAGTATATGATTTAATTGAGGGTAATTTGGGAGCTCGTCATAGACGGGCATAATCGCGCCGCCCGGATAACCAAAGATGAAATCTACACCTTGCGCCGCAATGGATTCAAGCAAGAGCTTTGAGCCAGATTTAGGCTCACGGTTCTCGATAACTTGCGTCTCTTGCTTTTCAAATTGTGTCGCTGTGGTCATGTTAAACTCAGTTTGTTTAGTGGAGCTCACCCCCTGCCCATAAAAGAAGGGCTAAGGGGTGAGCAGGATTTTTTAATTGATGTCTTGGTCAATGATTTTATTGGCTGCAATCCATGGCATCATGCCGCGTAGTTTTGCGCCAATGACTTCCATTTCATGGGCTGCCATATTGCGGCGACGCGCTGTCATGCTTGGATAGCCAAGCGCGCCTTCTTGGATGAAGGATTTGGCATAGTCTCCATTTTGGATGTTTTTAAGAGCTGTGCGCATGGCTTCGCGAGAGCTGTCATTAACAACCGCTTCGCCTGTAACATATTCGCCATATTCTGCATTGTTAGAGACAGAATAGTTCATATTGGCAATGCCGCCTTCATAAATAAGGTCAACAATAAGCTTTGTTTCATGCAAGCACTCAAAATAGGCAAGCTCTGGCGGATAGCCCGCTTCTGTAAGCGTTTCAAAACCCATTTTAATAAGCTCAACAATTCCGCCGCAAAGTACAGCTTGCTCGCCAAATAGGTCTGTTTCAGTCTCGTCGCCAAAGGTTGTATGAATAATCGCTGTGCGTCCGCCGCCAATGGCGCTAGCATAGGATTTAGCAAGCTCTAGCGCATGGCCATTATTTGCATCTTGTGCCACAGCGATAAGATCAGGAATGCCGCGTCCATTTGCAAATTCATTACGCACTGTATGGCCCGGCGCTTTGGGCGCAACCATGATGACGTCTAGGTCACGGCGCGGCGCGATTTGGCCGTAATGAATGGCAAATCCATGACCAAAGGCAAGGCAGGCGCCTTCTTTGATGTTGGGTTCAATATCTTCGCGGTAGATTTTAGCCTGATACTCATCGGGGGCCAAAATCATAACAACGTCCGCGCCAATACAAGCCTCGCCCGTATCTTTAACCGTAAGACCCGCCGCAATGGCTTTTTTACGGCTAAGGCTGGTTGGGGTTAGGCCAACAACAACGTCAACGCCGCTATCTTTTAGGTTAAGTGCATGGGCATGGCCTTGTGAGCCAAATCCAAGAACAGCAACTTTCTTGCCTTTAATGATCGAAAGATCACAATCTTTATCGTAATAAATGTCCAGTGACATGAGATAGTCCTTAAAGTTTTAAATTAATTATCAAATGGGAATGAGGTCACCGCGCCCTTGGACGCAGATTGTACGAGTTTTGCAAATTTAGCATAGGCGCCGCTTGGATAACGCGGGGCAGGCGGCGTCCAGCCAACTGCGCGCGCTTTTAGATCAGCATCTACATTAATTGTTTGGGCTTCAACGTCGATCGTGATTTTGTCACCATCTTGGATGAAGGCAATTGGCCCGCCATGCGCGCTCTCAGGCGCAACGTGACCAATCACAAAGCCATATGAGGCGCCAGAGAAACGGCCATCGGTAATTAGCGCGACATGGTCTGCTAAATTTTGACCGACAAGCGCCGCCGTCACAGCGAGCATTTCGCGCATGCCCGGCCCGCCTGCGGGGCCTTCGCCGCGAATGATAACAACATCGCCTTTTTTAATGCCGCCTTGCTGAACAACTTCGAAGCATTCTTCTTCTGACTCATAGACGCGCGCCGTGCCTTCAAAAAATAGCGCGCCGTGACCTGCCAGCTTAACTACGCAGCCTTCAGGGGCGAGATCGCCATAAAGAATACCGTAACCGCCGCGAGATTTCACAGGGTCATTAAATTGGCGCACAACATCTTGGCCCTTCGTTTCCTTGCAATCTGCAATTTCTTCAAATAGCGAGCGGCCTGTAACCGTCGGGCTATCGATAATGCGTTTATCCGCCACAAGGCGTTTTCCGATCAGGCCAGAGCCGCCAGCCTCATAGAGGTTAAAGGCCATATATTTCCCGCCGGGCTTAAGATCGCCAATCACAGGTGTGCTGCGCGAGATTTTATCAAATTCGTTAATGTCAAATTCTATGCCCGCTTCTGTGGCAATGGCGAGCAAATGCAAGATAGCATTGGTAGAGGCCGCCGTTGCCGATAAAGCGATAGCGGCATTATGCATAGCTTGCTCGGTGATAATATCGCGAGGCAAGCGCTGCTCGCTCACACATTCAACAACCAGCTCGCCCGCCTTAAAGGCAGCGTCATTACGGTCGCCATGTATGGCAGGAATATCGTTAAGTCCCATAGGCGATAGCCCAAGGAAGGTCATGGCCATAGCCATAGAATTGGCCGTGAACTGTCCTCCGCAGGCGCCTGCGCCGGGGCAGGCTTTCTTTTCAATATGCTTAAGCTCTTCATCGTCAATGATGCCCGCCGCATTCGCGCCAACGGCTTCGAACACATCTTGGACAGACAAATCTTTGCCATTATGGTTGCCCGGCATGATAGAGCCGCCATAGACAACAACGCCTGGCACATTCATCCGCGCCAGCGCCATGCCCGCAGCTGGGATAGTTTTATCACAGCCAACAAGGATGATCACGCCGTCAAGGCTGTGGCCCTGAACGGCCAGCTCAATGGAATCGCAAATGACTTCGCGTGACATAAGGGAGGCGCGCATGCCTTCACTGCCCATTGTAATGCCGTCAGAAACCGCAATGGCGTTAAAATCGACAGGCGTGCCGCCCGCGGCGCGAATGCCGGCGCGAATGGGCACGGCAAGTTTATCTAGATCCATATTACACGGGCCCATATTGGTCCATGTATTGAAGACGGCGATGATGGGGGATTCAAAGTTTTCATCATCCATGCCAGAGGCGCGCAGCATAGCCCGCGCCGCTGCGCGGCTAGGGCCTTTAACGATAGCATCACTACGTTTTGTATTCTTTGTCACATTCATTACCTTTGTTAGAGCCATAAAAAAAACCCGCTCATCTTACTGAGCGGGCGGCGTAAGACTAAGTTGTCCTAATCACATCCCGCCCGCGCTGATCACGAGGAGCAGTTTCACACCCACAAATAAGACGATAGCGCCGATGACAATGGCAAGCGGGTTGACGCTGGCGGCTGGCGCAGCGACTTTAATCTTTGGCTCATTATTGTCTAAAGGATGACGCATTTAGAAGACCTTTTGGGGTATGTTTAAAAACTGGCGGCAATATGACTGATGAAGCGCCGCCCCGCAAGAGTAAAATTTACCTCAAAATGAACCAGAAGGGCCATCTTGAGGTAATATTTTTCAATATGATTTTAAGTTTCGGAAAATGCTGTCTCTAAATCTGCGATTTGGTCACTAATTTGCTCCATACCTACAGAAATACGGATGAGACTTTCTTTTATTCCAGCAATCTCCATCGCCTCATCGCTCATGCCGCGATGCGTCATGGTGGCGGGGTGACAGATCAGGCTCTCTATTCCGCCCAAGCTGGCCGCTAATTGATAAAGCTTTAAGCTTGCTAGAAAACGGCCCACACTGTCTTTATTCCCTTTGAGTTCAAAAGAGAGCATCGCGCCCGGTCCGCTTTGCTGGGCTTGCATCAGTTTATAGCCCGGGTCGCTGGCAAGGCCTGGATAATAGACATGAGCGACCTTGGGATGGTTTTGTAAAAATTTGGCCAGCTGCACAGCATGGGCCTCTTGAATATCCATGCGCGCATATAAGGTTCTAAGCCCGCGCAATGTTTGGTAGCTATCAAAAGGCGAGCCTGTTAGCCCGCAGCAATTGGCCCACCATGCGAGCTGCTCTGCGGTTTCGCTATCTTTGGCAATGGCTACGCCGCCCACCACATCGCTATGGCCGTTAATATATTTCGTTGTCGAGTGGACAACAATATCACAGCCCAGCGCTATAGGCTGCATGCGGGCAGGTGATAAAAATGTATTATCACATATGACTTTGGCTCCCGCGGCATGGGCTTGCTTACAGATGGCGCGCACATCAATGATGCGCATAAGCGGATTGCTGGGCGTTTCAATTAAAACAAGCTTAGGCTTGAGCGCGAGCGCGGCCGATAGGGCGGCCTCATCGCCTTGGTCAACAAATTCAACCCGCAAACGTCCTTGTAAGGCGCGGTGGGTTAAAAGGCGATGCGTGCCGCCATAGCAATCATGAGGCGCGACAATGAGATCATCAGCCTGAAATAGGTTAAAGACAAGATCAATAGCGGCCATGCCAGAGGCCGTCACCACGCCGCCCGCCCCGCCTTCAAGATCGCAGAGCGCGCTGGCAAGCCCTGCGCGGTTAGGATTGACCGTGCGGCCATAATCATAAGGGCCTTTTTGCTCAAAACCGAGCCAATTATATGTACTGGTCATATAGAGCGGCGGAGTGACGGCTTTAAACGGCACATCTGTCCCAATTTCAGCCGTAACGGCGCGAGTTGGGCCAGATTTTGGAGCCGTTTGAGGGCTACTTTTATCTTTATCGGCCATGACTGACCTCCTGTATAAAGCTAGCCAGACGCGGGCTCATGGAATCATATTCCTTTAAAAAAGCGTCATGGCCAAAGAGAGATGTAAAGGTGAAAAGCTCTGCGGGGCCGCCCAGACGATCACGCAGCACCCGCATATCAGGTAAGGGCGCAAGTTGATCAGAAATAGCGGTCATCAGCAAGGTTGGCGTATTAATCGCTTCGGGCGTGACGCGGTGCAGATCAATGCTCTCGCTCATCAGCAAGAAACGGCGCGCATCCATGAGCTGTGCAAAGACATCACCGCGCGATCCGAGATAGCTACAAATGTCAAAAACGCTTGGGTCTTGGCTCAGCTCAGTGAGCGCAAAGCGGCCTGCAAATTCTTCGGGCGTGCGGTAAGTTGTCATCGCCAGCTCGCGGGCCAATTTCATCCCTTGCTCAGGCAAGCCTGCCTCTAGGCCAAGGCGCACAATTCTGCGCTGTATGCCGCGCCATGCCACGCCCATGGAGCAGGGCTTATAGCTGGCACCAATCACGCAAAGATGAGATAAATCTTGCGCATGGTTTTGAGCAAAGGCCAGCCCTGTCATGCCGCCATAAGAGCTACCAATAATGGCGTCTGCTTTTCGGCCAATATGATTTAACAGCGCTTTAAGGCGCGCCGCCTGATCGGCGGTGGTAATGCTGTGGGGATAATCCGTAATTTCGGCATTGGGCGCAAAATCATAGCCTAAAACGCAAACCTTATTCAGATCAATAGGCCCGCCAGCGCGCACTAAAGGCGACCACCAGCCAGGCTTACTGTTTCCAGATATTTTAGCTGTGTTATTATCTGCGCCATTAGCTGCATCACTATCAGCGACAAACCGCGAGGCGGAAATGCCGCCCATCACCACGATAAGCGGGCCATCTTCATGGCCGTAAAGGCGTCCGCGCACGACATCATTGGCCAGTACGCCGCCGCGTTCTAGCTTGAAATCACCTAAATTTATCTCGACGTCACGCGCCATAATGTCTCCACTCGTTGACTCCGCCGCGCGGGCTGCAAATGCAAGACTGTCAGGTGAGGGAGGCTGGGGGCGCCGCAATCATCTGCCAGACTTTATTTGAAGCCTGAAGGAGTTAGCACCATGCTTAAACTTTTAAGCGGTTGCTCCAGCATCATAGGGCCTTTTCCCTCCGCTGGTCTTGATGAGTAAAGGGGATATGCGCGAAAATATAGAGAGGGTCAAGAAAAATTGGCGCTCTTGATTTTGGGCCGTAAGCCTCAGGCTTTATGCGCGCCCTAGCTTGTTGGCGCGTCTGTAATCCAAAGAATAGCCATAAAGGCACCCTTTATAGCAGGCAGCAGGGTTAGGCACATGGCAAATGTGATGAGCGGGAGAACAATTAAGCTCGCCCAAAGCGGCATGACAGGATTTAGGATCATCGCCACGGCAATAGGGCCGATTAAATGCCCAACTATCAACATAGTGGCCCATGCGGGGCCATCATCGGCGCGCACATTTTCCCACTCATGGCCGCATTCACTGCACGTTGCGACGGGTTTAAGATAGGCGCGGTATAATTTACCTTTGCCACAATCAGGGCAGCGTGATTTCAGGCCCTTACGGATAGCGGCCCAGAGAGCTGGCTTGAGAGTTGGCTTGCTAGCTGGCGTGCCTGTAGTTGTGGCTGTATCTGTGAGTAAATCTTTGCTCATGGGGATAATATAGAGCTGCTCTGTTAAATTGCTATGAATAAGGCTATGGCTGCGTTGACACGTCACGCCCTCCATTATACATCCCGCGCGAGCTTATCGCCCAGACTCATCACGTCTTATCAAAAGACATTTGCAAAATTGGGCCTGTCTATAGATTAAGAGATATATATGCCTGTCCCCGTTATAGTCTTAAATTTTGGTCATAGCGTCTTAAAAACGCTCGAAGATTATAGCGATGCGGCTAGCGAGATTTATCGTCATTATCGCCGAGGGCAAAATATTATTGCCGTGATGAGCGCGCAAAATGATCAGACAGATATTTTAATGGCCGAGGCGCGCCGTATTGGCCCCGGCGATCATGCAAAAAACCTCGCCGAATTAGTGTCATTGGGCGAGAAACGCTCGGCCGCTTTACTCGCCTTGGCCTTGGAGCGCATTGGCGCGCCCGCTTATGTGCGCCAAGCGCGTGATTTAGGCCTGCGCGCGCAAGGCCGCGGGGCAAATACAAAATTAGTTGATTTGAATGTTGATCAGCTTCTCCAAGATTTAACGGACCATGATATAGTTGTCATGCCGGGCTTTATGGCCATTGGGGAAAATGATCGTCCAGCTCTGCTCACAGATGGCGGGGCGGATATGACCGCGCTTTATGTCGCCGATAAGATTAAATCGCGCGGGCTTTTGCTCAAAGATGTGGACGGGGTTTATGATGGCGATCCGCGCAGTAGCCAAACTGAGCTTAAGCGCTATAAACAAATTAGCTGGGATGAGTGCGCCGAGAAAGCCCAAGTGTTGATTGCCCCGCGCGCTCTTGGCTATGCCGCCAAGCAAAAATTATCCTTTGAGCTGGGTAAACCTGGCATGCCTGACTATACAATTATTAGTGATAAGACTTTGCCTGCCGCCCCCACACGGCAGGCAAAAAAAATGCGCATAGCTATGCTGGGCTGCGGCGTTGTGGGCGGCGGCGTTTATCGCCGCGTGGAGGCCAATTCAGAGCGCTTTGAAATTGTCAAAATCATGGTGCGCAATATTAAAAAATATACCGACCAAGGCATGAAGGCTGAGCTGTTAACCACAGAGTTTGCGGATCTTTTGGCGGCCAAGCCAGATATTTTCATTGATGTGTCTGGCGGGATAGAGCCAGCTTTGACGCAAACACGCATAATGCTGGAAAATGGCATCCATGTCGTGACGGCGAATAAACAGGCCGTGGCAGCGGGCGGTTTTGCGCTCGATAATTTTGCGCTAGAAAATAAGGCAATGCTATGCTGCTCTAGTTCGGCGGGCGGGGGGATGCCCGTTTTGGAAATGTGCAAGCGCGAGGCGGGCCGTATTGTCAAAGTTGAAGCGCTGCTCAATGGCACAACCAATTTCATGCTGGATGAAATTAGCGCGGGTAAAAGCTATGAAGCCGCCCTTAAAGAGGCGCAAGATAAAGGCTTTGCGGAGGCAGACCCGTCTGGCGATGTAAATGGCTCTGACGCGGCGGCTAAAATTCGTCTTGTGGCGCGCTTTGCCTTTGGCAAGGAAATTGAGCTGAGCGATATTGCCTGCGAAACAATTGAAGGCTTTAGCGGGGACGGATTTAAGGGCAAGGCAAAACGTATTGCCATATGCAGCCTTGAAGGGGGCAAGCTCGTCTCAAAATTAGAGCTTAAAGATTTGCCTGAAACTGACTTTTTGGCGCAAGCTGCTGGCGAAGAGGCTCATGCTGTCTTTACCTTTGATAATGGCGATATTTACCGCATTCGCGGCAAAGGCGCTGGCCGCTGGCCGACAACGGAAGCGGTTATGGCCGATCTGTTTGATATTTCCGCCCAATATGCATTTTAGCGCTGGGCTGATATTTTAAAGCAAAATCTCATTTATGTGAAACTTGCCAGACGGGCTGTGCGTAAAATAAACATGTTTGATCCAAAGTGTGTTTATGTCGCCTGACCGTGCTGACTCCTCTATTACGCTCTCTAGTGCTCCTTCGATTGCGCCCTCTATCATGTGGTTTCGCCATGATTTGCGCATATGCGATAATCCCGCGCTTATGGCCGCAAGTCAGGCAGGACGGCCCGTTGCGGCGATTTATATTTATGATCAGCAGTCAGAGCGTCCATTAGGCGCGGCGAGCCAGTGGTGGCTGCATCACTCGCTAGCGGCCTTAGAACAAGATTTAAGCGCGGTGGGCCTGCGCTTGATTTTGCTGCGCGGTAATCCGCAAATTATCATTCCGTCTTTGGCGCAAGAACTATACAAAGAAGAGCTGAGCAAAGAAGAGGGGGCAGGGGGCGTTTTTTGGAACCGCCGCTATGATGGATATGGGGTGGAAACGGATAGCCAGATTAAATCGGCCTTAAAAGATGACGGGGTGCAGGTTCAAAGCTTTAAGGCCAATTTGCTCTTTGAGCCATGGGAGATAAAAAATGGCTCTGGTGAATATTATAAAGTCTTTACGCCCTTTTGGCGCGCCGCTCAAAAATTAGGCGGCATTGAGCCCGTCTTTAGTACGCCTAAAAACATTATCGGTTTTGCCGGCAGGCTCGCCGATGAGGTGACATTAGATGATTTGGACTTGCTGCCGCGCCAGCCAAATTGGGCGCATGGATTTTCTCAATATTTTACGCCGGGTAGCGCGGGCGCGCGAGAAAAGCTCACGCGGTTTTTACAAGATGAGCGCCCAGAAAAATATGATAATGATCGCAACCGTCCTGATCTATTTGCAACATCGCGCCTATCTGCGCATTTGGCCTTTGGCGAAATATCGCCGCGGCAAATCTGGCATCATACCCGCGCGAAGACAGATAAGGGTGATAAATTTTTATCCGAAATTGGCTGGCGCGAATTTTCCTACTCGCTTTTATTTCACAATCCCAAATTAGCGCGCGTGAATTTCAAACCTGCCTTTGATAAATTCACATGGAGCGGGGATAAAGATAAGCTCAGAGCGTGGCAGCGCGGACAAACGGGCTATCCATTTATTGATGCGGGGATGAGAGAGCTTTGGGCGACAGGCTGGCAACATAACCGCGTGCGCATGGTCACGGCGAGCTTTTTAATCAAACATTTGCGTATAGATTGGCGTGAAGGTGAGCGCTGGTTTTGGGATACATTAGTGGATGCTGACCCAGCCAGTAATGCGGCAAGCTGGCAATGGGTGGCGGGCAGCGGCGCGGATGCTGCGCCTTATTTTCGGGTGTTTAACCCCATTACGCAAAGCCAAAAATTTGACCCTCATGGGGACTATATAAGCAAATGGGTACCAGAGCTCTCGCGCTTGCCTGTTAAATTTATTCACACGCCATGGGAGGCGCCTGAGCAGATTTTAAAACAGGCGGGCATTTCCCTTGGCCAAAACTATCCCGCGCCAATTGTGGATCATAAAATAGCGCGCGAGGCCGCGCTGGCCGCCTATCAAGCCATAAGGACCTAATATCTGAGGACTTAATATCTGAGACTTAATATCTATAGCTAACCCTTCGTAAACAGATAGGCGTTATAAGGCTGCAAACGAAAGAGGGACATATGCCATCTCCATCCATTGCAGTTTTACTGCCAGCTTATAATGAAGAAGACGGATTAGCGGCTGTTATCCAAGCCTTTCGCGCCGCCTTGCCGCAGGCGCGTATCATTGTATGCGATAATAATTCTAAGGATAAAACCAGCCAAGTGGCCTTGGCCGAAGGGGCGGAGCTATTTCATCAGCCTTTGCCGGGAAAAGGCCATGCTATGCGCCGCCTATTTCGCGAAGTTATCGCTGATATATATGTGATGTGCGATGCTGATGGCTCTTATGACGCTAGCGCCGCGCCGCGGCTCACGAAAATGATGACCGATGAGAAGCTGGATATGATCGTTGCTGCGCGGGACTGTGAAGATAGTAATCACCGCCACGGACATGCCTTTGGCAATAAGCTGTTTACATGGATTATGGGCATGGCTTTTGGGAAACATTTTACCGATATATTTTCTGGCTATCGTATTTTCTCGCGCCGTTTTGTGCGCTCATTTCCGATGATGTCAAATGGCTTTGAAATCGAAGCGGAAATGACCATTCATACGCTTGAGCTTGGCCTGCCCTTTAAAGAGGTTGATGTCTCTTTTTATGAGCGTATTGGCGGAGAGAGCAAATTATCGACATTTCGCGACGGCGCGCGCATTGCGTGGCTAATGGGGCGGCTTTATCGCGATCAACAGCCCTTACGGTTTTTTACATTTGGCGCCTTTATCATCAGCTTGATGAGCCTTGTAATCGGAACGCCTGTCATTATTGAGTTTTGGCAGACGGGTTTAGTTGATAAATTACCATCCGCTGTTCTCGCCGCCGCGCTCGCTATTGGCGCCGCGCTAAGCTTTACTTGCGGGGTTATTCTCGACACGGTGAAACGCAAACGTATTCAGCAAAAAATGCAAGCCTATATGGATGTGATTGAGCAAGAGCGCTAAGCTTAACCGTTAAATTTAGAGCTAGCGGATCGTTAGCTATACTAACGGTTTTGTCATGCCATTGTGTATAGAAATTTTAACGCATCTGCCTATTATACTCATATGACATATTTAAATTCTAAAACGACTTTCTTTGTAAAATTGAGCGCTGCGGCGGTTTTAAGCCTTGGCTTATGGAGCTGCACGGCGTCTGAGGCGACCCAGCCCATAGCTGACGAAGCCAGTCAGCCAGCCAGTCAGCTATCCGCTCAGGTGATAAGCGAACCTGCTCAAAGGCCTTATATTTCCACCTCTGCCTATAGTGAGACTATTTTGGCGGGCGGCTGTTTCTGGTGCGTAGAATCCGATTTTGAAAAGCTTGACGGCGTTATCGAAGCTGTATCGGGCTATAGCGGCGGTCATTTGGATAATCCGACTTATAAAGATGTCACATCTGAAGGAAGCGGCCATTATGAAGTCGCTAAAATTGTCTTTGACCCCGCTAAGATAAGCTATGAGCAAATATTAGAGCATTTCTGGACCCATGTGGATCCTACGGATGCGGGCGGGCAATTTTGTGATCGCGGGGATAGCTACCGCACAGCTATTTTTGCAACGCCTGATCAGATAGATGCGGCGAATAGCTCTAAGCAAGCCCTGCAAAATTCAAACCGTCTTAAAGACCCCGTCGTGACGCCAATTTTGCCAGCTGTGAGTTTTTATCCAGCCGAGGATTATCATCAGGATTATTATAAGAAAAGCAGCCTGCGTTATAATTTCTACCGCGCAAGCTGTGGCCGCGATAACCGCATTGCTCAGGTTTGGGGCAAATAGATAAGCTTGCGCTGATAGATAATGCTTGCGCCGATAGCTAAAGCTAAGCGCGGGGCTTATCTTTATAAACACATAATCGCAGCGCTATATAATTAAACCCAAAGGCGGCTATAGAGCCGATTGCTAAGGCGATTATAGGATGAGACAGGCCTGCTAGCTTGTATAAAATAAGCGCGCTATAAATTATGAAATTTATGGCGGCCCCTAGGCTTTGCACAAGAAAGTAAAGCGCGGCTTCGGCCTTTTTATTCGCGGCATGTTTAAGGCCTTTAAAGGCGATGAAGCGATTGACGAGCCATGTGAAAAGCACAGCTGTGATAAAGGCAGGAAACCAAGCGAGCAGTTGATCGATGCTGGTAAAATTAATAAGCCAAGACAACATAGCAGCGTGAACGATAAACCCGCCTGCGCCCGTCATAGCAAATCCCAATAAGCGTTGCCATTCTGACGATGTTTTTAGCTCTATAGCACTTTCTGGAGTCTTTTCTGGAGCATTTCCATGAGCGTCTTTTGGCGCAGATTTAGGTGGGTTTTGCATGAGCGCTATCTAGGCCTGTTCGCTAAGTCCTGCAATAGCTAGGCTTTGTTCTAAAAATAGCCTCATAAAATAGCTTTAATTAGCCTTGAATTTGCCACGCTTTTCCCGTCTCTTGGATATATGAGATTCGCGCTATATAATTATTTTGATAAGGCTCCAAATTGGCAATATGGCGCTTATATAGGGCGCGGCCTATGACAGAACAAGCTATGAAAAAACGCGCTTTGATTTTTGATAGCGGGATTGGCGGCCTATCTGTTAGCGCCCATATTGCCGCCCATATGCCAGATATGCGATTGATTTATGCTGCGGATGATGCCTTTCGTCCCTATGGGAATAAAAGCCAAGATCAATTAAAGGCGCGCTTGCCAGCTTTGCTGCGCACGCTTGAACTGGCGACCCAGCCAGATGTTATTGTCATTGCCTGTAATACGGCCAGCACGGCGGCCTTGCCCGATATTCGCAAAATTTGCCGCGCGCCGATTGTCGGAGTTGTGCCCGCGATTAAGCCCGCTGCGCAATTAAGCCAAGCCAAAGCGATTGGGGTGCTGGGCACGCCGGGCACTATATCGCGAAGTTATGTGGGCGGGCTGATCCGTGATTTTGCGAGCGCCTGTGAGGTGAGCCTGCATGGCAGCACGGCGCTGGTTGAAATGGCGGAGCGTAAATTAGCTGGACAGCCCGTGGATATAAGCGCGCTTGGGCAAGAAATCGCGCCATTATTTGCAGGGCGCACCAGCCCCGATATTATTGTTTTAGCCTGCACTCATTTTCCGCTTTTAGCTGATGAGCTCTCTCTCGCGGCCCCCAAGGGCGTCACCTTTATTGATAGCGGCGAGGCCATTGCGCGCCGCGTTAAAAGCTTGCTTGGCGCGCAGGCGCTACCGCCTGCCCAAAGGGAGGTCTTAAAAGACGGGCCAAATTTAATGAATGTCAATACGGCTTTGTTGATTGGCCCAAAAGAAAATTCAACCGCAAATATAGCGCGGCGCGAAAGCTTTGACAGCTTTGGTTATGCTCGTCTTGTTGTGTTGCCTGATTTTAAATAAGCTGACTTTAAATAGGCTGATTTTAAATAGGTTGATATCAGGGGGGCTGATTAACTGCCTATATCATCGGGCTAATGCCCCAATGCCAAACAGCATAAAGCCCCGCCAATAAAATGAATATGATAATGGTCGCGAGCGCGAAATTCTTACGAATATAGTCTTCAGCTTGCAGGCCAAACTTTTTCACAATCCCTGCGACAAGGAAAAAGCGCAAAGAGCGCGCCAGCACGCTTGCGGCAACAAAGAGAGCAAAATTAAGCTTTAGCGCTCCGCTCATAATCGTAATGACTTTATAGGGGAAAGGCGTTAGCCCTGCGCAAAAGACCGCCAGCGCGCCATGGGTGTCATATATGTCTTGTAGGCGGGCCATTTTATCGGCTTTGCCCAACTTCTCTAGCATGGGCGCGCCCAGCATGTCCCAAAACATAAGGCCGAGAAAATATCCTAAAATCCCGCCCAGTACAGAGGCAATTGTGCATATAAGCGCAATGCGCCATGCCCGCTCTGGCCGTGCCACAACCATCGGGATGATCATCACATCAGGCGGGATCGGAAAAACAGAGCTTTCAATAAATGATACAGCCGCCAAAGCAGGCTCAGCCCGTTTATGGCCAGCCAGCGCTTTAACGCGCTCATATTGCGTTTCAAGAAATTTATTTAACATAGGCGCGGTGTAGCGCAAAAAGGTGAACAGGGCATAAAAAAAGCCTCTCCGAAAATTGCTCGAAGAGGCTTTTAATTAAAACTACAACAGTGTTAGCAGCCTTTGTCTTCGTAAATTTCTGCCAAATGTTGACGGCGCTCTTCAACAAGCTCTTCAGAGTCTTTTGCATCCATGTAATTACCAACCGCAGCAGGCCAAAAGAATACCGCCGCCGCAATATTTGTGCCGCTTGCGCCCTTGTTCTTACGGGCTTCTTCCATGATCACGTCCATGTCGTCAAAATTTTGTTGAATTTGATCACAGGTGAGCTTTGTGTCACCAGGCTGTTTAACTGAAACTTTCTCAGTACTTGAACAGGCAGAAATCATGCAATTGGTCATAATGCATCTTTAGGCGACTTCAAGTAAATTTTAATTTTTTTATAGCCTGCTTGTCAGGCGTCACTTGGGGGAGGTGTTTTGGCGTGGCTTGGACGAAGTAAAGCCATAGTTAAAGCGATGTAGATGTGGCAAAATACACAATCAGTAAAATCAGGTATAGCCATCTGAAATAGACTGCTTTATATGTCGCAAATCTTCGATGCGGGTGTGGCGGAATTGGTAGACGCGCTGGATTCAAAATCCAGTTCCTCTGGAGTGTCGGTTCGAGTCCGACCACCCGTACCATTGAATATTTTAGGCGAAAACTTTAGGCGAAGATTTCAGATATATTTTTTAAGCGCCTCGTCCTGTTCGGCTCTATTTTGACGATTGATGTCCTAAAATGCGACACTCTGTTTCAATGTGAAACATGATCTGGCAGGCATGGCGAGATAATCGCCTTAAACATGAAGATTTTCGCCTTTTTCGCCTTAAAAGCGCCTGATTTAGAGCTCAGAAAACTGGCATAAGGGTTGCAAGATATGTGGTATCTACATTGCTCCCACAATGTAAAGCTCGCTCCCACGAGCAATTTCCCAAAGGCTTTGCCTTTAAACGCTAAAACGAGCTCCCACGTTTGGCGACCCATAAGAGGCCTAGACACCCTCTTGCATATATGCGGATTAGACACCCGCCAAGATAAGGCTTCTGATCGGTATGACCGACAGAGGCCTTTTTCGTTTCGCGTCTGTTTTGCGCCAATTTTACGCCGCTATTATAGCCGCTATTATAAAAGGCAGTTTGTAAAATGACTTATGTGAAAACCATGCGGCGTATGGTTGACGGCCTAGGGGGCTGCTTTATGCTAAAACTATTATAGGGGAGCTAAAACAAACATACCCGCGCCCTTATGCGTATGAAAATATAGACCATAAGCGGGATAGGATAGGATAGATGGGTTTTTTTTCCAAAATCAAACGCGAATATCGTTATGTGAGCGATTTGTTGCACGTATTGGGCGCTGTTAAAAATATTGACGGGCAGTCGCCTAATCTTGTTCCTGACGATCTTGAGCGTGCTTGTGATAAATTTTCTAGCAATCTTGCCTTTATTGAAGATGATAGGAGCTGGACCTATGCTCAATTTGACGCCTATGCCAATCAGGTCGCCAATTGGGCCCTTAGCCGAGGATGCGCGGCGGGAGATACTGTTGCTGTTTTTGCGCGAAATCGCTTGGAATATGTTGCGCTCTGGTATGGCTTGTCCAAAGTGGGGGTGGTTCCTGCTTTGCTCAATTTTCAGCTGGCCGCCAGCGCGCTGGCCCATTGTCTGAATATATCAAAGGCCAAAATTTTAATTCTCGATCATGAAATGGCCCCCGCATGGGATAGCGCGCAGGACGATATTGAAGGCGATATTGCCGTTGTTAGCGCCTTTGGAGCCGTGAAGGGGATGGAGAGTTTTGACGCCGCTATTGAGACGCAAAGCCAAGAACGCCCAAGCCGTGATCACCGCGCGGGGATTGTTGGCGCGGATCAGATCATGAAAATGTTTACCTCTGGCACGACGGGGCTGCCCAAAGCGGCTAAGGTCACCCATGTGCGCGCGCAAAACTATTTGCGCGCTTTTGCGGCGGCGGCGCGCTCTGGCCCCGAAGACCGCATGATGATGGTGCTTCCGCTTTATCACGCCACAGGCGGGCTTTGCGGGGTTGGCACGGCGCTCAGCACAGGCGGAGCTGTGATTGTACGGCCAAAATTCTCAGCCTCTAAATTTTGGGAAGAGGCGGTGGAATATAAGGCGACGCTCTTTATGTATGTGGGCGAGCTGTGCCGTTTCTTATTAACCGCGCCTGCCCATCCGCTCGAACGCTCGCATAAAATTCGCCATATTTTGGGCAATGGGCTGCGGCCCGAAGTCTGGCCGGGTTTTGTCTCGCGGTTTAATATTGAAGCTGTGACCGAATTTTACGGGGCGACGGAGGGCAATGTATCTTTGCTCAATATTAATGGCCGCGTGGGCGCGATTGGGCGCGTGCCAGATTATTTGAAATTTAGATTTAACGTCGAGGTTGCCGCCTTTGATGTTGAAAGAGGCACGAATCCGCGCGGGCCAGATGGATTTTGCCGTATGGCTAAAGCTGATGAAATCGGTGAGCTTTTAGGCAAGATTGATCCGAATACGGCGCGCTTTCGCTTTGACGGTTATCAAAATGAAGAGGCCACTAAAAAGAAAATTTTGCGTAATGTCATTAAAAAAGACGATATGTATTTTCGCACAGGTGATTTGGTGCGCAAAGATCGTGATGGTTATATTTATTTTGTTGATAGAATTGGCGATACGTATCGCTGGAAGGCAGAAAATGTGGCGACGGGTGAAGTGGCGGCGGCTTTGTCAAAATTTGACGGCATCATCCAAGCCAATGTTTACGGTGTGAGCGTTCCAGGCTGTGATGGCCGCGCGGGCATGGCCTCGCTTGTGGTTGAAAAAAGTTTGAATATGGAAGATTTGCACAAACATGTTGCCGCGGAGCTTCCTCATTATGCGCAGCCCGTTTTCCTACGCATTAGCCGCGAGAGCGATACGACGGGCACATTTAAATTCAAAAAGACTAATCTGGTCAAAGATGGCTTTGACCCTGATCGGGTTTATGATCCATTATTTGTCGCAAGCCCAGAGAGTGAAAAATATGAGCCGATAGATTCGGCTATGTTTGAGCGTATTCAAAATTCTGATTTACGGCTATAAAAGATCACACACAAATAAGATGTTGGGTGAAATATGGTGCGGGCAGAAGACATATTGGATTTTTGGTTTGAGCAGTCTGGCTCTGGGAAATGGTTTAAAAAATCTGATAGCTTTGATGCTGATATTCGCGCAAAATTTGAATTTGATTCGATTGACGCTGCCGCCGCCTTGCAAAAAAATAGCCCCCATGAATGGGAGGCTGAGCCAGATAGCGCGCTAGCTTTAGTGCTCATGCTTGATCAATTTCCGCGCAATATGTACCGCGATACGAAGGCCATGTTTGTGTGGGATGAGCTTGCCTTGGGCGTCGCCTCGCGCGCAGTTAAGGCTGGGTTTGATTTGCGAGAGCCCCAGTCGCGGCGCGCTTTTTTCTATATGCCCTATATGCATAGCGAGCTTTTAGCCCACCAAGAAGACTGCGTGCATTTATGTCAGCGCGGGCTAGACAATCCAAGCACACTCCATCATGCTCGCGAGCATCGCCGGGTGATAGAGCGCTTTGGCCGCTTTCCACACCGCAATCATATTTTAGGCCGTAAAAGCACGGCCGAAGAACAAAACTTTCTAGTGCAAGGGGGATATGCACCGTGAGTCTATTTGACGAATTTAAAGCCCGGACTAGCAAGATGGGGGACAGGAAAAGCCTTAAATTAATGCCTGATGAAAAGGCGTTTCGTAATCTGCATGACCAAGTGCATAAGCTCGCCAACCGCTTTGGCGAGCCCGGGCCAGAGATGGAAACGGTAAGTGATTTTACTATTGAGATGGACAGCCATCATATTCCTATGCGCCTTTATGTGCCCGCCAATCTTCCAGCGATTGAAGCGGCTAAGGGCCCCTGTTTTGTGTATTTGCATGGCGGCGGATTTGTCGTAGGCAGCATTGAGACCCATGACGGATTATGTCGCCGCATTGCTTTGTCCAGCGCGATGCGCGTGCTTTCTGTTGATTATCGTCTTGCCCCGCGCCATCCTTTTCCAGCAGGGCCAGACGATTGCGAGCAGGCTCTGTTATATGCGCTTTCAGATGGCGGCGCGCGCGGCATTGACGCGAATAAAATTACCATTGGCGGGGATAGTGCTGGCGGCAATATGGCAAGCTATCTCGCGCAAAAATATCGCCAAAAAATATGCGCGCAAGCCTTGCTCTATCCGCTTATGCAGCTTGCCGAAAAAGAGCCTCATAAAAAAGGCTGGCAGGATAGTTTGATGCTTGGTTATGTCGCGCTAAGTTATGTTGAAAAAAACTATGTGGTGGACGCCGATGTGCAGGATGTGCGCCTGTCCCCTTTATTTGAAAAAGACCTTGCCAAACTCCCGCCAGCCTTTGTGCTGACCTGCGATCTTGATCCGCTGCGCATTGAAGGGCGCGCCTATGCGGATATGCTTGTAGCGGCGGGTAATGAGGTGGATTATCGTCATCTTAAAAATGTGCCGCATGGCTTTTTAAACTTCACCAAAGCCTTTCCGATTGGCAAATCGACCGCGGTTGATGTTGGCGCTTTCTTGCGCCAAAAAGTGGGTAAAATCTAATGCGCATATCTTCGGCCTATCAGGCGGATGTAAAAATAACCGAGCTAGGCGATGATTTTTATGACGCTGTTGGGGCGGCCAATTTTCCTAAAACCGGTCTACGTTACCGCGGGCAAGAGGCGGCGCTAAGCATTGGCTTGGACGCCTTATCGGATGAAGATTGGATTGCTCATTTTGGCCGTTTTGAGCCACTGCCTGATAATTTAAAAACGCCTTTGGCGCTGCGCTATCATGGCCATCAATTTCAAAATTATAATCCTAATATTGGCGATGGTCGCGGCTTTTTATTTGCGCAAATGCGCGGGGGCGATGGGCGGCTATTAGATCTGGGCACGAAAGGCTCTGGCACGACGCCTTATTCACGCCGCGGGGATGGGCGGCTTACGCTTTTGGGCGGGGTGCGCGAAGTGCTTGCCACGCGCTATCTCAATAGTCTTGGCGTAAATAGCTCAAAAACGCTCTCTCTGATTGAGACGGGAGAGGCGCTTGAGCGCGCGGATGAGCCGTCCCCAACACGCAGCGCCGTTATGGTGCGTTTGTCTCATTCTCATATACGCTTTGGCACATTTCAGCGGCTTTATTTTGAAGATGATAAGGAGGCGATGCAAAAGCTGACAGATTATTGCCTACGCCATTATTATCCGCAGGCCGAACGCACGCCCCAAGCTTTGCTGGGCGCCGTGGCTAAGTCTAGCGCGCAAACCGTGGCAAGCTGGATGGCGGCGGGCTTTGTGCACGGGGTGATGAATACGGATAATATGAATATTACGGGCGAGAGTTTTGACTATGGCCCTTACCGCTTTTTGCCCACATTGCAGTCTGATTTTACCGCCGCCTATTTTGATCATAATAAGCTTTATGCTTTCGCCCGTCAGCCTCAAGCCATGTATTGGAACCTTGCCCAGCTGACCAATTGCTTATCTTTGATTTGTGATGACGCCCCTCTGATTAAGGCCATGGAGGATTATGCGCTTCATTACCGCGCCGCTTTAGTGGAGCAGCTTTTTAACCGTTTGGGCGTTAGCCCGTCGGGCGATCTTGACCGTGACAGCGCTTTTGCGCTCAAAACATTTGAACTGTTAGAAGGCTCGCAAGCGAGCTGGCCGCAATTTTTCCATGATTTTCGCGCAGGGTTAGCGCAGGAAAAACGGGCCATGTCAGGGATAAATGAGCTGGCTTATAAACATCCAGATTTTGCAGATTGGAAGCTTATATTTAAAACTTATCAGCCCTGCGCCGCCCCTTATGAAGATGATATTCCCGCCAGCTTAATTTATGAGCAAATTGGCGCGCTGTGGTCATTTATCGACAGGCATGATGATTGGAGCGCTTTTCACGCAAAGCTGGCAAGCTTTGACACGGTTAAATAACCGGGTTGCAGAGCTGAGAAATGCGCGCGCCTATATTCAGGCTATATTCATGGCTGATAAGCTTATCTATGATTGTAGCAATATGAATTATGCTTAAGTTGTATTGCGCCATGGCCTCTATATAGATGGCCTGCATTATGTATTTTAGATAGGCTGGTGAGATATTCACTACATAGACATTTAACATCAAGGTAAGATTATGAAATATTTACTTTCTACAGCATTTATCCTGGGCAGCTTGGTCGCTATGCCCGTCAGTTTTGCGCAAGACTCTGGAGAGCAACCAGAACAGCGCGGCATGGGTATGGGCGGCGGCGGCGGTATGGGCGGCGGCGGCATGGGTAATGGCGGCGGTATGGGCGGCGATACTGGCGGCGGAATACCTGTTGAAGCCATTAGTGCTTGTGAGAGCTTAGAAGAAAGCGCCTCTTGTAGTTTTACATCACAGCGCGGCGAGTCGAGCGGAACATGTCAGATTCTTGGCCAAAATGAATCGCTTGTCTGTCGTCCTGAAAATGCAGGCGGCGCTGCGGCTCAAGGCGAACGCGGTCAAGGCGGCGGCCAAGGTGGTGGTCAGGGCATGGGCGGCGGCGAAGGCGGCGGCATGGGCATGGGCGGTAATCGCTCAGAAGAATAAATTAGTCTAAGACTAAGGTTTAAAACTTATATGAGAGGCGTGAGAGCGCCTCTTTTTTTGTGTAATTTTTTTTAATATTGCGTCTAGCCTTTTCGCCTGTTCTGCATATGATGCGCGCCCATTATGGGGCTTGTCCCTTGCTTGATAAATTTGGAGCCAGCTATGAGCCGCGATCATCTTTACCCGACCTATGCCCCGCCTGAGGTGGAATTTATCCACGGGGCTGGCGTCTGGCTGACAGAAAAGTCGGGAAAAAAATATCTTGATTTTATTTCGGGTATTTCGGTCAACACACTGGGCCATGCTCATCCTGTCTTGGTCAGCGCTTTGCATGAGCAAGCGCAAAAGCTTTGGCATTTGTCCAATATGTTTGAAATTCCGGGCCAAGCCGAACTGGCGGATCGCTATTGCGCGCTCACCTTTGGGGAGCGGGTCTTTTTTGGCAATAGCGGATCTGAGGCGGTTGAGTTAGCGCTTAAATCTGCGCGGCGCTTTCACTATAAAAATGGCAATCCAGAACGGGTAAACATTATTGGCTTTGACGGCTCATTTCATGGCCGCACCTATGCGGCGGTAAATGCCTCAGGCAATGAAAAATATCTTGAAGGTTTTGGCCCGAAACTGCCCGGCTATATAAAACTAGCCTTTGGTGATCATGAGGCGCTTAACGCCGCCATTGATGATAAGACCGCCGCAATTTTAATCGAGCCTGTTCAAGGTGAGGGCGGCTTGCGTCCCGTGCCAGAGGCCTGCTTGCAGGGCTTGCGCAAATTATGTGACGAGCAGGGCATATTGCTTATTTACGACGAAGTGCAATGCGGAGCAGGCCGCACAGGCAAGCTCTTTGCCCATCAATGGTTTGAAGATTGCGCGCCTGATATTATGGCCTGCGCTAAGGGTGTTGGCGGGGGCTTCCCGCTGGGCTTTACAATTGCGAGCGCGCGCGTGGCCGACACGATGACGCCCGGCACACATGGCAGCACATATGGCGGCAATGCTTTGGCTATGGCGGTGGGTCATGCCTGTCTGGATTATTTGGCTGATGATAAATTTATGGCCCATATTAATGCCGTCTCTGCTGAGCTTGAAGCAGGCCTTCAGGCCCTAGTGCGCCAAAAATATCCGTCCCTCTTAGAGCAGGTGCGCGGTAAAGGCCTTTTGGTTGGGTTTAAATTTAAAAAAGACGGCGCAAATGCTGACTTCCGTATGCGGGCCTTAGAGGCGGGTTTCTTGGTCGGCACGGCGGGCGATAATGTTGTGCGCCTCGCGCCTGCGCTTAATGTCACGGAAGGCGAAGTGCGAACCGCTCTTGGCATGATTGATGATGTGCTAGCTGATATGGACGCGGGGGCATAGCCGCTCTATATTTAGCGAATGCTAGATAGTCTTTATAATGATGAAATTTTGGGCCTTGCGGCCAGCTTGCGCCATGAGCGCTTAGAGCAGCCTTGCGCGAGCGCGCGCAAGGTTTCCAAGCTTTGCGGAAGCGAGCTAGAGCTTGACGTGCAGATGGATGGGGGGCGCGTCACATCTTGTGCTTTGCGGGTTCAGGCCTGCGCGCTGGGCCAAGCTAGCGCGGCAATATTGCAGCAAAATATTATCGGCGCGAGCCTAGCTGAGATAAGCCATGCGCGAGATGGGCTTTACGCCATGCTGAAAAAGGGCGAGAGCGCGCCTGATGGGCGCTTCGAAAAATTGTCTTTACTGGCGGGCGTTACAGATTATCCCGCGCGCCATACCTCCACTTTATTAGCCTTTGACGCCGCGCTGGAGGCCGTTCAGGCCTGCTAGTTTCTTGCTAATCTCTTGGCTAGTCTTCCTGCAGCCTAGTGGAGCCGCCCTAGGAGGGGCTTGCTTGTAGCGTCTGGGCGGTTAAGCTAATGGGTATTATGTCAAAATCTACGCGCAAAGCTCTTAGCGCCTATCCCGCTCTGGCGCTTTTATATGGCTATAAATATACGCTCTCCCCATTATTTCATATGCTGGGCGTGCGGTGCCGCTATGACCCAGGGTGTAGTTCTTACTCGGTTGAGGCAATTTCGAAACATGGTCTGTGGCGCGGGGGGTGGATGACGCTTGCGCGGCTCTCGCGCTGTCATCCTATTAAAGCTTTAGGGGCCTCATCGGGCATTGATAATGTCCCCGAAAAGGTGCAAAAGGCGCCAATATGGGCGCCGTGGCGATATGGCCTTTGGCGACACAAACCTGACAAGTAAATAGAGATTAAACATGGTCACTTTAACATTTCCAGATGGCGCAACACGGCAATATGACGCCGGAGCTACGCCATTGACTGTGGCCAAATCTATCAGTTCAGGTTTGGCTAAAAAAGTTTTGGCGGCCAAGATCAATGGCGAGCTACGTGATGCGGGCCGCGAGATTGAAACGGATGCGGCGATTGAGCTAATCACCGCGAAAGATCCTGAAGGCTTAGAGCTTATCCGTCATGACGCGGCTCATGTTTTAGCCGAAGCCGTGCAAGAGCTATTTCCCGGAACTCAGGTGACAATTGGCCCTGTTATTGAAAATGGCTTTTACTATGATTTTGCGCGCGAGGAGCCTTTTTCAGAAGAGGACTTTGCCGCGATAGAAAAGAAGATGGCCTTTATCATTAACCGCAATGATAAATTTACCCGTGAGGTGTGGGCGCGCGATGAGGCGATTAAGCTGTTTAAAGATATGGGCGAGACTTATAAGGCTGAGCTGATTTCTGATCTGCCTGAATCTGAGACCATCACTATTTATAAGCAGGGCAAATGGTATGATCTGTGCCGTGGCCCGCATTTGCCCTCCACAGGTAAAGTTGGCAAAGCCTTTAAGCTGATGAAAGTGGCTGGCGCCTATTGGCGCGGAGACAGCAAGAATGCTCAGCTCCAACGCATTTACGGCACGGCTTGGGCCACCCAAGAGGAACTGGACGCCCATCTTAAGCAGATTGAAGAAGCCGAAGCGCGCGATCATCGCCGCCTTGGCCGTCAGCTGGATTTGTTCCATTTCCAAGAAGAAGCGCAAGGCCAAGCTTTCTGGCATCCTCAAGGCTGGACGCTTTATCAAACTTTGCAGCAATATATGCAGCGCCGTCAGCGCGAGTTTGGCTATCAAGAAATTAAAACGCCCATGCTTATGGACCGTAAATTTTGGGAAGCTTCGGGCCATTGGGATAAATATCGCGAAAATATGTTTGTCGCAGAAATCGCAGAAGAGGACAAAGTTCTCTCGTTAAAGCCGATGAATTGTCCGTGCCATATTCAGGTCTTTAATCATGGCCAAAAAAGCTATCGCGATTTGCCATTACGGCTGGCTGAATTTGGAAGCTGTCATCGCTATGAGCCTTCTGGGGCGCTGCATGGCTTAATGCGGGTGCGCTCTTTCGTGCAAGATGATGGCCATATTTTTTGCCGTGATGACCAAATTACCGATGAGGTGAAAGCCTTTACCGATATGCTCAAATCCGTCTATGCGGATTTAGGCTTTGATGATGTGATGGTGAAATTTTCAACGCGCCCTGAAACGCGCGTCGGCTCTGATGAGGTCTGGGATAAGGCCGAAGCCGCGCTTGAGGAGGCCGCTAAAGCCTCTGGGCTAGATGTTGAGCTTAATGAAGGGGACGGGGCATTTTACGGGCCTAAGCTGGACTTTGTGCTCAAAGATGCCATTGGCCGTGAATGGCAGGCGGGCACGATTCAGGCAGATTTTAATCTTCCCGAACGGCTCAAAGCCAGCTTTGTTGGAGATGATGATAAACGCCACACGCCCGTTATGTTGCACCGCGCGGTGCTTGGCAGTTTTGAGCGCTTCCTTGGTATTTTAATTGAAAATTATGCGGGCAAATTTCCGCTCTGGCTCTCCCCGACTCAAGTGGTTGTCGCAACCATTACCTCTGAGGCCAATGATTACGCGCATGAGGTTGTCGAAAAATTACGCAGCGCAGGTATTCGCGCCGATTTGGATATTCGTAATGAAAAGATCAATTATAAAATCCGCGAATTATCCGCCGATAAGAAAATTCCAATCATTGCTGTTGTTGGCAAGCGCGAAGCCGAAGAGGGCAAATTGGCGCTTAGGCGGTTAGGGAGTCAGGGCCAGACCATTGTGAGCTTAGATGACGCTATTGCGGCCTTTAATATTGAAGCCACGCCGCCAGATTTAAGACGCGCTTAACGGCTTTATTTGAAAAATCTATAAGGCTGGGACGAAATATAAATGACGCGCATGCCAGAAATATTACAGCCATTATCTGGTGCTCCCCAGGGCGAGGATATTTGTGTGGATCAGCTTTTAGAAGATGGCGCGCGTGCCTTATTGGCCGCCGCGCCAAGCTTGCCCTCTCAGGCTGATCTTATCCAAGAGCTAAATGATGCCAAACAGGCTCAGGCGCGCGGCTATTATATGCCCGACGAAGATGAGCGCTTACGGCAAAGATATCACCGTTATTTGGCCGTGCGGGTGTCACTTTGGCAAATGATTAAAAGCCTGTTGCCAATTGTTGATGGCCAGATAAATGCCTCCCATGTCCAAAATTTGCGCGCTCAGGGCATCGCCTTTTGCGCCGCTGCTATGTTGGTGCGCACAGGAACTTATTTGCTGGACATGGCACGCGGGCGCAATGTTGTCTGGGAAAAACTTGACGAGGCCGCGCCGCGTTTTGGTATAGAGCGCAAAACATTTACCGCTCTTTATAAGGGGCTCACCTCGCCGAAAATTATTGCCAAATATCATAAGAGCTGGCGGTTTTTTACGCGCTATGACATGGATATTTATCACGCTATGTCTGGCCCATTATTTGGCCCTGCTGGACAGCTTTTAAAAGATGAAGTGCCGCATTTAACGCCAGAGCTGTTTGGATGGGCGCGCCGGCGTCTGTCTTTTCGGGCCTTTAATTATCGCCGCCGCCATAAATCCGCGGCGCGTAAAACCCTCTTTAGCCTCTTTGAAGTATCAGGCTCGGCCATTGCGGAGCTAAAACAGCCCTTTATTAAACCTGTTGGCGCGCCCAAGCGGGTAAGCGCTCAGACATATCAGAAAGTCCTGAGCTTTTGTCAGCCTGGAGATGTGTTTGTTACGCGCCATGATGATGCCTTATCTAATGTCTTTTTGCCCGGATTTTGGCCTCATGCCGCGCTTTATATAGGTGATAATGAACAGCGCCGCGCGCTGGATATGCCTCTTATTGAGGGGGCGAAACATTATCACGCCGCGCGCGCTGTTTTTCTTGAAAGCAAGAAAGACGGCGTTTTGTTTCGGCCTATTGAAGACACATTAAAGCTGGATGCCTTTATCATTTTGAGGCCAAAATTAACCCTGCCGCAACGCCGCCTCGCCATTAACAATGCAATGAGTCATGCGGGAAAACTGTATGATTTCTCTTTTGATTTTTCCAGCGCGGATCGGCTGGCCTGTACAGAACTGATTTATCGCAGCTATCATAAGACGGGCCCCATAGTGTTAAACCTAGAAGAAGTGGCGGGCCGCAAATGCCTCTCGGCAGAAGGGCTTATGGGCCAATTATTGCGCGCAGACTGGTTTGATATTGCCGCCAGTTTCGGTTTGGAGGGCGATGGCTGGCAAGAGGGCGCGCCCGCCCGCCGCGCCGTCTTGGCCAGCTTTGACAATGAACTTAAGGCCTCTTTGCAGGGTGAGCCGCCTAAGCCATGACGCAAATAGTACCCAAAGCTGAGCTGGCCCAGCTAAGCGCGGCGCAATTAGCGGACAAAGTGCGCGCCTGCACAATTTGTAAAGACTTACCGCTTGGGCCTGATCCGCTTTTTCAATATGGCGCGCAGGCCCCCATTCTTTTGGCGGGCCATGCGCCAGGGCGTAAAACTCATGTTGGGGGCCGCCCCTTTGCTGATGCCTCGGGCGTGCGTTTGCGCAGCTGGCTGGGTGTTAGCGCCGCGCAATTTTACGACCCCAATAAGTTTGCGATTTTGCCTATGGGTTTTTGTTATCCGGGGACACAGGAAAACGGGCGCGGGGATCTCGCGCCGCGCCGCATTTGCGCGCAAAGCTGGCGCTCGGCTCTTTTAGAAAAAATGCCTCAGCTTGAACTGACATTATGTTTAGGAAAATATGCCCAAGATTGGCATGACCCTGTGCGGCCCAGACGCAATGTAACGCAGCGCGCCAAAGATTATAACGCCACGCTTGATGATATGGCTCCCGCGCAGGCTTTCTTGCCTCATCCCAGTCCGCGCAATAATTTATGGCTTGCTAAAAACCCATGGTTTGAGGCTGATCTTTTGCCTGTTTTGCGCAAGCGAATAGCCAAAATTTTATCACATTGAGGAGAGTTTGAGTTTGGCTTGAGATTTGTCTTGAAGCTTGATCTGAAGCTTGATCTGAAGCTTGATCTGAATTTGGGTCTGATGCTGGTTTCATTGCTGAAATCTGTAATGTGTGCTATGAGAGACAGCATAAAAATAATAAATGGAGAAGAAATTATGAGCGTGAAGGAAATTCTTGAGCGTAAGGGGCGCGATGTTTACGCTGTGGAAAATACAGCGAAATTGCGTGAGGCTATCGAAGTGCTCAATGATAAAAATATTGGTGTGGTCTTAGTGACCGATGCTCAGGGTAAGCTAGATGGTATTTTATCCGAACGAGATATTGTCAGAAAATCTTTACGCCAAGAAAGCGGATTTAGGGATGAATGCGTCACAAAATCTATGACGTCCCGCGTCTTTACATTGCCCAGCTCGGCGAGCCTTGAGGATGTGATGGAGATCATGTCTGGCTCGAAAATTCGTCATGTTCCAATTGTGGATGATGGCGAGATTGCAGGGGTGGTGTCTATTGGCGATGTGGTTAAACGTAAAATCGCTGATGCCGAACAAGAGGCGGCTCATCTCCGAAGCTATATCTCCGCTTAAGCTCATTACAATATTATCAGTCTGCAGCTGCCCCATTAATAGTCTTTGACGCTATTGGGGGGCGCTTTTTCATGCCTGAAATTTCGCAAAGAGGCGGCGTAAATTTGCGTTAACCCCTTGCTAGTCTTTCCCATTTAGACTCTGTTAAGACTTGATTCGGCTTTGATGAGGAGGCACGTAAAATGGGTATATTTACAGTGGTTCCGCTGATGAGCATTCCTGTCTTGGTTTATAATGTTATGGCCTTTAGTGGTCAGGCATTTGTGAGTGTGGATTTTGTACGCGCGCGGCTAGACGAGCAATTTATTATTCTCCCTATGACATCTGGCGCGGGCTGGGAAATTAGCCCCGGCGATATGCTGATTTCAATGGCCTTGGTCATGCTGTTTTTCGAGCTTTTAAAGTCAACAGGCACAGGGCGCGCGGCCGTGATAAATCATGCCTTTTCAATGCTTATTTTTATCTTGTGTTTGGTTGAGTTTTTACTGTTTGGCGCGTTTGCGACCTCAGTCTTTTTCCTGATCACACTTATGACGCTTTTAGACGTCATGGCTGGATTTATTGTTACGATTGCCTCGGCGCGTAGAGATTTTGGTGTAGAGGGTGGCTTTTCTGATTAATACACGCTTTAGGTGTAATTTGTTAAGCTTTGTGATTTAGTAAAGATGTGTGAAAATTTTGCGAGACATAGATAAAATACCCGCTAACGCTAATTTAAAAATGCCTAAAAGCAAATCTGGGCATCCTCTAAAGAGCGAAGCAAAAAACGAAAACCAAGCGGCGGACAGTGTCTTGCTACAGGGTTTTTCTTTGCTTGATGCTGTGATGTTTGAATGGCGCGCCGGCGCATTGACATGGCGCGATATTGACCAAGCTGCCTTACTCTTAACCTCACGTCCTGACCAAGTCCCCGCTGAGCTTTCCGAATTATGTGCCCTTTTAACCCCAGAGGGGATACAGGCCCGCAAAGCGGCGCTGCGAGCGCTAACATGGGATGGGGCGAGCTATAAGGTGGAATATCAAGTTCTACGTTTTGACGGGCAACGCATCTGGCTTGAAGAAAAAGGCAAACGCGTGGCGGGCGAGGGCAAAGAGGCAAGTCATATTATTGGCGTTGTGCGCGACATTGATCTCCAAAAATCTACGGAGCAGCGCGCCGCTTATTTAGCCCATCATGATGAGGTAACAGGGCTTTGGAACAAGACGCGCCTGATTGAAGATTTGGCTCAGACTATTTCTGCTAGCGAGCGATATGGGCGTGAGGCGGCGTTTTTACAGTTGCAAATTACCAATCTTGACGATGTGAATATAGCCTATGGCTATGAGGCGGGTGATCGCCTGCTAGCGGGCGTGGCTGGGCGGCTTAAATCTAGCCTAAGGCTTCCTGATTTTGCCGCGCGTATTAGCGCCGATACATTTGGCGTGGCCATATGTGATTGCGGGGCGCAAGAAAAACAAAAATTGGGGGAGCCAAAATTGGAAGGACAAAGACAGGAGGGGCAAAATTTGGGGATGCAGACATTTGCTGCCCATATGTTGGCGCTCTTATCTGATAGGCCTTATGCCTCCCCTTTTGGCGATCTATATGGCCAATTTGCCATAGGATCTGTGAAAATTCCTACACAGGCGCGTCGTGCATATAGCGCGCTTCAATACTCGAAAATTGCTTTGGCCCATAGCCGCTTACCAGCGAGTGGTTCACAGACGCAGTTGGCAGGAGGCTTTGCCGCCTATGATCCAGATTTGCCGCCCCTTGATAAAACCCTGCCTCAATCACAGATGGGCGAAGCTGATATTTTAGACGCGCTGAATATGCGCCGCCTGACAATTGCGTTTCAGCCCATTGTCCATGCCGATACGCGCGAGCCGCATCATTATGAATGTTTATTGCGATTGCGCCGTGAGGATGGCGAGCTTGTTCCCGCAGGTGAGTTTATCATGGCAGCGGAGCGTTTAAACCTTGTCCATTTACTGGATCGGCGCGCCTTAGAAATTGCGAGCCAGACGTTACGCAGCGTTCCTGATATTTCCCTTGCGCTTAATATTTCAGCCGTAACGGTTAAAAATGACATTGCGGCGGCGGATTATATTCGCGCCTTAAAAGCACTGGGCGCAGATACATCTCGCATCATTATTGAGCTGACTGAAACGGTCGCAATTGATGATCCGGCGCGAGCAAGTCAGTTTTCTAATGCGGCGCGGGCGCTGGGCTGCACCTTTGCGATTGATGATTTTGGCGCAGGTTACACAACCTTTCAAAATCTTATGGCCATTGAAGCAGATGAGATTAAAATTGACGGAAGTTTTATTCGCGAGCTGTCAACAACGCCGCATAAGCAAACCTTTGTGCGCATGATTGTTGATCTAGCCCAAACGTTTTCGGTGAAGACCGTGGCAGAATTTGTCAATACGCGTGAGGATGCCGATCTTTTAACGCGGCTAGGTGTGGATTATCTACAAGGCTATATGTTTGGCGTGCCTAGCGCCTCGCCTGATTGGCCAAGCCCCACTCAAAGCGTAGATGATACGATAAGCGCGGCGCAATAAGTTAGCCCGTACAGGCTCTAAAAATTATCTTTACGCCGCCTAATCTCGCCCAGCACCTGCGCGGCGGGCTCATCGGGCATATTTACGGCCGCGCGTAGCGGCGCGCTATCGGCGCGCATAAAGGGATTGGCCTTAAGCTCCGCGCCAATTGTTGTGGGCACGGTGGGCTTTCCCTCATCTCGCAGCGCTTTTGCACGCTCCATATAGGCTAAAAGCTCTGGGTTTTCGCCGTCGACTGATAGAGCAAATTTTCCGTTAGAGAGCGTATATTCATGGGCGCAATAGACCTTGGTATCATGGGGTAATTTGGCAAATTTTTGCATGGCCTCCCACATCATTTCTGGCGTGCCTTCAAAAAGGCGCCCGCAGCCCAGCGCAAATAATGTATCGCCAACAAAGATCATATTTTGCTCTGTAAAATAATAGGCAATATGGCCCAGCGTATGGGCGGGCGTGTCAAAAATTTGCGCCTTATGCGCGCCCAGCATAGCTGTCTCGCCTTCGCCCAGCGCAATATCGAGGCCGGGAATACGCGCCGCTTCGGCCTTGGGGCCGATAATTGTCACGTCGCGCGCGGCTTTGATCGCGAGATTGCCGCCAACATGATCAAAGTGATGATGCGTGTTCCAAATATGAGTCAGCTCCCATCCTGCCAAATCGGCTTGGCGCATAATTTCATCTGCATCTGGGCTATCAATACTGGCGGTCTGGCCGCTTTGAGAATCATGAACAAGAAAGCCGTAATTGTCCGATAGGCAAGGAAATTGTTTGATCTGTAAATGAGTAGACATGTTTGGCATGAGGGTCTCTTTTTTGCAGTTAACTTGGCTCATAAATTTGCGCCCATAAGCTCTCTCTATATACGGTGCAATATGTTATAAAGGCGATTAGGGTAAAGACTAATCAATATGTCTAAAATAGACTATTATTGGCGAAAACAGTCTTTAAAATGTTGGTCAAAATATAAAATGCGTCTGAGTGTTGTTCAGTTACAAGAATTTTACGCCTCGCCCATGGGCCGAACGGCGCTGCGCATGGTCAATCGCCGCTTGTCTAGCTTATGGGCAGAGGATGTTACGGGCGCGGTTGATGATTTAGAGATTTTAGGCTTTGGCTATACGGGGCCTTATTTGGATGGTTATCGCGATAAGGCGCGCCGGCTTGTACTGGCTATGCCGGGCGGGCAGGGGGCGATGGTGACACAGAGCGCGCGCGGAAATATTGCCTGCCTCACCGAAGAGGCAAGCTTGCCATTTCCGCCCGCCAGTTTTGACCGTATCTTGATATCTCACGGGCTAGAGGATTGCCCAGATATACCCGCCTTAATGGCCGAGCTGTGGCGCATTATGAAACCTGAAGGCAGGCTGGTGATTATTACGGCCAACCGCTCTGGATTATGGGCGCAATCTGATAGCTCTCCTTTTGGTCATGGCCGTCCCTTTTCGCGCGGGCAATTATCGCGCCTTCTTAAAGAGGCGCGTTTCACGCCGCAGGCTTGGGCGGGAGCGGCTTATGTCCCGCCGCTTAAATTTATGATGAAACCGCGCAGTAGCCTTGTTTTTGAACGGTTTGGAGAGACAGTCTATCCGCGTTTTTCAGGACTAGTGCTTGTGCAAGCGCTCAAGCGGCTTTATGCCGATATAAACCCAGCCGAGGCTGAGCACGCGCGCACCCCGAAATTTGTTAAGGCTGCGGGCGTAGAGCCATCGACCAGAACATATGGCGCAGATTTGCGCTCAGACATAACCTCGCGGCCTACGCCGCAAAACAAGACAGAGCTATAAAGAAAACCTGATGACATCCACGCCTTCACATAAGCCTGATATTCGCAAAATCCGCAAAGATATTGACCGTGTGGATACGGCCTTATTGGGGTTGATTGCCGAGCGATTAGAGCTTGCGGGCTTAGTGCGCGCTAGCAAATCAGGTGTTGGCGTTTGGCGGCCCTCACGCGAGGAGAGCCATGTGCGCTCGCTCGCGCAAAAGGCAGGCAATACGTCTCCCGCTCTTATCTCGCGTATTATGGCCGAACTGATGAGCGCGAGCCTCGCCATTCAAGGGCCAATGACATTGCATATTGCGCTTGAGGGCGACGCGCTCTCAACATGGTCAATGGTGCGCGACCGTTTTGGCGCGTCTATTCCGGCCCTGTCCTATCCCACAACCAGCGCGGCCCTTTCAGCGGTTGCGAGCACGGCTGAGGCGGTGGCGGTTGTACCTGCGCCGGGCCGTATGAATAGTTGGTGGACGGCCTTAATGCAGGGCGGGGCGATGGAAGGCTTTCATATTTTATCGGCTTTGCCACGCGTTGATGCGGGTGAATGGCCGCAGGCTGTCGCTGTGGCGAGCACGCAAATGGCTCCGTCAGGCGATGACCGTAGCTTGATTGCGCTCACAGGTGATGCGCAGCAAGCCAGTTTTAAAGCTAGATTTCCTGACGCCAAATTGCGCGCAAGCTCGGCCGATCATGCGCTTTATAGTGTTGAGGGCTTTGTGGATATGGAGGCGGATATTTGGCAAAACGCGCGCCGCGCCGCGCCAAGCTTGAAGATGATTGGCGTTTTCCCAACAACATTGAAAGGCATATAAGGTGAGCCTATATTCCCATATATTGATTATTGGCTGCGGGCTAATTGGCGGCTCTATTGCGCGTGCGGCGCGCCAATATGGTCTGGCCGATAAGATCGCGATGGCGGATGCTAATGCTGATGTTGTGGCCCGCGTCAAAGCCTTAAATATCGCAGATAGTGTCAGCACGGATGCGCGCGATCTTGCCGCGCAGGCAGACCTTATCTTGCTCTGCATCCCTGTTGGCGCGATGGGCGAGACAGCGGCTCATATTATGCCAGCGCTTAAAAAGGGCGCCGTTTTATCTGATGTTGGCTCAGTCAAGGGAGCGGTCATTGACGCTATTCGGCCTCATTTGCGCGCGGATGTGCATTTCATTCCCGGCCATCCCATTGCGGGGACTGAAAATTCAGGCCCAGAGGCAGGCTTTGCGAGTCTGTTTAATGAGCGCTATTGCATTTTAACCCCGCCTGATTTTAATGATCCTGACTCTAATAGTCCCGATAATAATGAGCCTACCAAGCTCTCTGAGGCGGCGCTAATCTTGCAAAATTTTTGGCAAGCCATGGGCAGTATTGTCGCCGTGATGAGCGCGCAGCGCCATGATAAAGTTTTAGCCACGACATCTCATGTCCCGCATTTGCTCGCCTTCACATTGGTGAGCACGGCGGTGGATATGGAACGGGTCACCAATAATGATGTGGTTAAATATAGCGCGGGCGGCTTTCGCGATTTCACGCGCATTGCGGCCTCTGACCCAATTATGTGGCGCGATATTTTTCTGTCTAATAAGACGGCTGTGCTCGAAATTGTTGATCGCTATATAGAAGATTTATCCGCCATTAAGCGCGCTATTCGCTGGGATGATGGGGAACAGCTGATTGAGAAATTTTCAAAGACGCGCAATATACGCCGCGATATTATTGAAGCAGGTCAAGATATGAGCGCGGTAAATTTTGGCCGTGATGAAACCAGTAACGACCAATAAAATATAATTTAAAACGGCAATTCTATCAGGCGAATTTTTCCCAGATAAGCAACATTATCGCGAAAGCTTAGCTTTAGGCTGCGCGTATCATTGCTTGAGCCGAGCATCATGGTTGCTGCGAAAAATTCTTGCGAGTCAATCACTTCGGCGCGGCGTAGCTCAGCTAAAAGATCTGCGCTTTGCTCAATATTGATTGTCAGCTCGCCCTGCAGGCCTGTTACATTACGGGTAATATCCCCAAAGGCATTTATCTGCGCCTTTCCCCAGCTAATCGCGGCATTTTCAAGCGAAGCGCTCATAAGCTCTAAGGGCTGCCCATCAGGGGCTAGGCGTAGCGTATAGTCAAGATTAAGGGCGGTCTGGTCAATTGTCGCGCCCAGCCCATCGGCCAAATCGCCTAATAGCTCAGCGTCAAGCCCTATCTCGCTGGCGGTGAAATTCACGCTGCCGCGCGTTTTCCCATCTGTATAATCTAGCGCCATAGTCTCAATGGACTGCAAAGCGATATTTTGCGCCGCGGCGTCATTTAGCGCGGTAAATTTAATCGCCTCGCCGTCTATCTGAATGTTTTTTGACCGCAAGCCGGACAGCTTTATATCCATCTGCGCAGCCTCAATTTGGATGCGGTTTGGATGGCTGCGGTTTGGCGTAGAGCCTTGAGCCGTAAAGCCTTGAGAGGGCAACGTTAAAATAGCGGATGTAATATTGCGGATATTTTGCGCCATAGGCCAAAAGGCGCGCGCGGAAAATATCGCCTCATCAATTTCAAGCCCGTAGTTAAAGCCAAGCTGCGGATTAATGAATGTCCCGCCATGTCCCAAAGTGGCGCCATGGGGCAGGGGCGTTTTATATTGGACGATTTTTAGCTGTTTGAGCGGGGTTTTAAACTGGCTCGGAAATCCAGAAATTTTGGGCGTCTCTAACCTTATATCCAGCCCGTCTTGATGCATCTGTTCAAAGGCAGGCATCAGCCGAGACGGCACCAGCAAGCAGATCGCGAACCAGTAAATACAATAGAGCGAGATGAGGCAAATAGCGCTGATGATAAGCTTTTTCATAATATTATCTTTATGGGGGCTATTCTTTAAAAGTATTTTCTGGAGAAATATTCTCTGGTGAAGAATTGTCAGGCGCGTCTTTAGGAGGAAGAGGCCCCGTCACGGTTGGCGCTTCCTGAGCCTTTTTCATAATATCGCTTGGCGCGGGCACGGGCTGGGGCGGAAAGTTGGGCCTATCTCCCATGCGCGAGGCAAAGGTGACCAGCAGTTTTCCATATTCTTTGGCTAATATTTGCAGGCGAGATTTATCACGCCATAAAGGCAGACTTTGACCAGAGGAGACGCGGCTAGAGGATACGGGATAAGGGGTGATGCGAATCCCGCCTGTTGCCGCGCTAATTTCCAGTTCGGCGCGTGGCATATGATAATCTGAGGTGACAAGAATAATATGCTCATAACCTAGCGCGTTGACCCAGCTTGCTGTTTCGCGCGCATTTTCAACTGTATCTTGGGCGATATAATCTAAATCAACACAGCAGGTGAGCCGTGTTTCTGGCACGCCTAAAAATGTCTGAATATTGTCTGCGCTGACATCTTTGTGGATACCGCTGACGAAAAGCCGCTCTGCAGAACCTGCGGCAAAAACCTGCCCTGCTGTTTCAAGTCTATTTCCATCTCCCGTTAGCACGACAATGCCGTCGGCGGCGGGCATATTGACGGGCGGGGCGGCGCGGCTGACATGATATAAAAAGGCTAGATAGCCACAGAGTAAAAGCGCCAGCGCGAAAATCAGTAAAAACCGAATTAAACCGGCAAGGCTCAGTAATTTATTTTTACGCGCCGCGCTCATTGCCAGCCTTCGCGTTTTAGGGTTTTAAGAACCGTGCGGCGCGCGGATAGGGCGCAAACTATAGCGGCAATAAAGGGCGCTAAGCTGAGCATAAGCAGGTCAAACATTGTCAGGTTTAAACCCGGCATAAGCTCGGAGCTTCCTTTGCCGCTAATGAGCCAAAATATGAGCGCTAAAAATCCCGCCAGTAGCGCGCCTGAAACTCCCGCTTTCAGGCCAATCCATGCAAACCGCGTGGTAAACAGGCGGGCAATATATGTGTCCGTCGCGCCGACTTTTGACAAGACATCAATGATTGTGCGCCGCGCGGTTAAGCCAGACTGGGTGGCAAAACCTGCCGTGGCAATTGCGGCGCAGACCAATAAAATAAGCGCGGTGAGGGCAATAAGCTGCGCGGCGCGTGAGGTTTGCGCAATGTCTTTGCTCCAGCGTCTATGATCATCAAGCTGTGCGACAATGCCGGCCTGCTGAAGCTGGCTTTCAATTAACGCGCCGTCAATTTGGCCAGCTTGTCTAAGCTCAATGTCAATTAAGGTTGGAACAGGCAGCTCTTCGGGCAGCGCAATATTGCCCAGCCATGGCTGTAGCAAGGCAAAGGCCTTATCGTCATCAATGTGCTCCGCGCGGCGAATATCTGGCGTCTGGCGCAGGATAGATAAAGCGCGCTCTATATCGCTCTCCGATATGTCGCCATTGGAGCCTGGCATGATTTGAAGCGTGGAGGTCCCCGTTAAATCGGCGCTCCAATCGCTTGCCGCGCGGTAGCTAACATGGGTGGCGATGGCGGCCAGACAGGCTAAAAAAACCATGATCATCATGACAAAAAAGAGCGGCCTGTCTGCATGAGGCTGATTAGGTAAAAGGCTGGCGGCGGGGAGCGGCGGCGCGGCGGCCTCATTTGCGTCATCGCGCGGCACGCTCATATTAGGCGGGGTGTGAGGGGCTTGGCTCATTACTTTTCTTCCGCAATAGATGTGGGCGAAAAGGTGCTGGAGAGAGGCGCGCTCGCTTTAAGGCTGGCAGACATGGCAGGCGTGGCGGCAAGCTTATGGCGATGTATCACACCATTTTCCAGATGCAGGCGCGCATGGCCTGCGGGGATGAGATTGAGATCATGTGTGGCAATTAAAATGGTTGTTCCCAGCCTGTTCATTTCGCCGAACAGTTTGATAAGCCGCGCGCCCATTTCGGGGTCAACATTGGCTGTTGGTTCATCGGCTAAAAGCAGATCAGGTTTAGCGATGACGGCGCGGGCAATGGCGGCGCGCTGTTTTTCTCCGCCCGATAATGTTGGAGGCAAGGCATGCATACGCTGGCCAAGGCCGACCCAATTAAGAAGCTCGGCGACATCGGCCTGATAATCTTTGTGTTTAACCCCGCTCACGCGCAAGGGCAGGGCGACATTTTCAAATAAGCTAATATGGTTGATGAGCGCAAAGTCTTGCAGCACCAAGCCGATACGGCGGCGATAATGAGGCACTAGATCGCCTTTGATTAAGGCTGTGTCGCGGTCAAATAGGGTAATCAATCCGCGCGAGGGGCGCTGCTGCATATATATCAGTTTTAAAAGGCTGGATTTACCTGCGCCAGAGGCCCCCGTTAAAAAGCTCATAGAGCTATGGGGCAAGGAGAGGTTAATATCGCGCAGCACTTCCTGCCCGCGTCCATAGCGCATAGCGACGCGAGAAAAGGATAGCACATCAGGGCTAGGCTGCACGCTAGAGGGTTGATCTGCGCGAAATGATGATTGTGTTGATGAAGCATTTGTCACGGGGTGGACTTTGCCAAAGAATTTGGCACATTACCACTGATAAAACACCTTATACAAAATCGATTCGAGTTTGAATGATCCTGACCTGCCCAAATTGCGCCACGCGTTATCTGACGACGCCAGAAGATATCGGCCCCAAGGGACGTACAGTGCGCTGTTCGTCTTGTCAGACCAGTTGGTATGTTAAAGCCGAAGCAGATATTTTAGATCTCGCTGATCAAGAAAGTTCAGATCCCAATAAAAGTCCAGTTCCCAATAAAGTCTCCAATAAAATTTCGGTGCCGCAGCCCTCTCTAACGGCGAAACAGGGCACGGCAAAACAGGGCAAAGTGAGCGCGCAGGCTGGAATAGAAGCGGCCGCGCAAATACGTGATAAAACATATCGCAAACGTGCCGCGCGCCGCATGATGGGTGTGGGGTTATTATGGGGCACAACATTGGCGATTTTAGGCCTTGGCGCAGGCGCGGCTTATTATTTGCGCCAGCCCATCGTGCAAAAATATCCCGCCGCCGCGACTCTCTATAAGGGCTTTGGCGTGCAGGTGGCGCAAAATGGTCTTATCCTTGAAAGTGTAACGGTCAATTCGGCCTATATTGAAGGTGTGCCGACTGTGCTTGTAGAGGGGGAGCTGAGCAATATTGACCGGGTCTCTCGTCTTGCAGGCCCGATCTATTTTGACATGCTTGATGTTGCAGGGCAAAGCCTCGCCAGCTGGACTTATGAGGCTGAGACGGGCCCGATTGAGCCCGCAAGCTCGCTTAGCTTTGTTGATCAATATGCGAACCCGCCCATTGATGCTGTGCGGTTACGTTATGGCTTATCGACTTATGAAGCCCCTGATTTGGATTCTGATTCAGAGCTGGGTTCTGTTTCTGATTCAGATTTGGATTCAGAGCTGGCGCTCACCCCGCTTGCGCCCCTACCGAGATAAATTACCAACCTAAAAACGCCCCTGATTAAAAGCGTTCCCTGACTAAAAGCGTTCTAAGAGGCGTTCAAGATAGTTCAGCTCTTCGCTATCGCGCTCTTGTTCGCTGGCGCGGCGGCGTAAATCTTCGATAAGCTCGCGGGCGCGCTGGCGGTCTGATTTAAACGGCACATCAGTCTCGCCCTCGCCAATGCCTTGGCCTGTCTCCTCGCCGTCACGGCCAAAGGGGTCATTGCCCGCTTGTTCTGCGTCTCCGCTTTGCTCGCCGCCGTCAATATTGGCCTGAGAAATAAGGCTCTCAGCCGCGCGCCGAAGCGCCGCAATTGCCTCGCGCTGGGCTTCATCGGCAAGAGCAAAATCTTGATTAGCCAAAGCGTCTTCAGACTGCTCCATAGCATTGCGCGCCGCTTCTAAAGCTTCTTCGGGGGAGAGGGCTTGTCCGCCTTCACCTGTCTCGCCGTCCTCTTCGCCGCCACCGCCCGCTGCGCCTTGCTCATTTTCGGCTTGCTCACCGCCGCCTGCTGCGCCTTGCTCATCGGATGGCTCACCAGATGACCCGTTGCCGCGGCTAGAGAGGTCAGTATCCCCCTCGCGCAGGGCTTGCTCAAGTGCGTTTAGAGCATCTTCAAGCGCGCCTTGATCGCGGGCGAGCTGTTGGCCGTCGCGTGCCTCAGAATCTGCGCCAGACTGATTACCCGCTTGCTGACCTGATTGTTGGCCTGATCGCTGTCCAGATTGTTGACCAGATTGCTCGCCTGCCTGATCTCCTGCTTGATCCCCTGATTGTTCACCTTGCTCTTCGGCTTCTTCTTCTTGCTCACGAAGCGCGTCACGGGTTTCATCATTAAGCTCTCTTTGGCGGCCAAGCGTATCAGCAAGGTCTTCAATCGCTTCTTTGACATCTTCTGAGAGGCCATCTTGGTTGATGCTCTCCCCGCCTTCGCCCGGCGCGCCTTGGGTGAGCTGAATTTGCATATTTTCCAAAAACTCAGCCAATTGCGCCAGAGCGCGCCGCGCCCCTTCCGTATCGCCAAGGCGGTTTGCCTCTTCAATCGCATCAAGCAGAGCTTGGATTTCGTCTATATTGCGTCCTTCGCCGCCGCCTTCGCCTGATTGCTGGGCTTGCTGCCCGCTTTCAAGCGCTTGCTGCATCAAATATTCCATATAGCGATCAACGGCGTCATTATAACGTTCAAAAAGCGTATCAATTTCGCGTTTGCGCGCGCGCCGCGCAATGGCGGAATTCAGCGCAGCTTCGGCGGCTTGCATCGCCTCACGCGCATTGCCCAGCGGGCCAAATTCCGCGCGCATCGCAATCAGCCATAAATCTTCTGGCGCGTCGTTAAGATCGTCAATTTCGCGGGCGATCTGCACGCGCGTTTGCACATTTTTAAGTCCCATATAAACAACAGGGTCTTTGAATGCGCCAATAGGACTATCGGATATGGCGTCGAGTAAAATAGCGGCGCGCTGTACGGGTTCAGGTGCGCGGCCAATACGCTCTTCGGGGAGAATATGGGTTAAATTTTCCGCGCTATTACGCTCCAGCCCTGCTGGAACGGATTTATAAGGCGCGCCTTTAGCGGAGAGCAGAAGCTGGCGGTTTTCAATGATAGCTTTCGCAAGCGGGTCGATAAAAATTTTATCTGGCACAATAAGCTCTTCATAATCTGAATAGCCCTCTTGGCCTTTGGCATCTATGGCCACCAGACGCGCGCGGGCTTTCTTTCCAGCCCAAACATGTTTGGTCAAATTCATCTGTACCCCATTAGCCTCAGCGCTGCGCACAAGGGCGGCGGGCAGATCAACAGGGATGCGCTCGCGAGGGGGATTTACATTATCTTCTTGGTCTTGGACAAGCTGCAATTCTAAGGCCATTGCATTTGCGCCGTAATCATCGGTGAGATTATATGAAAAATTAAGCTGATCACGCGTGCCAGCCGCAGGCGGCTCTTCCCAGCTAATGATCGGGGCGGCGTCTTTTTTGATGACCATGTCCCAATCTTGAACCTGACTGCCCAAACGCCAGCGCGCGGTAATCTCGCTCTCACGGCTCTTAGATTGTAAAATTGTGCGCGCTTCAAAACTTTGCGGGCCAAGGCGCTCTACAGCCACATAGCGCGTGCGCCCATCTTGGATGATGCGCAGGCGCGGGGCATTATCCACGCCAGATATACGCGTGACCAGCTCAGAGCCTTCGGGGGCAGTGATAAGGGCTTTGCCTTTAAAATAAACGGGCGGGCGGCCTGTATAATCTGGCGGGTCAATCCAAGCGTCATATTTGGCATTGCTGGCCTTAATGCCCGATTGCCAGCTAGGCGAGAGCGATTGACGCAAGCGCTCAAAACTATCGCCTGTTCCTAGCATGAAGCCCAATATGAGCATGGCAGGCGCGGCAAAGCGTAAATAAAATTTGTCGATAGGCGCAATGACCGCGCGCAGGCGAGAGGGCGAGGCGCTGGCGGCCTGCGCGGCTGCGCGGCGGCTATGCTCATCCCATAGATTAAGGTCAACTTGCCCTGTCTGGGCGGCGGCGTCGGTGACGGTGTCAAAGGGGCGGTGATCTAAAAAACTATCACGCTCCACGCGGCGTCTGGCCTGCATTTGGGTGGGGGCATTGATTTTGCGCGCGCGCCAAATGGCGCGGCCAATAAGGACGAGGCTGGCAATGAGCGCGATAAGCCGCCAAGGATCGCCAATGCGCTCCCATAGCCCTGCAAAACTCCCCGCAACAAAAACCATCACTGCACAGATAGACAGCGCAAAAACCGGCGCATATTGCTCCCAAAATAAATGGGCGCGCGCGCGCTTTGTCAGGCGAGCAATACGCTTAAGCAAGCTATCATTATGTGGCGCGTGATTATCCATTGCCTCACTATAGGCACAAAACTAGTTAAGGGATATGCGGCAATTACATAAAACTGCTAACTTTTTTGTTAGACAGGAGTGGTTCAATCTCGTTTTGCCTCGCTTAGGGAGCTACTCCGCTGCCGCTCGTTCCTTAGCCAAAATCTCAGCTCGCGCTTCGACTTTGGCGACGATGTCTTCTACCATATCTTTATTGTCGGTTTTACCTGTTTTCACGCCTGCGGCATACATCATGCCGTAACCTGCGCTGCCGCCTGTAAAGCCTAGATCTGTATACATGGCTTCGCCGGGGCCATTAACAACGCAGCCTATGATGGACAGGCTGATAGGTTCGCTAATATGGGCCAGACGGTCTTCGAGGGTTTGGACGGTTTTGATTACGTCAAATCCTTGGCGCGCGCATGATGGGCACGAAATAATATTCACGCCGCGCGTTCTCAGGCCCAGTGATTTGAGCATGTCAAAGCCGACGCGCACTTCTTCTTCGGGTTCATCAGAGAGCGAGACGCGAATTGTGTCGCCAATGCCTGCCCAGAGTAGATTGCCCATACCAATAGAAGATTTAACCGTGCCAATGCGCGTTCCGCCCGCCTCGGTTACGCCCAAATGGAGCGGGGCGTCTGTGGCGTCAGCCAGCGCGTAATAGGCGGCCGCTGTGAGAAATAAATCGCTCGCTTTGACGCTGATTTTATAATTGTCGAAATTTTCTTCTTCGAGCATACGCGCATGCATGAGCGCGCTCTCAACCATGGCTTCAGGGCAAGGCTCTCCAAATTTTTCCAAAAGCTCTTTTTCGAGCGAGCCGCCATTGACCCCAATTCGGATAGAGCAGCCATTGGCGCGCGCGGCGGCGACAACTTCGCGCACGCGCGCTTGTCCGCCAATATTGCCCGGATTAATACGCAGACAAGCCGCACCATTATCAGCGGCCTCAATACCGCGTTTATAATGGAAATGAATATCGGCAACGAGGGGGCATTCAACGCTATCGGCTATGGTTTTAAGTGCGGCGCTGCTCTCTTTGTCAGGGATAGAGACGCGCACAATATCGGCGCCCGCCGCTTCGCAGCGCATAATTTGCGCAATTGTGCCGTCAATATCATGAGTGACCGTATTGGTCATAGTTTGCACGGCAATCGGGGCGTCCCCGCCCACAGGCACGCGGCCGACCATAATTTGACGAGATTTACGGCGCTCAATGCTGCGCCACGGACGGATTGAATTAATATCTTTGTTCATGGGAGCTTCTTTGCCACGATTTAGCGGCTAAAAAAAGGTGTTAGTTGCGCGCAGGCTAAATTGATTACATCAAATATGGCTTTTATAGCTGTCATGGTGTTCTTTAAGCCGTTTTAGTGAGCAATTTTAGGGAGTTGTTTTAGGCGAGCAGGCAACGCGCTCATAATGTCATCGCGCTCAGTGTCGCTATAATTGACCCAGCTCGCAATTTCATCGCGCGAGCGGCCACAGCCAAGGCACATGCCGCTACTCAGATCAAGCGTGCAGATAAGCTTACAGGGTGATTTTATCGGGGCGTTTTCAGGCATAATGGCTCTTAGGCTATAAATATATAAATGCCAAATCGGCAAAACAAATAAATGCAGAATGATAAAGAGCGATAATCAGCTTGGCGAGGCGGCACGAGTGTTATAAAGCCAGCATCTTAAGTCTTAAGGAGGTGTTATGCGCATCATTTTTAAAATTGCTCTTATTTTTGCTCTGGCCGCCCCGCCTGTTTTGCTCGGCGCTTGCGGGCTTAAAGGCGAGCTAAAAACGCCGCCACCTATAGGTAGCGGCGATGGCAGCGGCGATAATGCGGCGGCGAATTATAATCTTCAGCCCACTCTTCAACTTGCGAGCGATAGATAATCATGCGTCACTTTGATTTTGAAAATGGCGTCATGCATGCCGAAAATGTCTCCTTAGCCGAAATCGCGCAAAAGGTTGGCACGCCTTGCTATGTTTATAGCGCGGCCACTTTGCGCCGTCATTTTACTGTGTTCTCCGATGCCTTTAAAGGCCGTCAGGCCTTGGTGGCTTATAGCGTTAAAGCCAATTCTAATCTGGCGGTTCTATCGCTTTTGGCAAAATTGGGCGCGGGCGCGGATGTTGTTTCGGGCGGAGAGCTAGCGCGCGCGCTGACGGCAGGAATTGCGGCGTCTAAAATTGTATTCTCTGGGGTCGGTAAAAAGCCTGACGAGCTGCGCGCGGCTCTCACAGCAGGCATTAAAATGTTTAATGTGGAGAGCGAGGCAGAAGCGCTGGCCCTTAATGATATTGCTTTAGAGCTTGGAGTGCGCGCGCCGATTAGCTTTCGCGTCAATCCAGATGTTAGCGCGGGCGGGCATGAGAAAATCAGCACAGGTAAGGCCGAGAATAAATTTGGCATTGCGTGGTCATCGGCCAAGGCGGCCTATGCGCGCGCGGCTAAATTGCCGGGCTTAAATATTATTGGCGTGGATGTTCATATTGGCAGCCAGATTGATGATTTAGCGCCGTTTAAACTTGCCATAGATAAAGTTGGCGGCCTGATAAAGGATTTGCGCGCGCAGGGGCATGATATATCCGTCTTTGATATTGGCGGCGGGCTGGGCATTCCTTATGGCGATAATCAAAAAGTGCCGCCGCTTCCCGTTGATTATGGCGCTATGGTGAAACAGGCCACGGCTGATTTGGATGTTGAGCTAGTCTTTGAGCCGGGGCGCATGATTGCAGGAAATGCAGGCGTGCTGCTCTCGGCGGTGACCTATGTGAAGCAAGGCGAGAACCGCGACTTTCTCATCATTGACGCTGCGATGAATGATTTAATTCGCCCCGCCCTTTATGACGCCTATCACGAGATTGAAGCGGTTACGGCGCCGGGCATTGATGCCAAGCAGTATTTATATGATGTGGTTGGGCCTGTATGTGAGAGCGGAGATACATTCACAAAACGCCGTGAGTTGCCGCAAATGCAGGCGGGGGATCTATTGGTCATGCATAGCGCGGGGGCTTATGGCGCGGTGCAAGCGGGGCAATATAATACGCGCCCACTTGTGCCCGAAGTGCTGGTGAGCGGCTCTGATTGGGCCATTATTCGGGAACGGCCAACGATTGAAGACATGCTTAAATGCGAGCATATTCCGAGCTGGGCCTAGCCTGACCCTGCTGACCTTAATGGTAGGTCTAATTTGAGCCTGATTATGGCCTAAATATGCATTGAATCTCGCTATTTAAGGCTCAAAAGAGCCGTTTTTAGCCCTTTTTTGGGGGGTTAATAGGCGTTAACCTTTTGCGTGAATGTCGTTCATATAACTGACAGGATTTGAAGCTCATAAGGGCTAAGCTGCTTCCTTATGTGGGTATAAAGGAGTGGTTTGGCTCTGGGCGCGATGTTTACGCCGCCCCTGTAATCACGCGTCCAGACCAACTTTTATTACGGATTATATATGTCTTAGACAAATATGAGGGCCTTATGAGGCGCCTTTATTTGGCTAAAAGCTCACACCACCCCTGTAAAGGGCGCGTGAGGGAGGTCAGACGGCCCACAGGTCGTTGCATCTGATCAAGGCACGCAGTCCAGCCCCCCAACACCTTGCTGGGCTGCGTGCGTCCCAGCTTTTCTCTCTACTTTTCTCTGCAGCTTTTCTCTGCACACGCGTTAACTCTAGGCCGCTTGCCCAAAAATAGCTTTGATATTAACAAGGCTTTGCGTCTCTATATTGGCGCGCAAAGCCTCTGTACTTTTAAGCTGTAATTGGCTAGCACCGCAGACATGAAAATACCTGAAAGCAAACTCTCCCAAGTCGTTGACCGTTTCGAGCAAATCGAGGCGCGTATGGGCGTTGCCACTCAGACCGATGAAATTGTCCGCTTGTCCAAAGAACATGCTGAGCTTCGCAGCGTGGTTGAGAGCGTGCGCCGCTTGCAGGCGGTCAATAGCGAGATGGCTGATTTGGATACTATGCTGGCTGACCCTGATATGGGCGCAGATATGCTGAGCATGGCCAAAGACGAGCTGCAAGCGCTCAAAGAGAGCCTGCCTGAGCTTGAGCATGAAGTGTCGCTCTTATTACTGCCCAAAGATGCCAATGATAATGCCTCTGTTGTGTTAGAAATTCGCGCAGGGACGGGCGGAGATGAAGCGGCGATTTTTGCGGGGGATTTATACCGCATGTATGCGCGCTACGCCCAGCTTCAAGGCTGGAAGGTTGAGGTGGAGACTGAGAGCGAAGCGGATATGGGCGGCTATAAGGAAATTGTGGCCTCCGTTACAGGGAAGGGCGTTTTTGGCAAGATGAAATTTGAGAGCGGCGTTCACCGCGTTCAGCGCGTGCCAGTCACCGAAACGCAAGGCCGTATTCATACAAGCGCGGCCACGGTGGCGGTGCTGCCCGAAGCCGAAGATGTTGATATTGATTTTAATATGAATGATGTGCGTGTTGATACAATGCGCGCCTCTGGGGCAGGGGGCCAGCACGTTAATAAAACGGACTCGGCTGTGCGTATGACCCATATTCCGTCGGGCGTTGTTGTTGTATGTGATGCTAAGTCCCAACATCAAAACCGCGCCAATGCCGAGAAAATTCTTAAAATGCGTCTTTATGATATGGAGCGCGAGCGCCTAGATGCTGAGCGCGCAGATGATCGTAAATCGAAAGTGGGCAGCGGCGACCGCTCTGGCCGCATTCGCACCTATAATTATCCTCAAGGCCGGGTGACCGATCACCGTATTGGTTTGACCTTATATAATCTGGATAAGATTGTGGCGGGTGACGCGCTGGCCGAAGTGGTTGATAGCCTGATTGGCGAAGACCAAGCAGCCAAGCTGGCTGATATGGAAGCTGGATTATAACTCATGGATGCGCCTTATACAGGCATCTCCATTAAGAATGCGCGCCGTTTATTAATGCGCAATTTCGAGCAAGCTGGGTTAGACTCTGCGGCCATGGATGCGCGCATATTGGTAGGCTTTGCGGCAGGGCTAAGCCCGTCCGACCTTATTGCGCGCGGGCCAGAGTTTTTATCAGAAGACATGTTTAAGACTCTATCAGCTTATGCGGATCAGCGTCTGGCGGGAAAGCCTATTAGCCAGATTATTGGCTATCGTGATTTTTGGAAAGACCGCTTCATCGTCAATGAGCATGTGTTAACGCCGCGGCCAGAAACGGAAGGCATTATTGAGACCGCGCTGACCTGTTTTAAAGATCGCGCGCCGCGCTCTATATTGGATCTTGGCACGGGGTCAGGCGCGATAATTTTATCATTATTAGGCGAGTTTGGCCCAGATAAACTTCATGGAGATAAACTTTATGGCGAGCCTATTCAGGCTATTGGCGTGGATATTAGCGGCGACGCCCTGGCTATAGCGCGCCAAAATAGCGCCTCGCTGTCTCGTCCCTGCACATTTATTCAAAGCAACTGGTTTGAGGGCGTGGAAGGGACGTTTGATCTGATTGTGTCCAACCCGCCCTATATTACGGATGCGGCCATGAGCATATTGCCGCGCGATGTGGCCGAATATGAACCAAGCTTAGCTCTGCGCGGCGGCCTTAACGGTCTTGGGCCTTATCAGTATATTTGCGGCCAGCTTACCGATTATCTTAAACCCCAAGGCTGGGTGATTTTTGAAATTGGCTATGACCAAGGGGCGGCTGTGTCAGATTTATTGCAAGAGGCGGGGCTTGTGAATGTTAAGATCTTGCCTGATTTGCAAGGTCATGATCGCATTATATTTGGGCAAATGGGCATGGCTGAGTAAAAGGCAAAAAAGCGCTGGACATTGGAGGCGAGCGCGTTAAAGTCTAGGTGAATTTCGCGGTAGGCCGAATGAATTATCTGGCCCCGAAATGATCAATCGAATGATATAGGGACTAGGCTGTTGCCGTCATGCTGCTAGAGCGGCACTTCTTTTCAAAATCATATGGACCTGTAAAAAGGATAGGCTATGAAGCGCCAACGTGGACGGAATAATAACCGTCGTAATAACAATAATAATAACAATAATAATATGCCGAATTTAAACCGCTCTTACGACAGTAATGGGCCGGATGTTAAAATTCGGGGTAATGCCAATACTATTTATGAAAAATATGTGACATTGGCACGTGATGCGAAGACATCAGGTAACCGCATTAAGGCAGAGAGCTATTTGCAACATGCTGAGCATTATCTGCGTCTGCATCAAGACATTCAGGCCAAAGTTGACGCCATGAAGGCTGAAAAAGAAGCGGCCCGTCTTGCGCGCGAAGAACAGCGCGCGGCGGAACGCGAAGCCAATAAAGACAAGGCAGCGGAAGGGGGCGATGAGGCCTCATCCTCTGATGAGACCGGCGAGCGTAAGCCGCGCCGTAATTCGCGCTCTCGTCGTCATCGCGATAATTATAAAGACACTAAAAATTCTGACTCAAACAAGGATCAGGGCAAAGACCAGGGCAGGGATCAGAGCAAAGATGAGCAAGACGGCGCTCGCGCTTCTGAAACGCCCCAAAGATCTGAGGATGTTAGCTCTGCTAGCTCGGGTGAAAAAGCTGACGCAAATGCGGCAAGTGACGCCAAAGACGCCGCGCCGCGCCGCAAGCGCGCCCCTGCGCGTAAAGCTGAGCCTGATAATCAGCCAGAAGCGGAAACGGCGGCTGAATAAATTTGGGGTTAAGGTGAGAGCATATAAAAAGCGCGCTATAGCTAGCGCGCTTTTTTGATGTCTTGGCTTATGCCTCTATTCCCCTGTCCTTGCCCGCGGTCTTTGCGTGCTGCCTACTTTTTCTCCAATATTGCTAGAGAAAATTGCGAGGGAAAGACTGGGGCTGTAGGGCGAGTTTTATTTTTTAGTCGATGTGGTTTTCTTCACCGCGCTTTTGGCTTTACTGCTCGCCTTGCTGGCGGTTGTTTTTGCCGCTGTTTTGGCTTTGCTGGCCGCTGTGCTTGTTGTCTTTTTAGCTGTTGTCTTAGCTTTGCTAACAGTCTTTTTCGCCGCTGAGCTGACCTTTTTAGTCGCTGATTTTTTCACTGTTGGCTTTTTTACAGGAGTTTTCGCTGCAGGCTTTAGTTCTGTATCTGCGCCCGCCTCATCATCTTTGGAGATGGAACTTTTAAGGGTCTTGGCTTTTTCCGCCGCGGCAGCTTTGGTTTTTAAGGCCGCCTCGCGTAGCTCATCGAGCATTTCATTTCCAGGAATAGCCATTTCGACATTCTTCCCGCCCAAGGCTTTGTTGATGTCGCCAAGGCGGCTATACATACGAAAGACGATAATGATGCATTCGCAAATTACGCGCCAGACCAATATGGCCAAAACAACCATGACAATGCTTTTTAGCAAGAGCGGTATGAAGGCCACAGCGCCGCTGGTGAAGCTGTGATAAATATTCGTGACGAATGTAAAGGCGGTATATAAAAGCCCAATATAATAAACGAGCTTGATAATTTGTTCCGAAATCATTTTGTCAAATGAGAGCAGATTACTAGTAATGTTTTTAAACATAAGGCCTCCTAAAATTCACGCTGGCCTTTCCTTAGCAAGCCCGCCCCAGACTCACAAGCATTAAGCCTCACAAGCTTAAGCCTCACAAGCATTAAGTCTCACAAGCATTAAGCCTTAAAGCTAAGCTCTAACGAATTAAGGAAGCGTGCCGTCTGGCTCTTGCGGGACCATCACCATGTTTTCGGGAGCGGGCAGGCTGACCAAATTCACGCTTTGAACGGCTGGTTCAGGCAAGACAGGCGGAGCAGATTGAATAAGTTTATCAATCTCATTGCGGCGCGCGAGAAAATTATCTTTCTCAGCAGATGGAAGGGGTTTCCCAGATAATGAGGAGAGCGAGTTGGGATTAATAGGCTTGCCATTTTTATGCACTTCATAATGCAGATGTGGCCCTGTTGAGCTGCCCGTTGTGCCGACATAGCCAATGGTTTGGCCTTGGGTGACGCGCGTGCCAGCTTTGATGCCGCGGGCAAAGGATTTCAAATGGGCATAGGCGGTTTTATAACCGTCACTATGACTGATGCGTATATAATTGCCAAAGCTTCCATATCTATTGGCGCGTTCAACTACGCCCACGCCTGCGGCCATAATTGGCGTGCCTGACGCCGCGCCAAAATCAACGCCATTATGTTGGCGCGTATAGCCCAGCACAGGATGGCGCCGCGAGCCAAAGCTAGAGGTGAGGCGCGCGCCATTAATGGGCGTGCGCATAAGTTTGCGTTTTGCGCCTTTGCCCTCAGCGTCAAAATAATTTTCTGAACCTGACTCAAGTTCATAGAGCCAATATTGCGTCGTGTTTCCGCGCGGCGAAAAGCTCGTATAAACCAGATCGCCTGCTTTGATCGGATTGCCTTGGCGGTCACGATAAAGCTCAAAGGCCATCGTGAAAGCATCATCTTTGCGAATGTCGCGCGCAAAATCGACGCTATGCTCATAAATATGCGAAAACTGAATGGTGACCTTGTCTGGCACGCCCATTTCGCTCGCATCTAAATATAAGCTATTTTGAATGAGACCGCTGACCTTGACGATTTCCATAGGGAAAGTGATCGCAATATCTTTGGCTGAAAATTCACCATTTTGCAGGCGGTTAATATGAATGGCGCGCTCAACATTAGGTTTAAGGCTCATGCCGATAAGGGGCTGATAGCCTTCCTCATCTGCGGGCACGCTATCATCAAAATAAAGCGAGATATTCTGCCCTGCGCGTAGATCGCGCGGATTATAGACCTGTGCAAATTTTTGCGTAAGCTGATAGGCAATTGGACCCGAGACGCCATTTTTTTGCAAAAGCGGGCCTAGAGACTCCCCTGACTTCAATGTAACTGTTTTAACGGCGTTTCCTAAGGATGGAAACTGGGCAGAGAGTGTGTACTCATCTGGAGAGGAGGCTGCGGCAATTGCGGGTTTCGGATTAAGGCTTGCTTCCGCTTCATTTGGGCTTTGAAAGAGGGCTCCAGCTACGATGATTGCGCCTGTAATGCCTGCGCCTGCAACAAAAACGCCGCGTGTTAATTTAAGATTATGCAGCCGAGTTAGCAGGCCGTAATAGGATTTGAGCATAAAATGTTTAAAGGATGTATGCGGCATTGACATTATATAGACGTCCCAGATCATTTATTATATTTTCGCAAGACTATATGCCAAAATATGTTAGCTAATATTCATACAGCAAATGCCAATAATATAGCTTATCATTGGTTAACGCGGCTTAATTTATAATTGTTTTTTTACAGCGCTATAGCTTCTTAGGACATCTGCGAAAGGTCACGCAAATCTAAATGTCGAATAATGTGGAAATTTCGCCCAATAGGACCGAATCTGGGCGATTATCTAGTGAAAAACCGCGCTCGCGCCGCCGCCGCATCTTTATTCGCCTCGCCTTTGCCCTTTTATTCTTGCTAATTTTGCTCTTTATCGCGGCTTGTGTTGTCTGGATTAACCGAAATTTGGTTATGGAAGAGTTTGTGCGCCGCCAGATTGAACAGCGCGGATTTGAGGCGCAGTTAACGGTGGATGAGATTACCGATAGCGAAGCGCGGCTGCGTCATGTGTTGCTCTCTCAGAACGGTGAATTTATTGCCTCAGCCGATAAAATTGAGATCAGCTATCTTTGGCCCAATATAAAATCAGGCGAGATTATTTCAGTAAATCTTGACGGGGCAAAGGCGGCGATCAGCCTTGATGAGGCGGGTAAGGTTAATAATACGTGGATGCCAAAAAGCGAAACGGGCGCGGCGATGCAATTTCCGTCTGGCGGAGTGAGCGTGAAAGATAGTCAGGTTCAGCTCAGCTTGCCTTATGGTGATGTGAGCATGAAGGGCGATGTCACGGCGCGCGCCAGTGATGAGATTGACGTTGATATTTCTTTTGGCTCGCAATCCAATATGCAATCCAATACAGCATCTGAAGCGGGGCAGCTGCATTATAAAGATACGCGGCTTAATCTAGCAGATAAGGGCGGATATTTTAAGGGCGGCTTATCAGGCAAACAGATAATTATTGAGCAAAGCTGGGCAGAGTTTGACGCTGTTACCATTGGGGAGGCTGATATTACAGCTACGCCCTCGCAGCCCATTAGCCTCACCGCAAAGGGTGTGTTGAGCTTGCCTGAATTGGAACAAATGCGAAATTATACATTTGACGGCGCGCTTCGTTTGGCGGGCCTAAATATTGATCATCCCAATATAGATGCGCGCGCGGCGCATAGCGCATTTGACGGCAGCGTCCACTATAATGGCAATAGGGATAATGGTAATGGCGGCGCATTTGATTTGCGCGGTCTTTTGACAGGGGGCGCGGACAGCGCGGCATATCTTAAAGAGCGCAGCGCGCCTTATGCTAAGGGGCAAGATTTATCTGTGTCATATGAGGGCCAAATAGCGAAAACAGATAAGGCGGCCATTTTATTATCAGGCTTGATTGACCTTGAGGCGCAAGATTTGGGCTTTGCCAATCGCGCAGATGCGCGCAATTTGGCCGAGCGCCTTGCCGTGCATGAAGGGCTTTCAGCGACTCCCGTGGCGCAAAATTTTCACGCAGATATAACGGCGCAAATTGCGCATATATTTGAAGGCGCGCAGACCCGCGCCCATTTATCACTTGAGCATGATGAGGCAGGATATCGTCTTGGGCTAAGCGAGCCATTAGAATTAATGGGGCAATTAACGGGGCGAGATAAGCAAAACGGCCTGACGATTAGCGCCTCTGAGTCCGCCTCTGGGCCCGCGTCTGGGGGCGCGCCTTTCATCACATTTGCTGCGGCCCAAGATGAGTTAAAGCTGAGTGCTGATTTGGCCCTATCTGGCGCGCGCGCTCTTGATGTGAGCGCGCTCAAATTATCTGCCGCGTCAAAGACCGGCCTTAGCCTATTAGGCGTGCAATCCGTATCGGGCGTGATTTCAAGCTTGTCTGAATGGCGCGGGCAGGGCACACGCCTTTCGCCCTTTATCGTGGATTTGACTTATACGGCTAAAAATGAGGTGGTTAAAAATGAAGCGGGCAGAAATGAAGTGAGCGCGCTGACCCATTTGGCGGTTGAGACCCATCTTGATTATGACGGCCCATTTTTAAATTCTGAGCTTACAGGCCTGAAAGCAAGCGGACGGCTTAGCCGCGAGGGTCGGGGCAGCAATAGCATGATATGGTTTGACGCGGGCGCGCCTGTTCAAATCGGTAATGTTGTAACGCAGACAGGCTGGGGCGCTCAAAATGTTAAGGCTGTGCTTGAATCAGGCGCGCCTCTTTTAACGCAAGGTAGCCTCTCTTCAGCTGGCTCTTCAGATAATTCTTCTGGCAGCTCCTCAGCTGGGCAGTTGGGCCGGCTTATGGAGATGCCCCTCCAGCAGCTAAGCGCCATTGTCTATGATGATACAGGGGAGAAAAATTTTACGGTTAAGGCCGACAAGGCCAAAGTGAGCGGCAGCCAAACGGCGGCGGGCCAGACCTGGGAGGCGGTTTTTAATGGATTTGATGTTTTCTCTGACACTACGCCTAGCCCAAACTCTCAGCTAAGCAGTGATGATGTGACGCTGAGTTTGGAGCGCCTTGAACGGCCTGTAGGAGATGGGGGGGATTTGGGGGGGGCAGCCGATTTGCCATGGACATATAAGCTTAAAACACAGGCTTTAAATGCCGATTTGGCGCAGCTTAAATTAGAGGGTGTGGGAGTTGAGCTAAGCGGGCAGGGCTCTGACTTTACCGCAAATTATCAAGGCGGAACGGCTGAGCTTGACGGCACAAATTTACCGCCTTTACCGATGACGGGGCAAGCGAGCTATCAAGGCGGCGTGCTAAGCGGGACTGCTAAGACGGCCATGCCGCGCGCGGCTCAATTTCCTATCTATGCAAATTATTTTTATGAAAACGGAATTGGCACGGCGGATTTGAATATTCCTGAATTTATTTTTAGCCCCGCGACTATTCAGCCCGCCGAACTTGCGCCAGCTCTGCGCGGTAAAATCGCGCAAGTGTCGGGTCTGGCCTCAGCCAAAGTCACATTAGGCTATAAGCTGGGTGAAGGCGTAAGCTCATCGGGGACGGTGACTTTAACCGATATGGATATTGGGACATTGGTGGGGCCTTTTACGGGGGTCAATACGACGTTAAATCTTGATAATTTAGTCCCGCTTCGCAGTCTGGGAACGCAAACCATTACGATGAGCGGGTTTAACCCCGGCTTGCCTTTGGGCGAGGGCTTTGTCAGCTTTGATGTCGTTGAGGGCGGAATTGCGCTGCATGAGGCGCGCTGGCCGCTCAATACTGGCCATATTTATATCGAGCCAACGACATGGGACACAGAGGGCCGTGTCAACCGTATCATTGTGCGCGTGGAAGATGTGTCTTTAGCGGCGCTTATTGGGGAATTAGGCAATGAGGATATCTCGGCCACAGGACAGATCAGCGGAGTTTTGCCTATTCTCATAGACGGGGTGAGTGTTTTGGTGGAGGATGGAAATCTATCCGTTCAAGAGGGCGGGGTCATTCGCGTGCGAACAGAAGGGCTTGACGCGGCTGGAGCGAGTAATGAGACCGCTAAAATTGCGATCGATGCGCTCAAAGAGTTTCAATATAAGGAATTATCGCTTGATATTAACGGGCCGCTAGATGGCGATATGGTCATCGGAGCGGTCTTTAGCGGGAAAAATACCGATGTTTTAGGCGGGGCCGATTTTCTATTTAGAGTTAATATTGAGGGCGAATTGCTCAATATTGCTAAAAGTTTTGCAAAAAATGCAAAAGTTGAAGAATTTTTACGCGTGCTTGATGAAGAACTGCGTTAATGCCAAGTTCAGCTAGCATATCCTATAAAGGAGATAATAATGGTAATGAAGAGATATAGCCCTATGAAATGGCCAGTTTTGGCAAGCGGGCTTATTGTAAGCGGCGTTTTGGTTTTACCAGCCTGTGCGCCGACAGTTAGAATACAGGCGCCGGATAAACCGATTGAGATAAATTTGAATGTTAAAATTGATCAAGAGGTTCGCGTAAGATTGGATAGAGATATTGAGGATCTGCTCACAGATAACCCCGATATATTCTAAACTGACCACAAATTTAAGGAGGTCAAAATGAAGATGATGAAAAAAATAGTCACAGGATTTGCAACTGCATCTGCCATGATGTTGGGGGCGGCGACGCTTCCTTTAATTGCGCCTAATTTTGCCATAAGTCAGGCTGTTGCCGCGGATGCGAAAACCTTGACAGATCAGGCTAAGTCTAGCGGTGCGGTCGGAGAGCGCGCCGATGGTTATTTGGGCGTTGTTAGCTCTGCCTCTTCAGAGCTTCAGGCGGCGGTTGATGAGATTAATATTCGCCGCAAGGCCGTTTATGCGCGTTTGGCGCAACAGCAAAATGTTTCTATCAGTGTGGTTGCCGCTCTTTCGGGTGAAAAGCTCATCGGGAAAGCGCCATCAGGACAAAAAATTATGTCAAGCTCAGGAAGCTGGACGACCAAATAGGTCTTAATCCATTTGTAAAATTATGGCCCGCCGCCTCGCCTTGTTGGTAATGTGACTTATTGGTAGGCCTAAATAAATAAAGCCGTTATGCCGCGTCATAACGGCTTTTGCTTTGACCGATAGGGTGAATTCGCGTTACAGGGGTAAGGTACTCAAGTCTTCGCGTCTTAATGGCGCGTTTTGAATTTTCCGGGGGGAATGAATGAACGATCCAAAAAAACTGACACCAGCAACGCTAGCGGCTTTGCTCAGCGCGCGCATATGTCATGATTTGATCAGCCCCATCGGAGCGCTCAGCGCGGCGCTTGAAGTGTTTGACGATGATGACAATATTGATATGCGCGAAGATGCGATGGATTTGATTCGGGTCAGCTCACTGCAAGCCAATGCGAAACTTCAATTTTTGCGTCTGGCATTTGGCGCGGGCGGCTCTGCTCCGGGCATTATTGGCGTTCAAGAACTTAAAAAATTGACAATGGGCGTTTATGGCGATGCCAAAGCCAGCTTGTCTTGGCAATTAGGCATAGAGGGTCTTGATAAGCCCTCTTCCCGCCTTTTGCTAAATCTGGTTATGCTGGCTGTGCAGGCGGTGCCGCGCGGCGGTGATGTGGTTATTACGGGTAGCGCGCAGGGCGGCATGACTCGGCTGAGCCTTGTTGCCAGCGGGCCTAAGGCGCGTTTGGCAGAGGCCGTCTCTAAAGCTTTATCTGGCAAGGCCCCTGATGATGGCTGGGATGGGCGCACGGTGCAGCCCTTTTATGCAGGTATGATTGCGCGCGAGGCGAAGGGCCGAGTTGAAGCGCGCGCCGATGGGGAGCGCATTGAATTTGTCGCGCTTATACCTGAACAAATTGCGCAGTCTGCACAACCCGCCCAACCCGAACAGGCTGACTAAAATCACCTGCTAAACTGCCTAAGCCGTTTTAGGCGTGATATATGGCCAATTTTATACAGGGTTATAAAGGGCCAAATTAAACCGCTTGAAAGGCATATAGCGCCATTTATGATGCGTTTTTCTTCAAGTTTTATCACCCAATTAACCAATTTAATCCACAGTTTCTTCTCAATGAATAATTCAGGCTATGGGCCTGTATGAGACTGAAGGTTTTGGATGCTACAGGCCGAGCGCGATTTTATAAATCTTGCTGAAGCCCATATGGCGCAATTGCGTCTTGTGGACGGCGACGCTGTGGCTATTGAAGATGTGCTTAGAGACCGCGCCGGCCATGAGCCGCAAGCTTTATTAGCGCGCCAGATTAAAAGCGCTGCCCAAAATGTGAAAGCGAGAGCGATTGCTGTGGCGGCGCGCCGCTGCGAAATGCTGATCAATAAGCATTTTGCGATAGGGCCTGATTCTTCAAATTCGGATATAGAGAGCCTTAAGATTAAAACCGATTTGCTTTTGGGTCTGCGAACGCTAGACCGACTCATCGGGCTTTACGGGGCGGGGCTAAGAGAAATTGATCCTGAATTTGCAAATGCGCCTGACTTTTCCAGCGTAGATGTGAGCCCGCCGCAAGGCAAAGATAGCTCTGCAAAGATGATTGCTGCGCCTATGTCTAGCGCTGCGCCGAAAGCTGCCAATATATTGCAAGGCCAAAGCGCCGCCGCCCAGCAGCTCTCAAATCTCATACATATTGCCCCCGTGCATGATCAAGGCGCGTTAATACGGTTAGTTAAAATCGCTGCCCCGCAAATTACGGTTCCGCAAATGGGCGTCCAGCCTGATGTAACGCCGAGCCTAGATTTGCGTGGTTTGCAAGCGCCCGCTGCTTCATCTACGGATATAGCGCCCTGCGTTCATATCGGGCTTGAAGCCTTGATGACCACCATTACCGATAAGGCTTTGGGCATGGCTTATCATTCGGGCAGGCGTATTAGCTTATCTTATGATGTAGGCGAGCATGTTGTATCTGCTAAAATGGCTGAGCGTATTACCCATAGGCTTGACCTAATTTGCGCGGCGCTTATCGAGCACAGCTTTGTGTCATCGCCTAACGATCCTATGGCTCAGATCAGTATTACCGCGGGCCCATCAGGCACAAGCCTTGATATTACAGCCAATGGCACTCCATTGCCGTCCCAAATATTATCTCATCATGCAGATATGGCCCAGCTAGAGAGCCAAGATGTCGCCAACCACATCACGGTGAGTTTGTTGTCGGGTGCTTCAGATATGCCTGATGTCTTGGATGCTAAAGAAACTGCCCCTGATTTGCTAAGCCATTTTGACTGCGATCTGCTTGAGCAGATTGAAGCCATTCCAGAAAGCGCAGACCGTATAAAGGGGCAACATATTCAAGCCAAGCAAGATAGTCTGGAGCAGCGCATATGAAGACATGTTTGATTGTTGATGACAGCAAGATGATTCGCCGCGTCGCAGGCCGAATATTAAAAGACTTGAAGTTTAACGCGCGAGAGGCGGCAAATGGCTCTGAGGCTTTGACCGCGTGCGAAAATGATATGCCAGATGCTATTTTGCTCGACTGGAATATGCCCGTAATGGACGGCATAAACTTTTTAAAGACTCTCAGAGATGTGCCAGGCGGTGAACGCCCCGTCGTGGTCTTTTGCAGCGCAGAGCGCAGCGTTGAGAAAATCACGCAGGCTCTGGAGGCTGGGGCTGACGAATATATTATGAAGCCTTTTGATAGTGATATTATTGAGTCTAAATTTATCGAAGCAGGAATTTTGTGAGCGCCGCCCTTTCATTACAGCTTAGCTATTATGACGCCTTAAAACAGCTCACCTTAGAGCTGGCGGGGGTGAAGCTAGGCGAAAATCATAAGTTCTTAGTTGAAACTCGGCTGGCGGCATTAGCGCGCCGCGAAGGGTTTGAGACTATGCCCGATATGATAGATGAGCTATTTAGCCGGGGCCAAACACGTCTTGCCGTCAATGTCGTCTCGGCATTGATTGAGCGCGATATGCGCTTTTTCTATGATAAGGCTGGATTTGCCGCATTAGAAGATATTGCCTTGCCGCGCCTTATGGCCGTTTATAAAGACCGCCCGATAAAGGTTTTAAGCTTTGGCTGCGGAACAGGGCAGGACGCGGTCTCTTTGGCAATTATTTTAGATAAATTGACAAAAAATTTCCCAAAATTGACATTTGAAATTACGGGCGTGGATTATCCAAGCCATGCATTAAGCCGGGCTCAAGAAGGGCGATATACTCATTTTGAAGTGCAGCGCGGATTGCCTGCGCGTGATCTCGTGAAATATTTTGAGCGCAAAGATGAAGATTGGTGCGTGGCAAAATCGCTTGCGGCTCATATAAAGTTTGAAGAATTTCATTTGCTCAGCAATGCTGAGCCTTTGGGGCAATATCAAATTATTATGTTTCGCGGGGCGCTCAAACGATATTCACCGCCTGCGCAAATGCGTATTTTACGAAGCCTCGCTCCAGCGGTCGTGCCACATGGATATTTCCTGTTAGGATCAGCGGAAGATTTAAGCGGGCTAAATTTTGGCTTTGAACCTTGCAGCGATGATGACGGCCTTGCGGGCGGCTTATACCGAAAGCTTGAACCACTCGCCCCCGCCGAGCCTGAGCCAGAACCTGCGGAAGTGCGCACAACCTTTGAAAAGGCAAAAAAGCGCGCCGCCGCTGCCTTTAAATCCTAAATATCCTAAACTCAGCCTTTTTAAGCTAACCTTTGATTTCTGCCCCTGATCTGTGAAGCTAGCTATAGAGCTGCGCTGTTCATTATAATAAAGCCCTATAATAAAGACCCATAAAAAAAACCCCGCCAAGCTGGCAGGGTTTTTATCGCTTTGCAAACTGGGAGGCGTTTGCGAAATGAGTGTAAGGCGAGCCTTAAATGTTTAAGCGCTTAGGCGGTCACGTGAAGGTTCACGCAAGACATAGCCGCGTCCCCATACAGTTTCGATATAATGCTCGCCGCCTGTGGCCGCTGCCAATTTTTTACGCAGCTTACAAATGAACACGTCAATAATTTTTAGCTCAGGCTCGTCCATGCCGCCATAAAGGTGGTTGAGAAACATTTCTTTGGTCAAAGTGGTGCCTTTGCGCAAAGATAAAAGCTCTAGCATTTGATATTCTTTACCTGTCAGGTGAACGCGGTGCTCGGCCACTTCAACAGTTTTAGCATCCAGATTAACCTGAATGTCGCCTGTTGTGATAATTGACTGGCTATGCCCCTTAGAGCGGCGCACAACAGCGTGGATGCGGGCAATCAGCTCATCCTTGTGGAACGGCTTGGTCATATAGTCATCGGCGCCTGTGCCAAGGCCACGAACCTTCGTGTCAATGTCAGATGTGCCAGAGAGAATGAAAATCGGTGTATTGACCTTAGACATTCGTAATGTCTTCAAAACATCAAACCCTGGCATGTCTGGCAGGTTAAGGTCGAGAAGTATGATATCATAATCATAGAGTTTGCCTAAATCGACCCCCTCTTCTCCGAGGTCTGTCGTATAGACGTTAAAGCTTTCAGATTTCAGCATAAGCTCAATACTTTGAGCTGTGGCCATGTCATCTTCGATAAGAAGTACGCGCATATCTGCCCTCCCAGGCGAATCACTATCCCTTTTACTATGGGATATAGTTAACGGAAACTAACGCATACGTGAATCCCGTAAAGTAAATGTTAACGATAAAATTAACTTTTCCCCTAAAATTGCCCCAATATTGGAAAATAGCAGTATTTTTCATATTTGTGGATAAAATTTACCAGAGTGTAATCTTGTTACTGTAATCAAGTTGAAAGGCGAAAATCGTCACGTGCCAAAGCACCATTAGAGTGTAGGCATTTTTAGGTTTGGTAGGGTAACAGGTTAAATTATGTCTGCATCAATGGATAAGAGTGTGCGTAATACACGTTTTGCAATTGCTGATCTTCAGAAACGCATCGAGGTTTTAGAACTAACGCGCGATGATTTGGGGCGCCAGATAGGGCGTTTGGAAGATAGCGTACCAGAAGAAGAAGTCGACGCTAGCGCCGAGCGCGAAGGCTATGTGGCTTATGGCTCTTATGCGCAGTCTGTGATCGCGCGTAAGCAAAATATTCGCCAAACACTAGACGATATTAATGCTCAAACCGCAGAGCTAGCGGGTGAATTGCGTATTGCGCTTGATTCGCTAGATAGTTTTGAGCGTGTGCGCGCGCGCCAAATGGCGGCAAAAGCTGAAAAAGCGCTCAAACGCGCTTAGGGTTTTAGCCCCCTTCAATTTGTCCATACGGCCATAATCATAATATTGGGCCTAATAAAGCGCCTCGCATGTTTCATGCGGGGCTTTTTTATTGGCAGGCTTAAATTGGCAGGCTTTAAAGGCGTCCCTATATGCCCCTTCTATTGCTGCCTTAGCTTGTCATTATAGCGTGTCATCACACTATCATATAAGATAGCGTGTCATGAAACTGTCATATAAGTGTCAAAAAAACATCGCGAGGGACTCTTATATCCGCGCTTAATTCATGAAGAGCGCGTGCGAGCAGGGAGCTGGCGGCTGATGCGTAAAGAGTGTATAAGGCCTGCGCTAAGCAGCAAGACAGACATGTCAGGCAAGGTGGAAAGATAAAATAGGCTATGGGACCTCGGATACTCATTATCGAAGACGAATCTGCGCAGGCGCAAATCCTGCAATATAATCTTGAGGCGGCGGGCTTTCTTCCCAAAATCGCCCCGAGCGCTGAGGAAGGTTTGCTTTTGGCGCAAGAATTTATGCCCGCCCTTGTCTTGCTCGACTGGATGTTACCCGACATGTCTGGGATTGAGGTGTGCCGCCAGCTAAAGGCGCGCCCAAGCACCAAAGAAATTCCTGTTATTATGCTAACGGCGCGCGGGGCGGAAGAAGATAAAATACGCGGGCTTAATGTGGGGGCCGATGATTATGTCGTAAAGCCTTACTCGCTTAATGAGCTGATTGCGCGCATTCGGGCCAATTTGCGTAAGCAGGGGCTTGGCATGGATGAGCTAAGATTTGCAGATATTGTGCTAAATTCCGAAACGCACCGCGTGATGCGCGGGCAGGATGTGGTCAAATTAGGCCCGACAGAATTTAAACTTTTAAAGACATTGCTAGAGCGCCCAAAACGGGTCTTCTCGCGCGCCCAGCTTTTGGACCGTGTTTGGGGGACAGATGTTTTTGTTGATGAGCGCACGGTTGATGTTCATATGGGGCGTTTGCGCAAAGCGATTAATAAGGGCGGCAAGGCTGATCTGATTCGAACGATTCGGGGCGCAGGCTATGCGCTTGATGAGCAAAATTGACCTAGAATTCATGTCAATCTTATCTTGGGGGCACAAAGCGTGTTGATGAGCATAAATATAGGCTAGTTGGGCACTCTGAACGCATAATTTTTATGTATAAGTCTATCTTTTTCTAGAGCTTTTTTTTGTTGCCCTATAAAGTAGACGAGATTTCAAATTTGGAAATGGGACCATTATGTTAACGCCAAAAACTGAACCAACATTATCACCATCTCTGCTTCGTATGGAGGAGCTTGTCCGGCTTTTCCTTGCAATCGCCTTTCTTGCCGCCGTTTATTTCTTTGTAAATGGAACGGTTATTGGCGAAATATCTGACCCATCAGGGCGGGTATTTTTATTGCTCGCCGCTATTGTCGGCGGTTATATGGCGCTTAATATTGGCGCGAATGACGTTGCCAATAATATTGGCCCCGCTGTGGGTTCTGGCGCCTTATCATTGACGGGGGCCATTGTTTTGGCCTTTATCTTTGAGGGGGCCGGCGCGATGATCGCAGGCGGCGATGTTGTTAGCACCATTAAAAACGGCATTATTGACCCGTCCCAAATTCCAGATAGCGAAACATTCGTCTGGGCCATGCTTGCCGCGCTTATGGCGGCGGCGGTTTGGCTCAATATTGCGACGGCAATTGGCGCGCCTGTTTCAACCACACATTCTATTGTTGGCGGGGTTTTGGGCGCAGGTATTGCGGCTGGCGGCTGGGGTATTGCTGATTGGAGCAAGGTTCAACAAATTGTAGCGAGCTGGATTATTTCGCCGGCTATGGGCGGACTGATTGCGGCGAGTTTTCTTTACGGTATTAAGCGCACAATCATTGATAAAGATGACATGCTTGCGGCGGCGCGCAACCGCGTCCCTCTTTTGCTGGGCGTAATGGCCTGGGCTTTTACCACTTATATTATCCTCAAAGGTATCAAGAAAATTATCGCCGTGGATATGCCTATTGCGCTGGCCTTGGGCTTTGCTGCGGCTGTGGTGACATTTTTCATTGCGCGCCCGCTCATTGTAAAGGCATCAGGGGCTTTGGAAAATAAGAGCGAGAGCATTGACGGATTATTCGCTATTCCTTTGCTAGTCGGGGCGTGTTTTTTAAGCTTTGCGCATGGCGCGAATGATGTTGCAAATGCGATTGGTCCATTAGCGGCGATTAATGACGCGCTGCGCTCCTCTGCCATTTCAAGCTCTGCGGCTATTCCTTTTTGGGTTATGGGAGTGGGCGCTGCGGGTATTGCGGTTGGCTTGGCTATTTATGGCCCCAAACTCGTGCGCACTGTTGGCACTGAAATTACCGAACTTGATATGACCCGCGCCTTTTGTGTGTCATTGGCGGCTGCGATTACTGTGATTGTTGCTACCCATTTTGGGCTTCCTGTTAGCTCAACACATATTGCTGTTGGCGCTATTTTTGGGGTGGGTTTCTTGCGAGAGCTTTTGACTTATCGCTATAATCAAAAATTAGAGCTAGTGCGCGAATATATGTCTGAGAAAAAAAGCCAGACAGAAGAAAGCGCCGCGGCCTATGTGCGCGCTTTTGATGAAGCCTCTATTAGTGAGAAGCAGCGTATTTTGGATGAGTTAAAAGCCGCTGATAAAGGGCATGGCCGCCGTAAAAAACTAAAGCGCGCCTATAGAGAAAAACTCGTTCAGCGCTCTCTTTTGATTAAAATTGTTGTGGCTTGGCTTGTGACAGTGCCTTTATCGGCCATCTTTTCTGCCGCGCTATTTTACATGGTCCGCGGATTTATGGTGGGCCTATCCTAAGATAGGATTTTAAAGCATAGTTTAAATCTTTTGCGGTTCTCATATGCTTATGAGGGCCGCATATTTATGAGGGTTGCCCGATATAAATGGGCTGCGCGGTAAATGAGCTAGGTGCTAAATTTAGCCATGATTTGCTTCGCGCCCGCGCCGATCTCTGGGTGAGCTGCGGCATAGGCGGCCACCGCTTCAAAATAGCCAAGCTTGGAGCCGCAATCATAATCTTGGCCGTCATATTTAAAGGCATGGAAGGCTTGGCTATCCATCATACGGGCCATGGCATCGGTAAGCTGTATTTCGCCGCCTGCGCCCGCTTCTTGTGTGCGCAGGGTTTCCATGATCTCAGGCTGGAGGATATAGCGGCCTGTGATTTTTAAATTTGACGGGGCTTCATTGACGGGCGGTTTTTCGACCATTGCCGACATTTCAATAAGCGGGCCATCTATCTGGCCAGAATTTTTAGGCGCGATGACGCCATAGCTTGAGACGCGCTCCATCGGCACAGGGTCAACAGCGATAATATTGCCGCCGACCTGCTCATATGCTTTGGCCATTTGCGCAAGGCAGCTTGTCTTTGATTTGACTAAAACATCGGGCAGCAGAATGGCAAAAGGCTCATCGCCAACGATGTCGCGCGCGCACCAAATGGCATGGCCTAGCCCGAGCGGGGCTTGCTGGCGCACAAAGCTCATAGAACCGGGTTTGGGATTTGTGGTTTTAAGCTCTTTTAGAATATCTGCTTTGCCAGACTTTTGCGAGAGCGAATGCTCAAGCTCATAGGCGCTGTCAAAATAATCCTCAATCGCGCCTTTATTTCGGCCTGTGACGAATATGATATGTTCAATGCCAGCGGCGAGCGCTTCATCCACAACATATTGCAGAGCAGGGCGGTCAACCACGGGCAGCATTTCTTTGGGAATAGTTTTAGTCGCGGGTAAAACGCGCGTCCCAAATCCAGCAACAGGTAAAACGGCTTTGCGAAGTTTTTTTACAGGTTGCGTCATTATTCATCCATCCCAGTTGAGTTGTTTCGCGCTCCTATATAACGGCTAAACCTTACTCAACCGTGACGGATTTGGCCAGATTACGCGGTTGATCCACATCCGTGCCCAAAGCAACAGCCGTGTGATAGGCCAAAAGCTGCACAGCAACGCTGTAAATGATTGGCGCGATGATCGGATCGCAATCGGGCATGACCAACAAATTATGCGCCATCTCATTGGCAAAGGCAGCGCCTTTACTATCGGTGATGAGGGTCACGCGCGCCCCGCGTGAGGCCACTTCTTGCATATTGGAAATGGTTTTTTCAAATAGCTCATCTGTGGGCGCAATGACGATGACGGGTGTGTTTTCCTCAATCAGCGCAATTGGGCCATGTTTAAGCTCGCCTGCTGCATAGCCTTCGGCATGGATATAGGAAATTTCCTTGAGCTTAAGCGCGCCTTCAAGGGCGAGCGGATAAAAGGGCCCGCGTCCCAGATAAAAGGCGGATGAGGCTTTGGATAGTTCTGCAGATAGGGCGTGTATTTTCTTATCAAGGCCGAGCGCATTTGCGGCAAGGCGCGGGATTAAAGTAATCATCTCGCACATCTGTGCCTCGCGCGCCTTATCAATATGGCCAAGCTCTGTGGCGGCGCGAATAGACAGGGCAAGCAGGGCGGTCAGCTGCGCGGTGAACGCCTTGGTGGAGGCGACGCCGATTTCTGGGCCTGCATGGATTGGCATAGCGATATCGGCCTCGCGCGCCATAGTCGAGGTCATGACATTGACAAGGGCGGCGGTTTTAAGGCCTTTAGATTTGCAATAACGCAAAGCCGCCAACGTATCTGCTGTCTCGCCTGATTGGGAGACCACCATGGCTAATGTGCCCGCCCCCAGCACGGGTTTGCGGTAGCGAAACTCAGAGGCAATATCTATCTCGCAAGGGATCTGCGCAATTTGCTCAATCCAATATTTGCCAATATGGGCCGCATAGCTGGCCGTGCCGCAGGCAATGATTGTGATGCGTGAAATCTCGTTAAAATTTAAGCCGTCAATTTCTGTGACCGTGCCGTCAAATGTGTTCAGATAATTTGTAAATGTATGCCCAATGGTTTCTGGCTGCTCATGAATTTCTTTGAGCATATAATGGCGATAATTGCCTTTTTCCGCCGCTGCGGGGCTGCCTGATGTGTGGACAATTTCGCGCGTGACGGGGGCGTCATTTTCATCAAAGACTTTGACTTCTGTTTGAGTGACAATCGCCCAGTCCCCTTCTTCAAGATAGATAATGTCGCGTGAGAGAGAGGAAAGCGCAATCGCGTCAGAGCCGATATAATTCTCGCCCTCGCCCAAACCAATAGCCAAAGGACTGCCGCGGCGCGCGGCAAATATAACGCCGTCTAGCCCGTCAATAATCACGCCCAGAGCAAAAGCGCCGTGCAGTTTTTTTAATGTGGCTTTAAAGGCCGCTTCGGCGTCTAGGCCTTGCAGCATAAAATCATCGACTAAATGGGCGATGACTTCTGTATCTGTTTGCGAGCTAAAGCTGCGCTTGCCATCAAATTGCGCGCGCAAAGCATTATAATTTTCGATAATGCCATTATGAACCACGCCAACATTACCCGCAAAATGGGGGTGAGCATTTTCAATAGTGGGCGCGCCATGGGTGGCCCAGCGCGTATGAGCAATCCCGATATGGCCATCAATGGGCTCATGGCCTAAGCGCTCTTCCAAAGCCTTAATTTTGCCCTTAGCGCGGCTGCGCTTAAGCGTGCCGCCATCTAAAACAGCAATGCCTGAACTATCATAACCGCGATACTCTAGCCGTTTTAGACCCTCAACAAGGCGCGGCGTGACGGCGTCTTTTCCAACAATTCCAATAATTCCGCACATCTCTTTAAGCCCTTTAAACTATGATCGCAGTTTTTGCTGTAGCGTAAGCTGATATGTCATGCATGTGCCGCGCCATTTTACTGCTTTTTTGTCTGAATTTTCTATATTACTTATGTAGAAGGTCACATAATAACAAAACATTATATAATCTAAGTAAAGATGCACAGACACATCTTATCGCGTTATGTTACATGAAAAATAGCAAGAATAGTAAGAATAGTAAGAATAGTAGGAGTAGCCATGGCTGATAAATATTTTGGCACTGATGGCGTGCGGGGCAAGGCAAATATTGGTAAAATAAGCCCGCGCAGTGTCATGAATTTAGGTATGGCGGCGGGCAAATATTTCCAAAGCTCTGAGAATCGTCGCACCAGTGTTGTGATCGGCAAAGATACGCGGCTATCTGGCTATATGATCGAGCCTGCTCTTGTTGCCGGCTTTACGTCTGTGGGTATGGATGTGCGCCTATTCGGCCCGCTTCCAACGCCGGGCGTGGCCGCTATGGTGCGCTCTTTGCGCGCTGATTTGGGCGTGATGATTACAGCCTCCCATAATCCTTATTATGATAATGGCATAAAATTATTTGGCCCAGATGGGCGTAAATTATCCGACGACGCCGAAGCGCAAATTGAAGCGCTGATGGCCGAGGGCATTGGCGAGAATTTGGCCACTGAATCAGAGCTTGGCAAGGCAAAGCGCTATGATAATGCACAGGCGCGCTATGTGGAGATTGTTAAGGCAACATTTCCGCGCCGTATGCGCCTTGATGAGCTGCGCATTGTTGTAGATTGCGCAAATGGCGCTGCTTACCGCACAGCTCCTGCGGCCCTTTGGGAATTAGGCGCAAAAGAAGTGATTTCTATTGGCGTGTCGCCGAACGGGCGAAATATTAATTTAGGGTGCGGCTCTACGGATACGGCCGCCCTGTCAAAAGCCGTGATAGAGAATAAGGCGGATGTCGGGGTGGCTCTTGACGGAGATGCAGACCGCCTCATCATGTGTGATGAAAAGGGACGTATCATTGATGGGGATCAGCTCTTGGCCCTTATGGCGTCAGGCTGGCAGCAGACAGAGCAGCTTGCGGGCGGGGGCATTGTTGCCACCGTTATGTCCAATTTAGGGCTTGAGCGCTATTTAAACGATAGGAAGCTTGATCTTATTCGTACCAAAGTCGGAGACCGTCATGTGGCCGCGCGTATGCGTAAAGATGGCTATAATCTGGGCGGGGAGCAATCAGGTCACTTATTGATGACCGATTTTACCACCACAGGGGATGGCACAATTGCGGCTCTGCAAGTCTTGGCCGAGATTGTCCGCCAGAATAAACCTGCCAGTGAGGTGCTCAGCTTGTTTGAGGCCGTGCCGCAAATTCTCAATAATGTGCGCTATGACGGGGTCTCGCCGCTCACCAAAGATAGCGTGAAGCAGGCTATTGCCGAGGCTGATGCCATGATGGGCGATAGGGGACGCATCTTAGTGCGCGCATCAGGCACAGAGCCGCTTATCCGCGTTATGGCCGAATGTGATGATTCCGCCTTGGTGAAAAAAGTCACCGATGATTTGGCGGCCTTTATCGCTGCTGCTTAAGCAGCCTTTATCATGCTGGGGCTTAAGCAGCCTTTATCGCCGCAGCTTAATGCGGCTTAATAGAGCGTTTTCACTTTCCATTATTAACTAGCATGTTTGAGCTGTCTGCGCCGTTCTACGCTGGATTGAATGCCCATGCTTTCGCGGTATTTTGCGACGGTGCGGCGAGCTATATCAATGCCTTCCGCGCGCAAAAGAGCGACAATTTTATCATCTGAGAGCACATTTTTGACGGTCTCTTCACTGATGAGGCCGCGAATTTTATGCCGAACAGCTTCAGCGCTTAGCGCCTCTCCCCCGTCCACGGAGGGGATAGAGGCGGTGAAAAAATATTTCAGTTCAAAATTTCCGCGCGGCGTGGCCATATATTTATTAGAGGTCACGCGCGAGACCGTGCTCTCATGCATTTCAATTGCGTCGGCAACAGCTTTAAGATTAAGCGGGCGGAGGTGATCAATGCCATAAGCAAAGAACCCATCTTGTTGCTTCACAATTTCTGAGGCGACTTTCAAAATTGTGCGCGCGCGTTGATCAAGAGATTTCACCAACCAGCTCGCATTGCTTTGGCACTCACTCATGAAGGTTTTCACGCCCTCATCATCGCTCAGGCTGCACACTTCGGCATAATAACGCGAATTGATTAAAACGCGCGGCAGGGTCTCGCTATTTAGCTCTACGGCCCAGCCTCCATTGGGCTGCTCACGGATAAAGACATCTGGCTCGATCGCGGCGGCCATGCTTGCCCCAAAGGCAAGCCCTGGCTTGGGCGAGAGGCGCCGCAGACGCGCAGCCATATCTTTTAATCCCGCCTTATCGGTTGAGCATAATTTAGCCAGCTTGCCCAAATCATGTTTGGCTAAGAGCTCAAGATTATCTAAAAGAGCCTGCATGGAGTCGCTTAGCTCCCCGCGTTCACTTAGCTGTAAGGCCAGACATTCTTTGAGATTGCGCGCCATGATACCTGCTGGCTCAAAGCCCTGCATGGTTGTTAGCATATTTTCGACGCGCTCTATGTCTACGCCAAGGCGCTGCGCAATATCATTTATGTCAGCGCGCATATAGCCATTTTCATCAACATGGTCGATGAGGTGAGCGCCAATTAAGCGGTCTGTCGGCTTGCTAACGGCCATGGCGAGCTGTTCGGTTAAATGCACATCTAGTGTGCGGGCTATGGCCGTATTAGCGGCCGCGTCATATTCCCCGCCGCTAGATGAAAAAGACCCGCCGCTCCCCGCTTTAGACCAATCAATTTCTCCGCCTGTGCTTTGCGCCATGTTGGCTTCGGGCATTTGCTGAACGAGATCACCCGGTGAGGCATCTTCAAATTCGCGGCTAAGCGGTGTGTCCATGGCTTCGCTGGCGGCTTGAGCGGGCGCGTCTAGGCGTAGCTCATCTAACGACGGGCTCGCCTCTTCAGCGATGGGCGCGTCTTCGCCGCGGCGATTTTCATCACCCGTGCCGCGTTCTAGCAAGGGATTGCTCTCTAGCTGCTCTTCCACAAAGGCGGCCAGTTCAATATTAGACAGTTGTAAAAGTTTGATCGCCTGCTGCAATTGCGGCGTCATGACCAAAGACTGACTTTGTTTTAGTTTTAACTTTGCACCCAACGCCATTGAAAACCTCAAATTTTCGTTTTTAAACCTAATAATATGGCTGCTTTTGCAGCTCCTTGAGGAATGGCTATAGGTGAAAAGTTTTAAGGCTTGGTTGGCGCGCATGTAAATGGCGGCAAAAACCATGCCGTTTTTACGTAAAACTGTGATTATGGTTAAGGGCGAGTAAAGGAGCGGGCCAAGAGGTGGGTAAAGGAGCGGGTAAACAGGTAGGTAAAGAGGCGGATAAAGTAAGCCGCGCCTAACTTCCCATCTCTTCGCGCAAAATTTCTAACTCCATCCAGCGCTCTTCATGGCCTGCGAGTATCTCTTGCGCTTTGCCCATTTTCTCAACAGCAGCGTTAAAGCCATCAGGGTCACGGGTGAAAAAGTCGGGCGCGCTTAGCTGGGTTTCTATCGCCGTAATATCAGCTTGTAATTTTGCCATGATGTCAGGCAAGGTCTCAAGGGCGTGCTTGTCTTTATAAGTCATTTTGCTTTTGGAGCCCTGAGCTTTATCGCGCTTCTGACTTTTTTGGCTTTTATCGCTTTTTTTCTGGGCGCTGGCAGTTTTGCGCGCTTGTACGCCTGTACCGCGCTGATTGACCATATCTGTATAGCCGCCGGGATATTCCACCCAATTGCCTTGGCTATCTGGCTCTAGCGCCAATACGGATGTGGTCACGCGGTCAAGAAAATCGCGGTCATGGGAGACGACTAAAACCGTGCCTTTATAATCGGCAATCATTTCTTGTAGCAGGTCTAGCGTTTCAAGGTCTAAATCATTGGTGGGTTCATCAAGCACTAATAGGTTAGAGGGTTTGCGCAGCCCGCGGGCAAGCTGCAAGCGGCCGCGCTCTCCCCCCGATAGGGCATGAAGCGGCGTGCGCGCTTGTTCGGGCAGAAAGAGAAAATCTTTCATATAGCCTATGACATGTTTGCTCTGTCCGTCCACTTCGACCTTATCGCCGCTGCCATCGGTTAGCGCCTCGGCCAAGGTCCAATCAGGGTCAAGGCTCTCGCGTTTTTGGTCCAAGATAAGCGGCTCTAAATTAACGCCGAGCTTAATCCAGCCACTATCAGGCTCAAGCTCGCCCATAATTAATTTAAGCAAAGTGGTTTTGCCTCCGCCATTCGGGCCAATAATCCCAAGGCGGTCGCCGCGATTTATCTTTAAGGTCAAATCAGACACGATAGGGCGGTCAAAACTTTTTGACACATTTTCCATGCGCATAACGGATTTGCCCGATGATTTGCCTTCGGCCACCGTTATATTGACCCCGCCTTGCACAGCGCGAAAATCTTTCTTTTGCGCGCGCAGTCCCGCGAGCTCTTTGACGCGGCGTACATTACGTTTGCGCCGCCCCGATACGCCATGCACGATCCAGTGCTGCTCGCGCGCAATTTGGCGGCCCAGCTTGTGCTGCTCTAGCTCTTCTTGCTCTAAAAATTCATCGCGCCAATCTTCAAAATGGGCAAAGCCTTTATCCAGCTCGCGCGCTATGCCGCGATCCATCCAGATTGTGCGGCGCGTGAGATTTTCTAAAAAGCGCCTATCATGAGAGATAAGCACAACGGCGCTGCGCAGCTGTTTTATCTCCCCTTCCAGCCATTCAATTGCGGGCAAGTCCAGATGGTTGGTTGGCTCATCAAGCATTAAAATATCTGGCTCTGGAGCTAATGTGCGCGCCAGCGCGGCGCGGCGCGCCTCCCCGCCCGATAAAATGGCCGTGTCTTCATCCCCCGTCAGGCCCAGCGCATCGAGTAAATAAGGCACGCGGTAACTATCATCGGCGCCCTCAAGCCCTGCCTCAACATAATCGCGTATGGTGGCATAATCAGACAGGTCTGGCTCTTGGGGCAGATAGCGCACAGTTGTGCCGGGCTGAAAAAACCGCTCGCCATCATCTTGCTCTAAAAGCCCCGCTGCGATTTTTAAAAGGGTGGATTTACCCGAACCATTCCGCCCGACTAAACATAGCCGCTCGCCCGCCGAAATAGACAGACTCGCCCCCGTCAGCAAAGGCGTGCTGCCAAAGGTTAAATATATATCGCGAAGCGAGAGGAGCGGGGGCTGGGCCATGAAGGCGTCTATAGCGCGGCGGCAGGAAAAGGGAAGAGGGGATGTGAGAATGGCGCGCAGATTTTTGGCTTTGGAAAATCAATCACCCGAAATTGGCTCAAAGCGGGCCCCTCACAGCCTTCTATAATTCCCCGAAAGCAGGCGTAAAAGGGGGAGTTGACTTTGTGCCGCAAAAACCTAAGCATTTACAAATGTTGCGCCTTATAATTTTGTCATGGATTATTATTATATTTGCCATAGCTTTGGGCTGTTGTTGAGCCCACAAATTCGTCAATGTTACCTTTTACTATAGGGAACACCCTATTAATTTTGCCATATGTTATTTGGATTTTGGCATCTAACAAGCTTGCCTCAGCTGCATTAAACAAGCCGCCTTCCTTATTCGTAACCGCGTCATCAATTATTGCCATTTTGGCAGCGTTTGGTACTTTTGGGTTATTGGCTAACGAGATATTTCCTTCTGATCGCGCATCACCCAATTTATTTCCCAGCAGCGCCGCTCTGGAAGGAATAATAACGGTTTTATATCTTACAATGTTTGTAGCGTTAATTACCTCGATAATATTGGTTTCGCGCATAATTATAGACACTCAGGAGAGTCCAGAAATAGGGCGCAAAAGTAGAGTGTTCGTATTGTGTATTTGCTTTTTCTATATTGTTATCGGTATGTTTTTCATTGCTCCAAAATTAAAGAAATTGAAAAATACAACGACCTTAGAAAAACTCTAATAATAATCTTGCGCATAAAAAACCCCGCAGCGCGAATGCGTGCGGGGCCTTAGAGTTTAATATTTGCCCTTATTTATAGCGCGCCTTCTAAGGCAGGCACGGCGTCAAATAAATCGGCAACGAGGCCATAATCAGCAACTTGGAAAATAGGCGCGTCTTCGTCTTTATTAATAGCGACGATGATTTTGCTGTCTTTCATGCCTGCCAAATGCTGGATTGCGCCAGAAATGCCAATCGCGATGTAAAGCTGCGGGGCGACGGCTTTGCCTGTTTGTCCGACTTGGTAATCATTGGGCACATAGCCTGCATCCACAGCCGCGCGAGAGGCGCCAACGGCGGCGCCAAGCTTGTCGGCTAGTTTTTCAATAATTGCAAAATTTTCTGCAGAGCCAACGCCGCGTCCACCAGAGACAACGATTTGAGCCGCGGTCAATTCAGGGCGATCTGATTTAGATAGCTCTTCGCTGATAAATTCGGCTTTAAAGCCACCAGAGGGATCGGCCAGCGTGTCTACGCTCGCGCTGCCGCCTTCGCCCGCCGCGTCAAAAGCGGTGGTGCGCACAGTAATGACTTTCTTGGCGTCAGAGGATTTAACCGTGGCCATCGCATTACCTGCATAGATAGGGCGCACAAATGTGTCTGCGCTCTCTACACCTGTAATAGAGCTGATTTGCATCACATCGAGCATAGCGGCGACGCGCGGCATATAGTTTTTATGAGTGGTCGTATCAGGCGCCACAATCGCGTCATAGCC
>JALZUP010000094.1 GCA_023301505.1 Robiginitomaculum sp.
TCTCTAGGCTGGCCCAGCTCGTACAGTCAGCAGACTAACCTCTGTCGGCGCCTTTAGAGCAACTCATAGCCCTATTTTTTATTTTCAGGGATTTTCGCGGGTCGGTTCGATACTCGCGGGTCGGGTCGGGTCGGGCCAGGCTGACCCGACCCGACCCGTGACTTTTGAAAGCTCCAGGCCCCGATCTGACCCAATCCGTGAGACTTCCAACACCTTTTGACCTGACCGCACTCGACCCGCAATTTTTTGCTAACCTCCTGACCCAATCTGCGGGCCGGGTCATGACCCGTGAAATGCCCTGCTATTTTTTTACTTTTGCACTAAAAGAGATTAAAAAAATCTACCGTAGATCAACCTCTTCCATTGTCTTGAGGCAACCCTCAACCCTAATATTAATGTTTGCACTATCGTAGAAGGGTCAATGCAGCTACTTCGTAGACTAACCTCTTTAAGCGTCTTGAGCGCGAATTCCCCGGGCAGTACCGTGTGTCGAACGGCCGTGATAACGCCGAACGCTCCGTTACCGAGCACCCCTTCGACTTCAAGCTGACCCACCCCTTCCTCGGGGGGGGCGACGGCAATCTTAGCCCTGCGCACAGCGAGGGTGAAATCGAAAGCCCCGCCCCTCTCCCTCTCCCCCTGCACCAGGCTCCGCACAAAGCGGGCCTTCAGATCGCCGGGCCGAATCTTCCGGATAGCGGCAACCAATCCTCCCACTTCCACCGCCTTCCTTTCTTCTGGCTGTTGCGGCTTATCGGCGATGACAGCTCCCACCCCCTCTGCTGTGACCTGCCCCTTACCCCTGCCAACAACATTGCCTTCCAGTTCCTCCACCCCCACCCTCTTAACGTCCACCGCCTGCACCTCCACCTCCGTCCCTCCTTCAGGTCGCTGCAGATTCTCGGCGAAGACAGTCCCCATCCCCTCGACCGCGACCTCTCCGTCGCCCCTGCCGGCAATCTTCGCCCTCAGCTCGTCCGCCAGCGTGAGCGGGTACGAGATACGGCAGCTCGGGTGTGCTCCACCTCCCACCCCTCCGCTGATCAAGGGTAAGGTTGTCGCGGTGGCGGCTCCACCGCTACCACCACCTTCACCTCTTCGCCGTGTCTCCTCCGGCACCACCGGGTGCTCTCGTACTCCCACCCTTTCGCCTGAGGTTGAGGTTGCCGCGGTTCCACCCCCAGCGTCATCTCTGTCTCCTCGCCTCGCCCCTCTCCGCGCCACCCCCCCTCCGACACTCTCGGGGATGCGGTCTTCCTTCGCGGGCGACGACAGGTCCAGCTCCTTGTCCGGATCCGCTCCGGTGATCCCGTCACACACGACTCGAGCGAGGCCCTTACCCGCGTCCTCTGCGCACGCCCCCTCCCCTCTCCCGGCCACCTCCTCCACGGCAACCTCTCTGTCATCCCTGCCAGCCATCTTGTCCTTCAGCTCGTCCCCCAGCGTAAGGGGGCACGAGATACGGCAGCTCGGGTGCGCTCCAGCTCCTACCTTTCCGCCGTTCAAGGGTAAGGTTTCCGCGGCGGCGGCTCCATCCCTACCTCCACTCCCACCTCCTCGCGCTGTCTCCTCCGCCACCACCGGGTGCGCTCTTCCTCCCACCCTTCCGCTCAAGGTTAAGGCTTTTGCAGTTCCACCCGCACCTCCATCCCCACCTCCTTGCCCTGTCTCCTCCGCCACCAACGGGTGCGCTCCAACTACCACGTTTTCGCTCAAGGTTGAGTTTTCCGCGGGTGCACCCCCACCTCCTCGCCCTGTCTCCTCCGCCACCACCGGGTGCGCCCTTCGTCCCCCTCTTTCGCTCAAGTTTGAGGTTGCCGCGGCTCCGCGCCCACCTCTTCGCCCTGTCTCCTCCGGCACCAAGCCGTGCGCTCTTCCTGCCACACTTCCGCTTAACGTTGAGGTTGCCGCAGTTTCACCCCCACCTTCATACTTGTCTCCTCTCCCTGCTCCTCCTCGCGCCACCCTCCCCCCGACACTCTCGAGAACACCGCTATCCTTCGCGGGCGACGGCAGATCCAACTCCTTATCCAGACCCGCTCCGATGATCCCGCCACACACGACTTCAGCGAGGCTCTTGCACGCGTCCTCCGCGCGCCCCCCCCCGCCCCCCCCAGCCGTAGCCTCAAGCAGCTGCTCCTTCTTTAAAGGCGAAGCGACGAAGTCTTTGGGTGCGGGTTTGGCATAGTCTTCGGCGACTTGCCCTTTCATCGCTCTAATTTCGCGACGCTCCACACGTGCCTGCGCGCGCGCGAAACAATAAAGGAGAGAGAGTTCATGAAAAGAAAGAACAGGTTAGGCCAGCAGGCATGTGCAAAACGGCTCGAAATCAAGTAGATGGAGGGGCAAGTCGGACACGTGCCTACGCCTGCGTCTCGGAGGCTTCGGCCGTGCTTGCTTGTCAAATATTTTCGCTTTTTTTCGCGAGCTCTCTCTCCTTTGTATTTCGCGCGCGAGCAAGCACGTGCGAAACGGCGCAAATTCAAAGAGATGAAGGGGCAAGTCGCCGAAGCCTGGGCCAAACCCGAGCTCAAAGGCGTGCTCTACGTATGCGTCCCCTTTGAAGAAGGAGCAGTTGCTGGAGGCTGCGGCCGGGGGAGGGGGGGGGGTCGAACCGTCCCCTTTAAAGAAGGAGCAGCTGCTTGAGGCTACGGCTGGG
>JALZUP010000095.1 GCA_023301505.1 Robiginitomaculum sp.
GCTTCTGCTTTTTTCCTATGCTCTTCCGCAATAGAGGCTTTCTTTTCGAGTTTAGAAACGTCTGGCCCGCCTTCAATTACAAGGGAAGCTTCCTCGCCTTCAAGATTGTACTCTTTTTGAGTGTCTTCTGGGAGGGTTTCAAATTCTGCTTTTGTGAGTTTATATTTCATCTTTAATTTTTTGTAGAAGTGTTCTTATAATCACATTTGAAAAATAATTCAAGTTTTTATCTTTAGGAGCTTGACACTAAACAATTTTCGTTTATACTCATCTTATGCAGATAACACAATACTTTTCAAAGTGGAGAAACGAATGGGTGGATTTTAAAGACTCCTTCGGCAATAGCTACGTGCCAAACGAAGCTGAAATACTAGAACACAAAAAATTCAAATACAAATTAAGATGAAAATAGAATGTAAAAAATGTCAAGGAGAGGGGCTTTCGATTTGCCCCATAACTTGCGACACTTGTCTTTGTGAAAAGTGCGAGGGGGAAGGGTTTTTCAATGTCACAAACCAATATAAGGTGGGGCAATTATGGCGTGCGAAAAAACCAAGGGCTGTTAATACGTTTGCATGTACCCAGTATGACGATAGGGAAATTATTTGGGTTTCCCCATGCAAAACAAAAATACAATACGATTCGCCCGCAATTCGCAACGGTCGAAAATACCCAATTGTTTTTGTCGAACGATTTGACAAATGGGCAGGGGAGAAATTGCCCACCCCTCCGAAAAATTAAAGCCCTGCCATCTCGAAAGCTTCTGGCTCTAACTCTCGCATTTCTGCGAGGGTTAAGGGTTCAAAGTTTGAATTAAATTGAAGTTCTCTAAATCGTTCACGGGTTAAGCCTCCATCTCGAAAGAGTCTTGCCCTGTCACGTCCTAAAACGTCAATCTGGGTTTGTTCGTTCTGATTGTTTAACCAATCGTAGTAAGAAGAGTTTGCAGAAATTGCCCCCCTCTGAGATACATTCTCACCAGTTGCAGGCACGGAAGAGCGGGTTCGCCCCCGTGAAAGAAATGAAAATTCATCACTCAAAATTGGAATGGTGGTGGAACGGCAATTGGGGTGGACTGGTGGAATTGGCCCTTTGCCAAATTCAAATTCTTGTTGGTCAAGTGTTCTGCAAATCTTGCTTGTATCACTGTCAAGGGTTGCAATGAATGAATACCTTGAAACAACGTCTTGATTGTTCTCCCATAGCTCTTGACGTGCCGAGCTTGCCACATGTTGAATGCTTGTCCTTACCACTGTTGAGGCGTTGCGCCTTACACGGGCAATCTGGCCGTCCAATTGATTTGCGCCCCTTGTCCCCAAGACTTGATTTGTCAACTCTCTATTGGTCAACCCGTTGGCATGTCCTCTGCGTATAACATTGTTTACCCTATTCGTTTCCGTCTCCGTAAAGTTACGAATCCAAGGTTCAAGCAAATTGCCATCCGTCTGCAAGGGGCGTTGTCTTACACGCCTAAACAAATCTTTATTGGTGAAGCTTGCGAGCGTGGTTCGCCTCACGTCCGTTGTTCTGGACAGGTCAAGAATTTCCTGCTGTAGATATACGGCCGCAATCTCGTCTGCACGGGAAAGAAACCTCTCAACGCCTGCCCTATAAACTTCCGCTTGATCTCTCTTTAGTTGGGAAAGAAAGCGGTTTAGTTGTGTTCTGGGCAAGTCTGAAAGCTCACCTTCAAGACCATTCAAGGCGCTACGGACAAGCCTTTCAATCTTGCGAATTTCAGAAGCAAAGTTTCTCACCTCCCCAGACTTTAGACGCTCAAGAATCGCCTGTCGTCTGATTGTTAAATTTAAGTAGGTTTCCAAGGCTCTTTACCCCTCCTGGCAATTCTCGTGTTTACGAAGGCGGGCTTTTAGGTCTGCTATATCTTTTTGCAAGTTCAAGTTGATCTGATTTTGTTGTTTAATCATTTCCGCTTGTGACTCATTGATGCTTTGCACGCTTTTTATTTGCTTCTCTAAGTGTTCAATCCGCTTGTTCTGGCTACTATAAAGCATTTTTGCAAGGCCAGAAATTGCAAGTGCCAACGCACTGACAGAGGCCAAGGCCCATGAAACGGGGATTGCCATTGATTCAGTTGTAGCTTCTGCGATAATTTTAAAAGGCATAAGATTATTGTGTAAGGGGTTCATCAAAATTTGCAACTCCTTCCTGTGCAATTATATTAAAAGCATCCTCATTTGGCAAGGTCGCAATCCCTTTCTGTCTGTAAACGTCTCTCGCCTCGCCCTTGGTGAGTAGTCCAGACATCCAAGCATTGACAACCTCTTGACGCTCCGTAGCATTCAAGCCTGCGTTTTGGAACTCGCTGTTCAACTCGATACTGATTGCATCAAGTTCAATTGCACTGGTGAACTTTGACGCAAAGTAAAAAGCTTTTTCGTATGCACTAGATACGTTATTGGCGATTGAGGATAAAACGGAAGCCTCAGAAGTCTCTTCAATCCTGGCCTCTTCTGCCGTGCGTTGTGTCTGTTGTGGCTCAATGAGCTTTGCGCCAATCGCTTTCATCTGGTCTTCTTTGTGCTTCATTGCTTCAAGTGGCACGCTATTTGGTTGCGCCTGTAAAAGAAAAGCCGTACTTCCAGAAGGCAGACCAACCGCATTTGATGAACCAAGACGGACTTTGCCTTGAATGAAGTTCTTATTCCAATCAGCATCAAGACCAGTAAAAACGGGCGTGGGTTGCCCTGCAATGTGACCACTCCATTCATAATCTGCACTATTGCGGTAATGGGCAAAATTCAAGCTTGCGATTGGATAAAGCGGGCTTTCGTCAACGCTTGAATCATTGTTTGCCGCCCCAATGAACGTGAAAGGAATTTCTGTCAATGGGTTGTTTTGCCCCTGGCCCATTAAAATCATTGTCTCCTCTTCTACCTCGTATTCGTTTTCCTCGCCTTCTGTGGTGTTGTCGCTTTTCAGTCGGTAAACTGTGACGGCCGCAACGCCTTCAATGAGTTGGTAAACACGCCAACGGGGTGCACACTCAAATTCAAAACCATCATCATTGATTATTTTTTCCTCTTTGAGCACAAGCAAGGAAAGAATCGTTTTGCCCCCAATTGAACTTTCACGCCAATTGATAATTTGCGAGGGGTCATAACTTAAAACCCTTGGACGTATAGAACCGCTGTTAATATCTGCACGGGTCACGATTTGCCCCGCCTCTACTCTTGGAAAGTCCGAAAGCAGGCCGCCCCGCCCCTTTTTAAGTACGGTTGCCAGTGTTTTCTTTGCCTGTTGTTCAAGCGTTGTCCCCGCCCCGTCAACATCCGTTGCAATAGTTTCAAGGTCAACGGGCAACCCAAGCGCAATTTCCTTGCTGAATACCTGGCCACTAAGACCGTCTAAAGTTCGCCCTGTGACTGGATAGAATACCGCCCGCCCTTTGAACGCCTCATAGTGCCGATTGTTTCGTGCCTCGTCTGTGTCCGTGTTGGGGCGTGGCAAATACGAATCACCTTTTGCTTTTACTTGGATTTCCCCCGCAACTGCGTCTTCTACAATTGTCCACTTTTTCAGCTCTTGCGAGACTTCTTTTCTAACGAAACCGATATTTAAACCTTTTGGCATGGTTCACCCTAAACATTTTTTTAATAACAATGCAATAATTGTTGACATCAAATAAAAACTGTTTAGGGTTCTTTTATATGGAACAAGAAATAAAAGACCTTTGGGAAATAATGTCGCTTGAATTAAAATATGATTTTTTCATGCACAATGAACCAAATGCAGAATATTCAAGCCTCAAAGAAGGGATTGAGGAAACTTCTCTAATTGACATTCAAGAGGCAATGAGCCTTTACATTGAAAGCCTTTTAGAGTCATCAGAACTTGAATGGCTTTTAGCCGAGTTGGCAAAGTATTTTGTGCTAAGGACAATCTACAACTCAAAACGCTAAATAAAGGAAAGGTCAACATGTCCCGTGAATGTGGTTTTATCATCTAAGACCATGTAGCGGGCTTCATCGTAAACGTGGTCTTCCGCTGTTGTGTCAACATCGTCTTTATTGTCCTCGTCACGTGGCAAGGTTGGCACTGTCTCTAAGAACGCTTTGCAGTTGTCCATGATGAAAAGCCCTTTGCCCTCACCTTGGACAGCACTTTCAAGCGCATCCCTCATCAGTTGAAGGCCATTCTTCCTTGTGCCTTTTGACTTGTCCGCAGCATACCAGGAAACGCCTTCGCCCTCCATTAGTTGCGCTATGCTTCCGCTTTCGGCTTCCGTCACACCATAGATTTGACCATCAGCAGGGCCAGGGGCAACGCTTGACGCAATCCAACCGCCTGTCGAAAGTTCCTCTTCGTACTCTTTTATTCGCCTTGCAACCTCTCTTGCCGATAGTTTAAGCCCCTTATTGCTTCCGTAGTTTGGGCCAATCGTGCCGTTGGGCTGTTTGCTCACCTCTACCCCGTATATCTCGCCAATGCGGATAAGAGAACCAGGCGCAAAGCTTTTC
>JALZUP010000096.1 GCA_023301505.1 Robiginitomaculum sp.
GATACAACAAGAAGAATGAAGCTACTTAACTGATTTTGCTTCTTACTACTCGACGCTCCTCGTTTATACATCCCGTACGTTTTCGATTCTAACGCCGCCTTCAGTCGCAGTGTATGCGGTGGCGTTTTTTGCGGTAAAGTGGAGCGACAGCGAGACCGCAAAAACGACACCGCGTACACTGTCGGCTGGAAGGCTTTGTTAGGCATCTTTTCACGACGGCGGCTCCGGTACATCTGACTGAAGTGCCTTTTCAATTTTGTCAGTAAGCGCTTTGGGTTTTGAATGTCCCACAATTATATTGCCGATTAATCCTCCTGCCATTGCGCCGACAGCGCCACCTCCAATGAGCAACCCGAGCGCACTTGCGCCAAGAACTATAGCAGCGGGAACAGCTGCCTTCGCCATTGCCTCAGGAGATGTGTATTTCTGAAACTCTTCTTGGACTGAAGGCCAAAAACGTTCGCACCATGATTTGATCTCTTCAGTGTCCTGCACCGTTGATCCGATCTTTCCTGCCGGAATCTCTGCGATAAGCGTTTCTAAATTACTATGAAGCTCCTCAAGAAAAACAAGAAGATTCGCAGCATGCTCCGGATGATTACCACGTAAATAATTGTCGCCTCTTATTTTTTCTTTGTAAGTGGCTATGGAATCTAACAATGCTGCAGAAGACAACACTACTGTTCGAGATGTTGGTACGGGCGGAGTGGTAAAATAAACAGTGCCTTTCCCGGAACTGCTTTCCCCTGAATTTTCTCCATTCTCCAAATCTTGAACATATGGAGTAATTACCCTCAACATATCCTTATGAAATGGGACGAAGACCTGAGAGACAAAAGCACGATTACTGTGATCTATTTGTCCTCCCTGGTGCGTAAAGTCAAATGCAAAATCACTAATGTCAACTGAACCATTCGCCATGCTTTGAATCAACTGATACTGCAATGATAATCTTTCTTCGGTATTAATTGGCCATTCCAGCCTACCACTTCCAACCATTCCTCCCCTGCTATCCATTGCTCTTTGATACCACTCCTCAAAGTCCATCTCAGGAAGATTTACAACCAATGTTTCACCAACATCAGAAATTGGATTAATCGCATTAAAATACTGCTTCAACACATTATCGATATTCTGATGTGAAGCATCTGAAAGCTCATCTAGCTTGTCACGTGCCTCTTCAAGATCTTGACGGAATGACATTGCAACCCTCAGTACACAATTTATGTTGACTACGATTCAAAGCCTAACGCCGCCGTCAGCCGCAATTTATGCGGGGTTTGTATTGTGGTAGAATGAAGCCCTAGCGACATCACAATACAAACACCGCGTAAATTGTCGGACTGCACGGCCTTGTTATGCACTCGTTGCTACTTATTTGGCACCACCTTACCGAATATATTTATCTTGTAGTCACATAGAGAAGAATCTAGGCGCTTGAGAATACTCTTGTCTTTTCCGCCATACCTCAATGCTTCAACGCAACAGATTTCTAATGCAGATATTGCCTTTTCTATTTCCTCAGCATTTCTAGGCTGCCTTATAAAATACGTGTCCGAGTTACCTTCATCTAATGGCGCCAATAATTCTGGAGCCTCATCTTCAGGCAAACCACAAGCAGTACACTCACCGCACCACTTCCCCTGATACTCGTAGCCAATTGTATAGAAATCACCATCTGCATTTTTCGGGAATCTATCATTCGACATTTCGGTCTTCCTGCATAACGTCAAAGTTAGCCGCAATTTATGCGGTATTTTTGTTGTGGTATAGTTGAGCGACAGCGAGACCACAACAAAAATACCGCGTAAATTGTCGGACTACACTTTCTTGTTAGGTTTTTTACGTTCGATTCCACGCCATATCTACTTTAATACATTATTCAGTTATCTTTTACTTTCTGTGCTGAGACCATAAAACTAAGCCAAATTGCAAAAGCTCCCTTTGTTTTCATAAAAGATTCCCGAGATAAAATAAACCGCTCCAATGCTTTATCATTTAAATAATTATCTTCAACTAGCGGTTGAAACCTAGCGGGATCTAATTGCTGCATAAATGGTTCAATACCAACATCTCCGCTATGACTTGAGAGCACTTCGAGATCCAAACTGTCGAAGCCTACTGATTCTAGAATATCCCACAGCACTCTTCCAATGTGCCTATTACCCCCTCGGCTTTTTTGTGCCTTGCCAAATGCCTCGACGATACGCTCTAATTCGGCTATTTGAGGATTGAAGATCCCAAACAAACCATCATCGATGTCATGTACTATCAACTTTCCACCGGGCTTTAGTATTCGATAAATTTCTTGACTAACTTTAACGGGGTTTTCAAGGTGTTGGTATAGCAGCCGTGCATATGCAATATCAAATTTGTTGTCAGGCAACTCGCTACCCTCAACAGATGCCTCTATAAAATTAACATTCGCTATGCTCTTTGACTTTAAATATTTTTTTGCCTGTTTTATTAGTTCGGAATCATTTTCTATGCACGTTAGCTTACTTTCAGGCAACATCACCCTGAGTTGTTCAGTAATAAAACCAGGCCCTGAACCTAGCTCAACAACAGACATACCATCTTCTAAGCCTAACCATGACAAAGTACGCGACTCTTTTGGCCAGCCCTTTTGAGCTTGCGAAGCTAGGCGGTCTATTTCTGCATCGACACTTCGATGGGAGATGTATTTGTCATATGAGCTTATTTTCGTAGTCACCGAAACCTCTTTTTTTCGAACACCGGGTAGCGCAGGGCCTTACGGCCCGTTGCCCCCTAAGAACTGTACGTGATAGTTTCCCATCATACAGCTCAAGCCCTTCAAAGACCGCTATCTCACGACCCACCTATCTCTGTCTCTCAACGACTTACTCATGCGACCAACGCCTCTAGTGCTGATTGGCTCAACCTTATCCTATCAGCCTTCGCACGCTGTTTCCCTTTTACA
>JALZUP010000097.1 GCA_023301505.1 Robiginitomaculum sp.
GTAAGTTTGTAAGTTTGTAAGTTTGTAAGTTTGTAAGTTTGTAAGTTTGTAAGTTTGTAAGTTTGTAAGTTTGTAAGGAGGTAAAAGTAATGAAATTGATCCAATTGCAAAAATCCTGTGCGGTATTTGCACTCGTAGCTTTGCTGATGTTCTCGCCTTTCGAAGCATTCGGACAGAACAACCCATCACAAAATGGTGATGTGGTTGGTCGCCAAAATGGTATCGACGGTTATACCATTTTTAACATTCCTGCTGGAAGGATTGCAGGTTGGATCGGGCATGTCGGCATCTACAGCAAAGACATGAATAAAGTTATAGAGGCTACCGATCCTTCCAAAGAGCCTGATGCTACTTATGCAGTGCATGCACTGACCCTTGAAAAATTCAAAAGCTTTGCAAGGTATTGGGGTGCAAAGCATTGGAACAACACATCAGCAAACATTCCTTCAGTAGCCTTCAATCAATCCAAGTATAGGCCTACATATACATACAGTATCTTCTGGAAGGAAGGGTACAGGTATAAAAGATGGTGGAAGTATAGATATGTACCAGGACGATGGAGATGCGACACTATTGTGAACTGGGCGTATGACAAAGCTGCCAATATCACAATATTAGATATCCCAACGGAGGGGATAGTGCCTTATCGTCTATATGACAAATTGCCAAGATCGCGGTAAACGCGATGAATAGTAGTAAAAAATATATGGGTATTGCATTTGCAGTACCCATTTTTCTTTTGGTCGCATATTTCTTAGCTGGTGGAGAAACCAAATACGAAAGCGATCAGCAAGTTAAAAACACAAGCGTTGATGCGGGTAGTGATTCTTCCGTGGGTACAGCGCCTATGCAATTATCGCAAAGCCTTGAGTCGTATCTCGAAGATACAGATGAAAAGGATCAGTCTGAGATGGATAGATTGGCCTTGGAGTTCGTTCACAGCGACAGTAGAACCAAGAGAGAGAAAGAGGCTGTTCTTTGGAAATTGGTAAACTTCTACGGTCTTGAGAGCGATGTTGGTTTCTATCTTTTTGATACGCTTATTCTAGGCCTGCAGCCGATAAGTATGGGGTATAGCGAGCTATTTATGGCGGTATACCAAAGCTCCGACAGCGAGTTGGTTAAGAATAGAGTATTAAATGGTATTGATGAGCTCAGCTATGCTGCAAGCATGGATATCAAGCACAAACTGACTTTTTTTAAGATAAAGGATTTTCTTGAATATGAGCTACAACATACAACTGATGAAAAACTCTATACGAGACTGCTAGCGCACTATGTAGAACTACAGGAAACAGATGAGGCACTGGAGAGTATCAAGATAGCAAGAGACGGTGGCCTGATATCCGACAATGAGGCTGGAGACATGTATTTTGGGGCTGTTATAGCAACTGAGAATGCTCAACGTACACATTTGGTCGATCATTATGCTTTACTTATCGTTGAAGGTGAGTCGCAAAACAGGTACAACTTTACTGATAAGCTCTTGAGCCTGCAGTATGAGGCAGAGGACATAATATCCGATCCCGTTGTCAGGGCAGAGACTGCCAGTTATTTAGAGGCAGTAGAGATTAACGCGATTCGGAATCGAGACATTGAAATTCCAGAGTCTAATCGATACATTACCCTTCTGAAGGCATACGGAGACTACAGTGATCAGGCAAATATATTTGAAGACGAATTTCGTCGAGTCCGAGAACAGCCAAATAAGCATGCCGCGATACTTTACTACATAGAGCATTTGGACATGGCGATGGTAGGAGATGAGTCAATATCCTATGCGATCAATACTCTTACGAATCTTGTCTATACGCTAGACGACGAGTACAAGCGTGGCTATTACGAAGAGGCGTTGTCCATTATAAAAAAAAAGGTGCACGTTTACGAAAGATGAAGCCAGACACAGCTGCACCTATTAGAAATACGAGATAAGGAAGGCACCATAACCACTTCTCAATTACACCAGCATCTATTGGCGAATAATATTGACGGTAGTTAAAATATAAGAGCACCAGTGAGAAAGCTATCGTGTAAGAAAAAACGAACCACTTGTTTTGTCTGCCCTTAAACGATATCAACCAAGAAAAAATCAGTGAATAAATGTATTGAACAACACCGTATACGATAATTCCCATTATCCACCAAAGCAATGCGGGATTTTGATTATAGAAATTACCAAAGTATAGGCCTATACAACCAACGAAGAATAACACCAAAAACACACTGTTTGCTGTTTGTACGATTGAACTTATGCTGTTATCGGGTATAGAGCTCATTACTACAATTATAACGTAGACACCTCAGCTTAGTTACTAGTTTTTATCACATCGTTTTGCTCCGCAAATATTCACTATACATATAAGAGCCGCTCAGAGAAGGCATTTTGCCACTCGATGTGTGTCCCAGAATGCCATTGTGGGACACTAAGCCATAACCCACTGATTTAACTGACATAGTTTATAAGAGATAGGTTATAATGTCCCTCAAACATCGGTATCCGGCGATATGGGACACTCATGAACATCACTCCAGGGCATTTCACCACTGACGAACAACGTCATTTCAAACAAAATCGATCATCGCGACATGGGCGTGCATTGGTCAAATCTAGATCCGTACACAGACCAGTAAGTCAGTGGATAACATTGTATCCACGATTATCGTTGTCCACTACGATGTCACACGTGAACAGTGGATAAGCAAGATGAAGCACGTCGAAGCCGTTAAAACAAAAGACCAACGTAGCCAGGTCGAAGCGCACCTCCTGGAGGCCGGTCAGATCTATCACGATATTTGGAAAC
>JALZUP010000098.1 GCA_023301505.1 Robiginitomaculum sp.
CATTATCAATAATTTGTAGATTGTTACTAACAATTAAAGTATCACTTCCATCGCTTTTAATAGAAATTTTTAACACATTTTCTTCGTTTGCAACATTGTGCTTAATGGCATTTTCAATCAAAATTTGCAAGGTTAAAGGTAGGATTTGCATTTGCAATGCTTCATCAGAAATATTTACTACATATTCTAAAGCATCCCCAATTCTAACTTTATGTAAAAAAATAAAGGAATCAATAAATTCAAGTTCCTTTTTCAAGGAAATTAAATCGTGATTTTTACTTTGTAAAACATAGCGATACACCTTTGATAGTTTTCGTGTAAAATCTTCCGCAGTTTTTGGGTTGTGTTTTATTTCTGAAATCAACACATTTAAACTGTTAAACAAAAAATGAGGATTTACTTGATTTTGCAACACTCTATAATCTGCTTTTAGTTTTTCCTTTTTGTAATGTTCCGCATTCAGTAAAGAATCTTTCCATTGGATAAAGAAGTTTATAGCTATGGAAATACTAATAAAACCAATTAAAAAAACAATGGAACATATAAATATAATAACAGGTGCTTTCGGATAAATTAAGGACTGACCGTTAATAAAATACCAGGCAGTAAATGGTATCCCTATGGATATAAATGTCCATAATATAATAAGGCCTATTTGAATAAAAAGTCTTTTTTGTGGGTTGGAATACCAAGGGTGTTTTTTATTCAAATAACGGTCAAAAAATAAACTACCTTCAACATTCAAATTGAAAAACAGCAGGTAAAAAAACAAAAATAATCTCTTTGGAATTTGCAATTGAAATTCAGCGTTTTCAGGCATACCCAAACTAACTAATTTCATTACAAGAATAGCGTACAACGACACTAAAACGATTCTAATTAAAGTATTTCTACTATTTTTTGACATTTTTAATTATAGTAATTACAGTTAGTAATATATTAAAATTATTCGATTATAATTCAAGCTATTTTTTTCTTTTTGGCGGAACCAACACAATTCCTACACTAAAAAAAAGTGCTGAATCAGAGTCAAAATCATAAGTCGTATCATCTGTATCAATTAAACTGTACTTTCTACCTGCACTTAAGCCTCCAAAAGCTTCGAAGCGAAGTATTTTAGTTAGTTGATAATTGGCTAATACTCCAAAATTTACTCTCGAATAGTTTATTTTATCAATACTATTGTCTTCAGAATACACATTAAAATTTCCTCCGTTAAGATTATACTTTACACCCAATTCTAATTTATTACTTGGCAATAATGAATAGGTGTATTTAGCATTTATAGGAAATAAAGCATTTATCTCGTGCCTATTTTTTTTATACTGTAGATTAACCAAAGGAATTAATCTCGGACTCCCCAAACGTGCACTATATGCTAAACCTCCTCCTATTTTAAATGTAGAACTTAATTTTCTTGTAACTGTAACTGCTCCTTGAAAAATAAAATCATCAGAACTTAATTTTGCCTCAAAATCTGATGCTAACGTGGGTTTTAAATTGATAAGAAGATTCCATTTTTCGTTCCATTGATGTAGCAAAGTTACTTGGTAATAAAACATTTGTAACTTTTTATTGTTATCATCAAACCGAAACAACGGATTATCAAATGATGCTTCCACAAATCCATAACCAAACCCATTAACTAAAACAGTTTTATCGTTTTTTAATTTCTTTGGAAAGTTTACAAAAGCACCAAATTCTTGAAACGAAATTTCTTGATTTCCTAAATCATTTTTAATTTCTGATTTTGGGTAGTTTGCATATTTGATTCCTGCTAATTTAAAATCCTGTGCATAACTTGCTTTCAGAAAAATAAAGAAGAAAAAAATACCTAAACTTGTTTTTTGCTTCGCTGCATTTTTATTAGAATATCGCATAATTACTTTCTTACCCATTCAATCGTTTTGCTAAAAAAGCCAACCTTTATTTTAATATTTAACATATTTTCCTTTGGAATAAATTCTGCATCATACCATTCTTTACGCTTTGCTGAATATACTTTACCTTTCCATTCGCCATTCTTTTGTTTGAGTTCTTTAACCATTAGGTTGCCAATTTTAGCTTTCGGATTGTCTGAAGAGATAATTTTTCCGCTATAAACATTATTGTGTTGTTCTATTTTTATAACCGTGTTTTGTTTTCCGACAACCCAATCGCCTGCTACGTCAGATTGCGATTGTGCATAATTAGTGATACTAAATAATGTCATCAATATTGCTGTAATTAAATTTTTCATTTTGTTTTTTTTGTATAAATTATTTATTGTTATCGAATTAATTTACCATCAGACAGCTCGATAATACGGTCGCAATTGACTGCAAATTCATCATCGTGAGTAACAGCTATAATGGTCTGTCCGCGTTCTTTTGCCAATTCTTTAAACACGTCAAAAACAATATTTGTATTTTTAGAATCGAGGTTTCCTGTGGGTTCATCGCCCATAATAATGGATGGCGAATTGATTAGCGCTCTTGCAATGGCAACTCGTTGTTGTTGTCCACCTGATATTTTAGAGGCTTTTTTGAGTTCATTTCCTTTTAAACCTAATAAATGAAGCGATTCAATGGCTTCTGCTTCAATTTCATCTTTAGGTCTTTTATTCAGCTTTAAAGCAGGTAACATTACGTTGTCTAAAACGGTAAATTCTGGTAGCAAAAAGTGAAACTGAAAAACGAAACCGATTTGTTCGTTTCTAAACTTCGCCAGTTCATTTTGTGATAAACCAGTAACCTGTGTACCATTAATTGAAATGTTTCCGTTGTATTTTGTATCCATTGTAGATAGCAGATACAGTAAGGTAGATTTACCTGAACCCGATTTTCCGATAATGGAAACAAATTCGCCTTTTTTCACATCAAAAGAAATATCTTTTAATACTTGAAATTCTACTGGATCGTAAAAATGTTTGTTTATATTTTGTATAGAAATTGCATTCATATGTTGTTGTTTTTAACCTCTTAATATTTCAACTGGATCTACTTTTGATGCTTTTCGAGAAGGAAGATATCCTGCTATTAACGTGATAATTGCACCAAAGGAAAATGCCAATATGTAATCCTTTACATTATATACAACAGGTAATGTGTTGTGTGAAGCAATTTTAAACGGTACAATGTCTAGCATTTGTACAATAACATTTCCTAAAAATAAACCTACAAATCCACCTATTAAACCTATAGCTACCGATTGTGTTAGAAAAATTTCAATGACATCTTTTCCATTGAATCCCATTGCTTTTAAGATGGCTATTTCTTTAATCTTTTCGTTTACGGTCATATTCATAATATTGTAAATTCCAAACCCTGCGACAATAAGTATGGTTAGCGAAACGGCTATTGCCAGTATATCTCTCAATAAACTTGAAGACACAAGCTGGTCGTTTCCTTCTTGCCAAGACTCAACTTTATAGTCTGTAAGTTTGCGTACTTTTTCTGCAACGGTTTTGGCATTATTATAATCATAGGTATTTACCAAAACATCAGTTGCATAACTTTTGTTTTTAGAAAACAATTGTCTTGCGGTTTGAATGGAAATCAAGGCGCTCGTTTTATCTGTGCCTTTAGAGCCAGATTCTAACAACCCTATGATTTTAAAGGTTTTAGACACTCCTTCGGAAGTTGAAACTGAAATGGTATTACCTGTTTTTACGCCAATGGTTTGTGCCAATCCAACACCCAAAATAATACCATCAGACCGTTTATCTAATTCACTTAAATTACCTTCTACAATATATTTCGCAGTTTCAAAAAGTTCGTTTTCATTAACTGTTTCAATACCAGAAAGCGATGCACTTGTATTTGAAACTCCATTTCTAATAAAAACTTTTTCATTGAGTTGTAATGCAACACCATTAATTTCAGGCATATTCAACAATTCATTTTTAATAACATCTGCATTTTTAATGCCTTGTGTATATTGAATATTTCGGGCATTATTGACCATTAAAATCGTATTACTACCCTTTGGTTTTGATATTATTGGTGTTATATCTTCCGACAAATCATTGTAAATTTTAATATGCGACATTGAAGTGAAAGTAATTTCCGTTTGAATATTATTTACACCTGCCATAAAACTGTTCATCGCTATGTACATTGAAATACCAAAGCTTACACTTAATATAGCTACAAGTAGTTGTCGAAATCTTGAGGTTAGATGTACTTTTGCAATTTTCTGATTGGTATTCATCGTTTATATTTTTGATTTTACAATGATGTCTTCTTCTGAAATCCCTGAAATTACTTCAGTCCAATCACTATTTCTTCTTCCTATTTTTATGGTTCTTTCTTCATCATTTTCAAGGATGACATAATTTTCTCTTATAAGATATGCAGTTGGAATAACCAATACATTTTTACTACTGCCAGTTTCAATATTTACTTGTAGTTGAGAACCTGAAAATATTTTATTGGGTACTTGGTCAAACTGTGCTTCTACCACATACGATTGCTCTGTGGTATTAAATGAAGGGTATATTTTTGAAATTTTTGCTTTAAACGTCTCGTTGGGATTGGTGTTTAAATGCACAGAAACTGCCTGATTACTATTTACTTTTTTAATATCGTCTTCCGCAACAAATAGTTTGATGATAAATGCACCACTTCCAATTTCGGCAACAGCTTCGCCTCTTCTAATGAGTTCGCCTTGTTTTTTAAATACATTGATAACCGTTCCTGAAATAGATGAATTTAGTTTGTAATCATCTAAGATGGCTTTTTGCGTTTTAACTTGCACTAAGCTTCGTTTTTCATTTAGTTTTAAATCAGATGCGGTAGTCTTGTAATTGTCTTGTAATCCTAAAAGGTTATTTTGTGAAGCTTTGTATTGCAATTCGGCTTTTTCAAAATCCAATTGTGATACCGAATTTTTTGCAAGTAAATCCTTGTAACGATCGTAATTTGTTTTGTCTAAGGACAATTGTGTTTTTGCCTGATTAATTTTTGTTTGTATTTGCTGTAATATTGAAGCATTTGCAGAAGCATTGGTTACCGCATTGTTATAGACCGCTTGAGCATCTGCAACCTGATTGTTTTGCACATCACTTTTTATAACAGCAACCGTTGTGTTATTAGTTATAATATCGCCTTCGCTTACTAGTATTGTGGTTAAAATTCCATCTGCACTGGCAGATACGGTATATTGATTTTCTTGTTCTATAAAACCACTTGCAAAAACTGCATCTTCAATATTCTTTCGTGTTGGTGTTGTTGTTTCTTTGTTATTACACGATGACAATAGCGATATTGCTACTATCATACATCCTAAAAAAGTTATTCTGTTATGTTTCATTACGTAATTATTTTAATTGTTGGATTTTAAATCAATTTGTCTAATATTCAATTTATACTTCGCTAATGTGTATGATGCCAAACTTTGTAGATACGCATTTTGTGCATTTAGTAAATCTTCATAACTGTCTAAACGTTCGTTTAAACTTGTAATTCCACTATTGTATTTGTTTTCTGCGTGCACATCATTTTTCTGTATGAGAACCATAATTTTGCTGTTTTCTGCTAATTCTTCTTCAAATTGATTGACATCTAAAAGCAACAAATCGTCTTCGTTTTGCTTTACCAATTTTGTGTTTTCCAGTTGCAATTCTTGTTGTTGCAGTTCCAATTTTGATTTCTTGATTTTTGATCGAGAAGAAAAACCACTAAAGATTGGAATATTCAGCTTTGCACCAATATATTGTTGTGGCAATTCGTTAGCATTGGAAAAATCTGTAAATCCATCGGTAGCCCAACTCGTGTTGTATTGATAGTTAAGACTCAGATTAGGTAAAAGCAATGCTTTCTTTTCTTTTAGAAGCGATTTTTGTTTATCGACTTCCATTTCTTGCCAAGTAATTTCAGGATGTATGGTTTCAAAATTTGTACTTGTTAAACTGTAATTTTGAGGTGAATCTGAAATTATAATTTGTTTGTTGGTATTTAACTGACTTTGCAATTGCGTATAAAATCTTCTTCGATTACTTAATGCTTGTTGTAAGGTGTTACGATTTTGTAACTGTTTAATTTTAGCCGAATTGAGAGCATCTTCACTAACGATTCCTTTTTGAAATTTTTCATTTGTACTCTTATAAATCGCTTCTGAAACCTTTAGGTTTTCTTCATAAATAACAATAGCTTCTTGTGTTAGCAAAATGGAATAATACGTTGAAGCCAAAAGGTTATAGGTGTTAAACTTGCTTTTTTGTGTGTTAATTTCACTTTGTTCAGCTACTATACCTGCTGTTTCCGAAGCAAATATTTTTTGAAAATTTAGAATATCCCAATGTGCTTGAACTCCCGTAGAATAAACGTGTTGTTGTCCAAATGTTAATTCTCGAAAAGTCCCTGAAGTTGCGTTGGAATCAAAGAATTCTGCTGGAACCAAAGTGGGTTGCAGGGTTAGATTATTGTTATATCCTGCACTAGCATTTACAGAAGGATATAAATAGGATTTTGCATCCTTTTTATTAGCACTTGCAATTTGTTCGCCAATGACTGCACTTTGAATTTGTATGGCGTGTTCATCAGCGTATTTCAGTACGTCCTGAAATGACTGGAACTGAATTTGAGCATCAACTTCATTGCTTTGCCCAAATGCAAGTGTTGCGCTTAGCGTTACTAAAAAGAGTATTAAAATTCTGTTCATTACAAAAAATTTGTTTTAAATTCTTTGCAAAGATGTAGAGCTATGTCTTCCTTTTTAGAAATTAGTTATTGAAGTCGAATTTTGGGCGTTGGGGTCGAAAAGGAAGTGATGAAGAGAATTTGATAAGTTGTGCGGTTAGAAAAGGCAAGCTCTTTTTATTTTTTGAGGCACGAAAAAAATGAAATGTGCTTGACTGTGCGTTGGCTTTTTTAGTTCAAATGTTGACGGTTTGCTAGGTTTTCAGCATTATGCACAACGTATCGGCTGTACCCGTCGTAGCCTGCCGATAGGCGGCTATGATCGTGGTCACAGCTTGTTATCATCCGTATTTCATTTGTTCGTTAATCATTT
>JALZUP010000099.1 GCA_023301505.1 Robiginitomaculum sp.
GGCTTCGTGAAATCACAGAACTTAAATGGGAATACATAAATTTCGAAAGTGGTATAATAAATTTGCCTGACTCAAAAACTGGAGCAAAAACTATCTACCTTAATGGCGCTACAAAAGATGTACTTTCTCGGATCGTCAGACAGGCAGATAACCCATATGTTATCTGTGGAAACACCCCAGGCAAGTCTCTTGTTAATTTGCAGAAACCTTGGTCTCGAATACGAATATTAGCTGGGCTTGAAGATGTCCGCATGCATGACTTGAGACATACTTTTGCGAGTGTTGCTGCTATGGGCGGAATGTCCCTCACTATGATTGGGGCACTCCTGGGGCACTCCCAGGCTCAAACAACTGCCCGGTATGCACACTTAGCTGCTGACCCGATAAAAGCTGCGAATGAAGAAATTGGTAAACGCATCGGTAAAACTGTGATCGATATTTAAATCAAATTTTATGTTGTTTCTATAAATTGGAACCTCTCCAAGCCTCATGCAGATGTTGATAATAACCTAGAGTTCAAAACATAACTCTCCAAATCCTCAATCCGGTACCTCACGGCTCGCCCCATCTTGATAAAGGCTGGCCCGCCGCCGTGGCAGCGCCATTTATTGAGCGTTGATACAGCAAGCCCTAGATATTCGGACGCTTGCTGAACTGTCATGACTGTAACGGGGCTGATTTGCGATTGTACTCCAACCGCTTTTGTGAAGCTTGGTTTTGGTGAGGCTTTGATGGATTTTGCCATTTTATTATTACCCTTTGAATGCATTAATTTGAAATTTTGTAAATCTCTATGCCCTTAAAAGAGGGGATTTGCTTTTGATTGTCACGAAATAAAAAGGGGGGTAATGGGGGTATACCCCCCCTTATTTGCAGTTATTATCGTTTTCTTGGCTAATCTTGGCCGTCTTGTTTATTTATTAAGGGGGGTAGCCCCCCATTTACCCCCACCCCATTTTAGGGGTTTACCCATTGGAAGGGGGGATGGGTCACGGGCATTTTACCCTTATAAGTGAGTAATTGAATTTAAGTGTGAATTAGGTGTGCTTTAAGCTAGCCTATACATCCGTTTGGTAAAGCTGCCGCCATTAGCCCCTTGGCGACTGTTCTTACGGCCGCCTAGATTGAACTCATCATCATTGGCCATGCAGGCACTATAGCAAAATGCACTCGCAGAGTCCCAAGCTAATTAATTCAGGGGATTTCAGCTAAAAAAGGGGTGGGCCAAAACTGGCCCGAGTGATGACAAAAAGGGACTTTTCTGTCCCAGTAAATTAGTCGCAAAAACAGAGCTTTAGCGTCGAAGTGGGCCAACTGGCACGCTTCGCTTTATCTTGTTTCGCACCTAATCTGACCCTTTTCTCCTTAGACCTAATCACAAACCTTCTTTTTACCTTGTATGACAGTGACTATCACAAGCCAAGAAAATACAACTATTTGGTACGGTTTTTAAGTTGGTAAAGGAAAGTATTTTCTGATTTTTTTTGATACACTTTCACTATCAATATGTGACAAGGAACTCTTGTTCCCGAATAGATTAAGCCTGAGATAGTAATCTAAATACTTTCTTTCGTGCTCTGAAAAAACCTCCAAAAATCCTTCCTCGGTCAAATATTCGTATTCGATTTCCCACTTGGATTGCTCTGTTTTTTTCAAAGAAATTACTCGGAATATATTGCAAATTACTTCATCTCGCCCTTTAGTAGAAAATGGGCGCTTTAGGTGCTTGAGAACCAATTTAAAGTCCTCGTCAATATAGAACGAACTTATATTATTGAGGATAAATGAACGTTTCATTCTCGAAAGAAATTTTTTCATAAACTTATTGATCATCTAATTACCACAAAATTTATCTATACACTTTTTTACTGTTTTGACAGCTTTATCAACACCTATGGCTACTACAGCCGCAGGGGTGAATTCGGCATCCAAGTTGCTTGCAGCATCTAATCTTGCTTTTGTCGCCATGCCACCAAAATCTGAATCAGGTGCTCTGGTTTCGGTGTTGAGTTTAGGATGAGACTTAAGATTGGCAGATGGCGCATCAATTTTCGTGAAATCAGTACCTCCACCTAGATCAGGATTGCTGTTCCCAGTTGTAAGGTTTTTCTTACAATTATGAACCAAAACTTTGTTCTCACCTACAAAGTAAGTCTCAAAGTCTGCAATCGTCAGATTATATGTGGCATCAATCCGATTGGTTTCAACCACCTTGGTGATAATCATGGTTTGATCATCCGAGGTTGTAACAATCATTCCGACTGATAATTCAGCCGTGTCTTTCCAACTCCCATTTCCGTCTGCATCGACTACCCACCACGGATGGTCGTCAGTGGTCTCAAAGAACTCGGACGCATCGTTGTTTCCTGAAAGGGAAACTTCCCAAATTTGTCGTTCGTTCAAACGGATTAAATCTGTAACGGATTTAAGCGTTGTTTCGCCTGTTATGGGATTTCGGGCCAGAACCTTGTCGCCCAGTTCAATTTCTTCAATAGGACGTAAGCCAAATTCGGTTTCAACAAGCGTTCCTGCAACAAAGCAACACGTCTTATTCGCCTTCCTTGCAGTGTTAGCAAGCTTTCCAAGTTTGGCGACTTTTCGTGCCGTCTTGGTCGGATCAAGAACACCTAATGCCGCGCCTTTAGCTGCTGCACCAAGATTAATATCTTGCCCAGATGCCGCTTGGATAGCAACTTCAAGACCAACATCTACAACGAACTTAGCCACAAAGTTTAGGAACTCGCCATCAGGGTCATTCGCGTTAATGGGGTCATTCCAAGTATATGCATATCGGTTAAACTGTCCCGGCAATCCCGTATCCATAAACGTCACAGGATCCACACTCAAGAACCGCCCTATGACGGGATCATAATAGCGGGCTTGCATGTAGTTTAAGCCCGTGGCTTTGTCCTTGATATGGCCCGTAAAGCCCGCGAGGTTATCATTAGAGGCTGTGTTTACTATTGCTTCACCAAAAGGTGTATAACGCTCTCGGAACGCCGCTGAATCCCCAGTTGTCGTTGCAGCCTGAAGACTCCCCAAGTGATCTGAATGTAAATAAGTCAGACTAATACCTAGATTAGCACGCGCAATATTCATACCTGCGGCATGAACATAATCAATCTTCTCCTCGGGGTTTCCTGCATGTGCAAGTTTGTTTACATAGACAAGTGTTCCTGCGGCGTCATAGACGTTGTAAATCGTCGCTCCGTTCACCACAGATTTTACACGTTTCGAGTTGCCGTCATAGATATATTCGCCATTGGCTGCACCGACACCATTTGCTGTTCCATTGACCACGACAGGCTGATCACTCGCGTCATACATAAAACTTAAATTACCTAATGTGGTGACATTCCCTCGTACGTCATAAGCAACTGTGCGCGTGCCGCTGGTCCCTGTATCCGCAGATTGAGAGAGGCGATTACGACCATTATAGGATAAGTTTACGGTACGAGAGCCCACCTTTTTCTGTCGAAGGTTTCCAAGGCTATCATATTCATAGCTCCCCGTTCCCCAAGGTCCGCTCGCGGATGTAAGCTGACCCAGGCCATCATAACCATAAGTACGGTTATTCCCACTGACCGCGCCGTCAATGATAGATGTGACTTTAGCGCGCGCATCATAGGCCAAGGTCTGGTCAAGCGCTATAAAGCTATCTTTAACAGAGAGTAACCGTTCTGGCAGTAAGCGGTTATTCAAGGTTTGTGTAAATTTCTGTCCATTCCCATAATCCAATCGGGTAAGGTCGCCTGAGGGATGGTAGGTCATATTTGAAGCATAGCTATGCCCCCAGCCTGTCACGCCCGTAGGGCGCCCAAGACCGTCAGGCGCATAGTCGAATGCACGCCTCGTTGGGTTGGTACGCGCGGTCATGTGTTTTGACGCGTTATAGCTATAAGTTAAAGGGAAACTCTTTCCGTCAAGACTAAGCGTTTCGTGCGTCAGAAGGTCTGCATTATTATAGGTATATGTCCAAGATATATCGTCACGAACAGAGCTAAGCACATTACCATTGTCGTCATATGTTCTTACAATGTCTGGCGTCGCGGGGTCTGCGAAGTTTGTTGTGATTGGACGTCCCAATTCATCATATGACTGACTGACCTTTGCTGAAATTTCAGGGATAGTACCACAGCCACTATTGTTTTGTCCTTTGGCATAGGCCGTCATCTGCCCTGCGGCGTCATACTGATACTTGGTCGCTCCATGTTCTGGTACGTAATGGCGGCAAAGGCGTTGTTGGTCATCGTAAAAAAATGTTTGAATTTTATTGACAACATAGCCATTTTGATCGCCCCATTGCTTGAGGGAAAACAACTGACCATGCACATTCTTACTTAGGTAAGTTCGCCGCGTCGATTGTCCCTCATTATGATGATAGATAGCCCTGTAATCCGCACTTCCTGGGCCGTCATAACCATAGCTGTAGTAATCTGTAAGCGCTCCAGACGGGTCTTTTACTCTTCGGCGGTGATTTTTATGATAGGTTGTTGTTGTCTCCGCAAAGGGCGTTATATTTTCACGCGTTTTAGTGATACGCCCTAAACCGTCATAGGTGTAATCGACACCTTTGGTTTCTGTTGAACTCAGAGATGGTTGAGATTTAAACGTCATACGTCCAAGTCCATCATATGTAGTATTCGTATAGGATGACCACCCTGTATCAAGCGCCTGCGAGCGCTCTATAACCGGGCGGAACATCGCGTCATAACTAATTGTTGTTACACCTTGCCCTTTAGTGATGGTTTGCACGGCTCCGCCGCCCTTAAAGTCGTAAGAAATTGACGTGTTTTCCCACGCACCATGCGGATTGATTAGCGTCATTCGCCCCATATCATCATGTGAGTAACGTGTTGTGCGTCCAAGCGGGTCTGCCCTAGATGTGACCCAACCATTATCATCAACCGATTGTGACCAGTTAATTTCATCAACGCTGTCTACGGCTTGTTTGACCGATGTAGGTTGCCCCCGTTTCCAGCCTAAAACTTCAGATTTACGCTGAAGAGCGTCACTCATCCACGCTAAAGTCCCATTCGTGTTATAACCAAACGTGCTGTAAGGCGCACCATAACGAGTTTGGCTAGTCTTTTGACCAAAGTTATCATAACTATAT
>JALZUP010000100.1 GCA_023301505.1 Robiginitomaculum sp.
CATCACTGACCACTACCTCGAAGCTATCTGCTCCGCTAAAACCTGGTACTGGCGTGTAGCTGTACACTCCACTGTCTGGATCAACTGTTACCACTGCACCTGCACTTACACTCGCCGCATCTATCGTGTACGTCAGCGTATCACCATCTACATCGGTAACTATTCCGCTCACATCTCCACTGGTCAATACATCTTCATCTGTCGATACATTGATTGACGGTATTGTGGCTTCCGGCGCATCGTTCTCTGGCGTAACATCTACTGCAACACTGCTTGTCACCGTGTTAACACCATCGGTCACTGAGTAGGTGATTGTGTCTGCGCCGTTAAAATTGGCGTTCGCTACGTAGCTCAGTACACCCGTTAACGGATTGATCGATACTGCGCCGTTCGTTGCTTCCGCTGACACCACACTTAGCGCATCACCTTCCTCATCTGTCGCTTCAGCTAGTACATCTACCAGTAACGCTGTTGGTGCATCTTCTGCAACCGTCTGTGTCGTTAAACCCACCAACTCTGGCGTATCGTTTAACGGATCAACTGTAACTGTTACTTCAACTTCAGTAATCCCGCCTTGGCCATCATTTACCGAAACCGTAAAAGTATCAGTACCGTTGAAGTCTTCAGGTGGGTCATAAGAGAAGACGCCATTAGCATCAATAGTCACGCTGCCACCACCTGCTGCAGGCGTACTAATGAAGTAGCTAAGCGTGCCACCGTCTACATCACTCGCCACTACGCTCCCACTGACCGCAGTACCTTCTGTCGTCGACACCTGTAATGCGCTGAGCTCTACAACTGGTGCATCGTTTTCAGGCAATACATCAACGGTAAAAGATCCCTCGACAACAGCATCACCATCACTAACACTGTAAGTGATAATTGCAGGGCCAAAAAAATCAGGGTTTGGTGTAAAGACTATATTTCCGTTTTCAATAGAAACGGCGCCTTCGTCGGTTTCTGCCGATACTACAAACAGATCTTCTGGCAGAGTGTCCGGGTCAGTGTAGTTGCCCAGAATATCAATGGTTACTGGCGCATCTTCATTAGTGGTGTCATCAAGTACTACACCGTCGTTCAACACGGGCCCTTGGTTACCCGGATTACCCGGGCTAACCGTAACCACTACTGTACTTACAACAGTATCAACACCATCGGTTACAGAGTAGCTAACAACCGCATCGCCTACGAAATCTTCATCTGGTGAAAACACAAGATTACCTTGTGCATCAAAGGTAGCTGTACCCCCTGCATCTACGGTTGGAGCTACAGTGGTATCGATACTAATATCATCATTATCAGGATCGGTATCGTTAGCTACAAGCACTGCAGCACTAATGGTAACCGGTGTATTTTCAGGTGTAGAAGCTGAGTCTGCAACAGGCACAGGAGTTGAATTTACGCCAGCCACTGTGATAGTTGCTACAGCAGTAGATGTAAGCCCTGCTGCATCTTGAATAACATAGGTAAATGTATCATCAAGGGTTTCTCCAATGGCTAAGCCGTCTAGTGAAGCTGAGTCATAGCTGAATGTGCCATCGGCATTGAGTACTACAGAAACACCTTGTGCTGTGATCACAGTGCCGGCAACAACTTCAATGGTATCGCCGACATCTGGATCTGTATCATTGCTCAGTACATTGCCATTGAGCACATCGCCTTCATTGACATCAAAAGCATCATTTACAGCTTCTGGTGCAACGTTATCAGGTGCATCAGTAATATTTATGGTGAGCCCTTCCCATTCACGCACCGACAAGCCTAACGTCATGAATTCAAAGGCAGGACCGAGATCGAAAGGTGCATTGCTTGGATCGGAATTGTAATCAGAGAGCAGTTGCTCATAGGCGGCAATTTCTGCAGCGGCTGTGGCTGCCTGTGCTGTTGTTAGGTTCAATACAAGCGTATCAAAACCAGTTCCACCTACGTATGTATTAGTGGATGTTTGGTTCTCGGACTGTGTGTATTCTCCGATGTCTGAACCCGCATCACCAAACACTTGGTCATCGCCAGAATTACCGTCAAGGATGTCGTCACCATCACCGCCATGCAGTTCATCTTCGCCTGCGCTACCAGCTAAAATATCGTCACCGGCGCCGCCAAACAATGTGTCGTTGTCGCCTTGACCGTCTAGTAAATCGTCGCCGTCGCCTCCATGCAGTTCATCGTTGCCGGTACCACCGAGCAAACTATCTGTGCCGTCTTGACCAAACAACATGTCATTACCAGCATCGCCTTTGAGTTCATCGTCACCAGAACCGGTGTCGTTTCCCTCTGAACCGCCGTACAGGATGTCGTCTTGGCCACCACCACTTAGAGTGTCATTGTCTGCGCCACCTTCTAGTAAATCGTTACCAACAGAACCGAATAGTCTGTCGTCTTCCGCTCCACCATCTAGCTGATCATCACCTTGGCTACCTTGCAATGTATCAATGCCGTCCCCGCCGATGAGGATGTCGTCACCAGCGCCACCGTGAAGAAAGTCATCACCAGTGCCACCATCAAGTAAATCGTCATCACCCTGACCAAAAAGAGTATCGTTGCCCTCACCACCTAATAGCGTATCGTTTCCACTACCACCTGATAACCGGTCATCACCGGTACCACCATCAAGCAAGTCGTCGCCAGCAAAACCTGACAACACATCATCGCCGGCACCGCCTTCTAGAGTATCGACTCCTACACCCCCACCGCCGTTGAGTGTGTCGTTGCCGTCTCCACCTTGAAGCGTATCATCACCAATGCCACCGTTTAGCGAGTCATTGCCTGACCCACCTTCGAGGGTGTCATCACCAGCGCCACCTTTTAGATCGTCGTCACCGGCATCACCTTGTACTAAATCATCGTCAGCACCGCCGTCTAACTCATCATCACCATCACCACCACGAAGCGTATCTTCGCCAGTGCCTCCATGGATAAAGTCGTCGCCTTGCCCACCAGACAGATCATCATTGTCATTACCACCACGAATGGTGTCGTTGTCATCACCGCCGTCTATTGTATCGTTACCTGCCGCTCCTATTATGGTGTCTTCGCCAGCGCCACCATCAACAATATCGTCACCTCCGCGCGCACGAATATCATCGTCTCCGTCCTGCCCCTGAATATTGTCGTTGCCGGTAATAATCTCACCGTTAGGTCCAGTTCCGTTGGTATCGCCCAGTAGAACGTCGTCGTTTGGAGTGCCAGTTAAATCAGCCATAATTCAATCCTCTTATATGGTTATCCAATCGAGCATGGTTAAGCTCGCGGATATAAATTCTGCGGTAAATTAAATGTTCGGAATCAAGCGGGAAACATTAAAGGGGGGGGAGCGCATGAGCAAATCGGCAGGGCGCCGAATGCAAAGAATGCAGTGCAATAGCTCTGCGGGGAATAACAACTGCTTGTTATATTCCAAAATTTTCATATGCAAACTCCCTATACACAATCACTGTGTTAACTCCAAGTAACAGCTCTATGCCAGCTATCATTCATACTTGTACATTTTTCTGCACAATACATTCTTGCACGACGACATTAGCAGAACCCTAAAATTGTGCAACTCGCCTATCGATATTTTCTGCGATAACTCACAGATTTAAAGCATATGCCGCTATGACAACCTGGAAATCATCGCAAGAATGAATCCTTAATCATTGGCAGTTAGCACAAACAGCTTACTGAAGAACTATCACGAGAGAAGATCAGTACGAAAGCGCCTTAAGCTTACATACAAGCCGCTACTACGCAAAAGCGTGTTATTCACCAGCAAGTTGTAACTTCTATGGAACATAATGATGCACACACTGAACCAAGAGTTTACCCCTATTTTCTAAGGCATTTGGTGACCACCGCACTATAAAGGGAATTGCGCACGGCCTATTTAAAACACTTTAAAACTTATAACTTTTCAGAGCACGCCTATCACCCAAATGGGTGATGTTTTTCATGCTCTATACTCAATATACTCCACACGAAGGTTACGCCCATCACTGACTAACTAGGCATTAGGTGTAATTCTTACTTCATAATCACATAGTGAATCAAAGCAACTATAGCAGCAGTGATACACAACCTCTTCATTATCTTTAAATACACTGTGATGGCCAAGCACCAACCTGATCCTACCCGCGACATGTGCATTGCTTGATAACATTCTATAGCCATCGCATAGCGGCTAGCGCAGTAAGCTGATCTCTGTCTTATAGGTCCCAAAAACTGAGAACACAATCAAACATATTTAAAGTAACACTTTACCCATGGTGCAACACTGCCCCAAAACTCGGCAATGATAATGGCATAGCGTTAGCAGGAATTAAAATAAGCTAATCGACAGATATACAGCATGATCATTAAGTGTGTTTAAAACACTTTGTAATCTATGCCACCGCTAATCAATATTATTACCAATTAAAGTTACCGTACATGTGATGTCCTTTTATATTGAATTCTATCTTAGCCGGAATTAACGAGGATGAGCCATACTCTACGAGTAGCCGCATGAAAAATTACTGAATCGAGCCTCTCACATAATACCGAAGCACGGGCTCGTTTCAAAAACAAGCTATCCGCAACGGATACGACGACAATTGGCTTGTGCATGTCGGCATTTCCCCAGGCCCAGTTTCTTAAAAAATAGAGTTGATATAAAACTCAGTGTGACGATGAACCACAAAGGGAATCCACAAGAGCTCATTTGTATTTCTAACGCTAATGAACATGGCGAAAAGGCCGGTAGAGACGTTGTGTTTTCCTAAGGAGGTATCATGGCCATAGGTTGAGGCTATACGAGCTAATAAATAGAACAAAACGCTATCAGACAATCCATTTACTTTTTTGCCCATTTAGAATCTAAGGCTAAGATTTGTATGTTGTAAAGAATAAAGTTAAATCGATATAGCGGTCTTGCTAGTGACAAAAAAACGTTTGCTCAAGCATTTTCTTTAAGAAGCGCTTCATAAACTCAGACGCGCGTTGGCCATTGAGGCAAGGCGTTACTGGTAGGCACTATGTATGTATTCCTGACAAAAAAATTCAAGTTATCGGCGTCAGCAATTGCGCAAAATTATAAATTTCGTTAGGAAATCAGATTGTTTTTCAAATGGATTACACAGAGCTTGAAAAATTCAAGTCGTTTTATGAAACAAGCAAGCACACGGTGTTGGTACAAACATAGATCGCTATGCGTATTTATCTATAAGTCGCGTTATTAGCATTAAAAATAAATCAGCATCTCAACCAAGAAATACTAAGCCTGTTAGAAATGAACCTTTTTGAAAATGAGGTCTGTTTCAGCTACTTCGACAAAGGCATCACAATCAACATTGCAACGACAGCCGTCAATAGAGTTTCTTCTGTAAAGTTAACGCCATTAAGTGATATTGACCATAAAAGAGTTGGTGACAGGAATAATTGATAGCAAGCCTATATTGGCTTTATATGGAGTTGTTATTTTTTTACCAATACCACCTTAGTATTCAATACAAACGGATAAACATCAATTTTTGTATTTTTTCCGACGTTACCTTTGGCTCATGCTCACCTGTCAGCCTCACCAAAGCAGCTCCAATTAGCAGCAACTGACGCTGAAACTTTTTTCATTCACAGATGTCTCCAAGCTCTGTCGCGCTCCGGCAAGTCACCACCCATTTGGCTGCATGCAATTTATAGCGCCATGAAGACAAAACATGGCAAATTATCCTGGGCACGTCAGACGCTAATTAGTTGACACACCACTTAAATGTAGACAGTTACAACCCCACACAAGACGCGACCTACTACACCAACAAACTCAACACACTCACTTTTTAACAGCAATTGGTTTAATACTGACCAACCGTTTATCTGCGAAGAAACCAAACAAGCTCTGGTCAAAAAACATCTACTGGCATTAAGTATTGATGGCGACTCGTGGACCAACTGCGCTCAAGACAGCGACCAAACAGCCCACGACGCATTAGCGTCTAACGTTGGCACTCACCTCGATGCAAGCGGGTCACCTACCTGGGATCAGCAATACGGACAACAGTATTTTGCCATGACCAGTAACACTCAAAAAATAGTAGGTAGTGAATTGGAATCAATAACTTCTTGTCTAGCAAAACACACCAGAGTCGCATACTGAATACATCTTTAGACATTGATTGCAGCGCTACCGCTCCCAATGTAAGTGCATCAGAAATTACTATTATGAGTGCATACAAAGCCGGTAGCGGATAAGTATTTTTTCAAACAACTAACTCAACTAGTAACCCATGACTCTTTGCAATAGAGTTTGAAGGTGTTGCTAACGTTCAACCACATCGGCCGCATTTACCCAAGCTCGTCGTGGCACCACCGGCCAGCCCGAAAGAATATACACTTACAAAGTACGAGCTGGCCCCACTACTCTTAAACAAGGGCAACTAGTTGTTAACTGCGACTAGACTTTTAGTAAAAAATAGATGCCTGATGTGAGTGCTATTAAAAACTTTTACTGAAAATAAACGCTGCCACAACGTCTATATCAGTTTCTTAAATTATAAACTGCGTGCTAGCTATTCCAAAAACTAGCAAAGCCGTGGTTATACATTAACAGTTAACAGTTAACAGTTAACAGTTACCACTTTATCATTGCGATCCTTTGTGAGAATAAAGCCACAGGGCACGTCAGTGAAACAAAGTCAGTAGGCAAAGAAAAATAGTGATTACGTGGAAACTGAGTGAACTTTTTAAGCGTAAGAATTAACAATTCCCATCCCAAAACCTAACACTGATCGCTCAGCTGAAAACCGACTAACGCTTAGATGATATTACGCTTCGTTGAATACAGGCCCAAGTGGCTGTCCGAGAATGATGAATTTGGAAAATACTACTTTTATAAACTATAATAATTCGATTTAAAGGGCCAAAGACGTGAAGGTGGCTTACCTGACCAACCCGGCCAAAACCACGGACAGTCACAGCATGCAACGGCACCTCAAAAAACCAGAAAGCGGTCAGCCGCGATTTGTCAGAGCCTGGCTTGCGGCAACTGCAATACTTTTCTTTTTATTTCCTTTAACCTCATACAACGCTTTGCATCTAACGAACTGTGAATATGAAGTTCTGGGGACCACAGTTCCGAACACAAGCGGCTCACCAGCGGTGATAAGCGAAACAAGCGGAACAGTTATTTCGGCAAACTTTTTTAACAGCGGAGCAATTAGTCCAATTGATGGACTCGAGTTTGTTTCTGTGTGTGTGTCTCCATCAGATGTAAATGGTATAAAAACAGCCGTAATAACAAGCGATGTGGGACAAACGGATAACACACAAATAAAAGGCTACCCACAGTTTTTAATTGGGTCAAAATTCGGAAACCAATTCGAAACGTCATTCCGATTTTACAACAACACCGGGCTTCCTCAAGATCAACAATGGCCTGTCACGGCTATAAACCCCAATGATCCAGACAACCCTTTTCAATTCGCCAACCTAGAATATATATCAAAAATAAGAGGAGTGGGCCTCCCGGCATTTACAAAAGATTTGCCAGAGATCACTGTAACTCTAGATATAGATGAAATAAACGTCGTCGGGTCCGAAAGAGATGTAATGCTAGAATCTTGGTTTTACGATACCTCAGCGAATGCAGATATTATAGGCAATGACACAACATCTGGAGCACCGATTGCGAATACACTGAATAACATCGTCAGTATTGGGCACGTACACTATCCAGAGTTAGACAATACCTTACTGGAAATGATGGTCCACATTGGCGCACTTAGCCCAAATGATATCAGTGGAGCAACAAGAAACCCAGGGCAAGAGCAACTCACAGAAACATACAGCGGTAAAGATACTGACGGGGATGGAATTGATGATCATTTCGACGTGGATTCACACGTCAATATCAACAACAATCAGGATCCTCAACCGGGCGTATATTCAAGTGGCATAGATGACAATAACGACGGAATAGATGATGCAGATTTCCTACCAATAACGATTGGCGCATTTAAATACAGTGTCTGGTACGGCGAAACCTTTCTTTCACCCAATATAATTTTTAGTCGAGAAACAAACGCGAGCCTTCAAAGTAATTTCGATCCGCTAACACCGGATATGAATCTATCAACCGAAGGGGAAATAACACTACCCTGGAACGACTTCCTTGACTACACACTGAACACTCTAGAAGCTAAACTGCAGCAACAAAACCAATTAGAAATAAAATTAGAA
>JALZUP010000101.1 GCA_023301505.1 Robiginitomaculum sp.
GGCGCATCGCGCTTATCGGGGTTGGCGGAATTGGCAATGGTGAAGATGCCTACCGCAAAATCAGGCTAGGGGCGAGCGCCGTGCAGCTTTACTCCGCGCTGGTCTATGAAGGGCCAGAGCTTGTGAGCCGTATATGCGCCGATTTAGATGCAAGGCTAGCGGCAGATGGGTTTGATAATATTAGCCAAGCGGTGGGAACATTAAACCCAACTTAGCAGAGCTAAAACTTTTCCAATATATCTTTATAATAAGGCGCTAATGTTACGGCGCGGACGATGAAATATATAATGAAGGCGATCCATAATCCTTGCGGGCCGAAAAAGGGCGTGATCGCGAAATGGGCGATGAGGTAAATGATGACGGCGATAATGCCAGCATTTCTCATGGCGCGCGTATGCGTTGTTCCAATAAATATACCATCCAATTGCCACGCTGCAAAACCCGCAATAGGAATGACGGCGCAATAGGGCAAAAACTGTCTGGCCGCGATGCGCACATCGGGCTGAATTGTCATCAGGTCAATCGCGATTGGCCCCGCCAGAAATATGATGAGGGCGGCAAGAAAGGCGCATGAGGCAGATAGCTCAGTGGTCAGGCGCACGGCCTGGTTAAACTTATCGCGTTTGCGTGCGCCATAAGCGGCTCCTGTAGCGGCTTCGGCAACATTGGCAAAGCTATCGAGCAAGAGAGCAATGATGTGAAAAAATTGCAGCAAAATATAATTGGCCGCTAAAAAGACCGCGCCCAAGCTGGCTGACTGCCATGTAAAAAATTGAAACCCGATCATCAGCGCTAATGTGCGGATAAATAGATTACTATTGGCGCTGGCCAATGCGCTTAGAGCTGTTTTATCAAGCAAATTATTTAGAGAGAGCGCCGCCGAGTTTAATCCGCCGCGCGCTTTAATTTCGCGCAGAGCCAAGATAAGCCCCATCATCAGGCCAATCCATTCAGCAATAGCAGAGGCAATGGCCACACCCGCCACGCCCATGCCCGCATAAAGCACTAAATATATAGAGAGCGCGCCGTTCACCCCATTGAGCGCAATTTGCATAATCAACGCGCCTTTGGGACGTCCCAGCCCGATAAACCAGCCCATTAACGCGATCCCGCTTAAGGTCGCTGGAAGCCCCCAGAGCCGGTAGAATAAATAGCTGCGCGCGCTGGCCTCAACCTCGGCGCTAGCGGGGTAGAGCATAAAAATAAGGGGCAGTAGAATAAATTGAAGCGCCAAAATAAGCGTGCCAATTGCAAAGCCTAGCGGCACGGCGCGGGCCAGATGAGCCTGAACGGCGCGCCCATCTCCTGCCCCGTCAGCCTGAGCGCTCAGCCCCGCTGTGCTCATGCGCAAAAAGCCAAATCCCCAATAAAGCGCCCCGTAAATAACGGCGCCCAGCGCAATGGCGGCTAGGGCAATAGTATCGCCAAGCCGTCCGATCACGGCTGTGTCGACAATACCCACCACAGCGCCGACACTATTGGCCAGCATGATGGGGATAGCGAGGCGAATGATTTTGGGGCGGCTTAGCGTGCCGCTGGCAAGGCTTTGGGAATTATCCATAGAGCTTATGGCTATGCGCCCACCTTAATCATCAGGTCTAATCGTCAATATTTGCGGATCTGAAATGACCATGCAAAATTGTGATGGGGTCTTCGTAATTATCTTGCCAAGCGCGCACGCGAACATTGGATACGCGGCGGCCTTCTCGCGCAACAATGGCGCGTGCATATGTGTCTTTGGCGTTGCCGCGCCGTAAATAGTCAATATTGAGCCCGATGGGTTTGGCGAGCGTGGCTGCGCCTGATGTGAGCTGTAATTGAACAATTGCGGTGATTTCCATAAAGGCGCTCACCGCCCCGCCATGCAGGGCTTGCAGGCTAGAATTGCCGATATTTGTATCTGAATAGGGCAAAAGCATCGTCAGCTCTGTGCCCATTAAGAGCGGTTTGACGCCTAAAAATCGCGCATAGGGAATACGAGAGAGCGCGAGGCTTATATTGGCTTCGGTTAGCGGGGCTGCGGGTGATTTTATATATTGGCTCATGAGCTTGCTTTCGCATCAGCATTTTTCGAGCTGGGCATAGGCGTTGTCATGAAAATAGCCTGACTGGTGGCGATAGGGTCATCACTATCACCATCATGGGCAACGGCGCGCACAAAGGCGATATGTTTTGTGACTTTATAACAATGCGCCTGCGCGACAATTGTTTCATTAGGCTGTGCGGCGCGCATATAATCAATGCGTAAATCAAGCGTGGCGACAGGGATAGGCGGATCAAAGGCTGATGTGGCGGCAAGGCCGCTACATTGATCAAGCAAGGTCGTCACGGCCCCGCCCGCAATAACGCGCGTATCTGCGTCGCCAATGAGGTTGGTATTATAAGGCAAAGACATCGTTGTTTTGCCAATTTCAACAGCGACGAATTTCATGCCCAATTCTTTGGCATGAGGCGTGCCGTCAACCATCATCGGGCCTAATGACCAGAGACGTTCAAGCTTGTCAGCTTTTGTGAGGGGGGCATCAGCCATGCGGGTTTGACCTTTTCTCGGATATCATATTCATTTTAGGCATAGCTTGCTTAAAGAAAAGGAAAATTTTTAAGCGCCGCTTGCTGCCGTTAAGCGCGCGAGCAGGGCGTCATCCACTTGCCCTGTTTCTGGCAGGCCATTTTCTTTTTCAAAGCTTTTGATGGCGTCGCGAGTTTTAGGGCCCATGGCTCCATCGGCAATACCCGCCTCATAGCCAAGAGCCGTCAAATGTTGTTGTACTTTGATCACGCGCTCATCGGGTTTTGGCGCTGTTTTGTTCCACGCCAAATTGGTGAAAATGCCATTGACAGCCTCGTCAATTTGGGCTGGCTTAAATCCAGCAATGCGCGCTTCGGCGCGGCCAAGCTGATCCCCGGTTAACATTGCTTTTATCTGCTGGGCGCGTTGGCCGCTATCTTGGTCGCCATTTGCACCTGCAATTGTGAACCACACATAGCTTTCTGCTAAATCACGCGCTACGCCTGTCCCGCGCTCATGCAGGACGGCGAGATTATATTGTGCGTCAACCATGCCATAATCTGCTGCTTTTCTGAACCAGCTAGCCGCTATGTCCATATTAATATCAACGCCGCCTTTGCCTTCAATATAATAAAGGGCGACATCATACATGGCGATTCGGTGACCCGCTTGAGCGGCCATTTCTGTTAATTTGCGCGCTTGCGAGCTATCGGCAGGGACGCCGTCGCCATTTTCATACATATGGCCCAGATAATATTGCGCGGCAGGCTGACCTTGATTGGCAGCGAGGCGAATAAGTGAAGCGGCTTGCTCTGTTTGCCCAGCTTGCATCAGGCTAAGGCCTTTTTGGAGCTGCGCAACAGGATTTCCAGCCGCTACGGCGGCATCTAATGTGTCGTGATCGGCATTGATCGCATTTGATAGTTTGCCAATCGTGCCATCCGCCGAGGCTATTTGCCCTGTCGGCTCTTGCAGAGTCACATCATAAGTCGGAGCTGCGCCTGCATTTTGTTGTCCTGTAGCTTGTTGCCCTACATTTTGCCATGGCGAGTTAGGGTTTTGCGGATTAGGCGTGTCGTTTTGAACGATTTTTTCGCTGCTTTTATCATTGCCCACCATATTTTTAAGGCTGAGCGCGCCAAATGTGGCAATAGCTAAAATGGCTGCGGCGCTCGCCCCTGTGCGCAAAGTGCGTTTTGAAAATAATGAGCTTTTAACATGGCTGTCATTGGCCCCCAGATCACCGCCTGGGCGGGCTGTTTCCATGGTTTGATCATAGCCGCCATCATGGCTGGATAGAAATTGGTCTTGCGGCGCACCGGAATAAGGGTTGTCTTCAGCCGTAGGTGCATAAGGATTGCCCGGATCATAGGCTCCCTGATCATAAGATCCCTGGTCATAGGATAGAGGGTCACCATAAGGCTCTGATTGCGGCACGGGCGGGGGAGCGACATCTTGCGGATATAGCGGCGCGACATTATTTTGATTGTCATAAGCGGCGGGGCTTTGTGCCTCATGGTCTGCTGGATTAAATTCAACAGGGCCGCCTACAGCGCCGCCTAGAGGGCCATTTATCAGACCATTTTGCATCGTTGATTGCAGACTTAGCGCAGGAGCGGCGGGTGCTGGCGCGCTAATAGGCGTGCTGACTAGCTGAACTGGCGGCGGAGAAAAAGCGTCAACAGGTGGTTCAAATGGAATGGGGCCGTCATTAGAGCTGGCGACAAGCTCGCTTGCAGCTTGCCCGATTTGCGGCGCGCTAGGGAAGGGCGGCACGGCATTTTGCGGCGCGCTGGACACAGAATTTGGATGTCCGTTCTCTAGGGCTGTCATACGTGCAGATAGTGTCGCAATTTGGCGTGAGAGCGGGGTAACTTGTCCCTCAAGCTCGTCATGAGTGGCATCAAAACGGCGCGCCATCTCGGCTTTAATCTCGTCAATATCTTGCTGAGTTTGGACGGTGTTTTCAAGTATGCGCTCATGCAATTGTTCTTTGAGCTGCTCTCTGCGCGCACCCATTTCATCCGATAAGGTGACAATGCGTTCGCCAATATTTGTTACCGCGCCCGCTGTGTGATCTTCAATGGTTGAGAGGCGTTCGGCTGTGCTATTTTCCAGATCATCAATGCGGGTTTTAAGCGTTTCTGTTGCCTGCATTTGCTGCTCAAGCGTGGCTGAGAGCTGGGTGATTTGAGTGTTGACCTTGCCAATGGCCTCGGCCTGCGCAACTTCTGCCTCTGTGAGCGTTCTGTGGTTGGCCTGTATAGCGGCATCCAAATCGCCTAGACGCGGATTAGCGAGAGTCTTTTTTAAATCGGCGCTGATATCTTTGCGGGTTTTTACAATCAGATTATTTAGATG
>JALZUP010000102.1 GCA_023301505.1 Robiginitomaculum sp.
ATGAAGGAGAATTGTTGATACTTTGACTGAGTTAAAGTGAAAAATAAGAGCAAAAGAAGCAGCATAAGTTACGAAGTTATTTCATACACATTCCTTAGTTATTGAATAGCGCCTCTACATCCATGTCGTATTTCTCAACCATCTCATCGCATTCATTCAAGATTAGCTGCACGGTACGATTGCCGCAATTTTTATCATATAGTCCATGGTCGATGAATCCAGCCAAGGCCCTACGTTCTGCATAGGTAGTCGGAGTATCGTGCGCTTTGATGGCTTTCTGAGTAGTTTTAATTCCGCAATTTTGGCAATGAGTTCTGGTAGGGCTGTCCTTTAGGTTGTATAGTTGAGTAGCTAAGAACAAATCAAAATGGCTAGAATCTTTGGTGACATTAAATAACCCATGATCGTCTGACTTGACTATTTTTTTTGCTCTTACCGTTCCACCGAAGGCTTGACCAGTATGGCAGTCGATGCAGCCTTTTTCAAAAAATAATTCCATGCCTTTTTTCCATCTAAAATCATCCAATTCAATTTCGCCACGACGTAGGCGTTGATAAGGCGCATTGAAGGCGACAAATGATTTTTCAGCAATTGCCATTGCTGCATTTAAATTTTCGGCGGTAACATATGATTGACCTTTGAATGATTTCTTGGCAAGTTCATTGTAAAAGGCGGTTCCCCGCATCTCTTTTACCATTACGCCAGAATCGTGTGCTTTTTCTCCTGCTGCTTTATAAGGCTGCACATTAATTCCGTCTAAGCCAGCGGGTGCATCTGCATTGAACGCATCTAGCTTATCGTTTTGTATACTTGCATTGATGCCGCCTCTACCTGCTTCTCCAGCTTTCAAAGCATTCGTGAATGCAAAGCAATTGACAAAACTACCAGGTGGGCGTGTTGGCTGATCTACTCGATGATTAGGATTGATCTTTCTTAGGAAAACATCAATGGGTCCAGCTAAGCCAACAGGCATTTTTTTGTCTGGATAGCCCGCTTTTTCGTTAGCGTGACAAGTGCTGCAGGTGTGGCCGTTTCCACTTTTGAAGTTAAGTCCAAGTAAGCCGTAGACTCTGGCTGCCCCAAAGTCATTTACGGTCAAGAAATCAGGCACATTATATAAGCCCTGTTGTTCCATTTCTGCAAAAGAAGTGGGTAATGGCTCTGGATGGGGTAGCTCGTTTAAGCTGCCTAAGCCTACGAATAATAGGATTAGGGAATAGAATAATATTTTCATGTTTAAATTATATGAAACTTGGAAAGTGTTTAATGCTTTAAGGATTAAGTGCCTGCCAAGTCTGGTTTTACAAAAAAAAAAGGGAGCAAGAAGGAATAGGATGAAGTAATTCCCTCTTGCTCTTAAATCAAATTCAATGAATACGTGGCTTCACGTTAAAAAAAAATATCTTTTATAATTTTGATTAAATTTACGAATCTTGCAATAAAATGTTTTTAAAAAAAAACTAATAAGAGCTATCTGGGTAAAAAGAATCTAAATTCTTATAGATTGCATGTGCTACTTCTGTGTTGAATCCTTTTGGAGCAATCATGACCGCATGTTCATCTCCTCCTGTTTCAAATTCTACGAAGTGAGGCTCTATATTAAATGTTCTTAAGTGAACAACTGCGGCATCTAGCATTGAAAAATTCACTTGTTCTTTCCAGTCCCAAGTGATTATTGATTCGGGTCGATGTTTATTTAGGTATAGCATAGGTTAGTCGATTGATTTTTTTTCTTTGTAATCTTGCACAAGGCTTCTTACCTTCCAGCGATTGATCCCAAATGTTTCTGCATAAACATTTCCTATAGCCATAGAGTTGCCTATACTCATGGATCGTAGTTTAGGAATTTGTTTTATGGTGTTTCTAGATTCCTTCTTGTTAAGATTGAATTTCTTTGCAATTGCTTTTGCTATTTTTTTTAAGTGCTTTCTTAACTTAATGAAATCATCTAGAAAATTAGTTACTTGAAAAGGATTCAGATTGAAGATCCTACCAAAAACAGTTCCGATGTATTTAGTGTTGATGCTGTCCATATCATGTATAGTGATTATCGCCCTCTTTTCGGTTAAGTTAAATTTCTCCGCAATTGCTTTGGCTAGTTTCTTGCGATATTTTTTAGAATTTGATTTTGCCATCTGTTTTTTTTAAACTCATTTTTAGAATACGTAACCAATTGATAAATTAGTTTAAAGAATACCTAGAACTACGTGTCGGACACCTTTGGAGGTGTCCGACACGTAAGAGCCACCTTCCTTCTAAGCATTTACCTATTGCGATAATGACTTTTCGTTCGCCCTAAAAGGAAGGATTAATAATAGCATCCTAGCTGTAAATTCAAAGAGCTATTTCTTGCTAAAGCTTTTACCTCATACGATTTTCCTTCTATTATTGTCAAGCCGAGGTAAGTTGCATTCAGTTTGTTCTCTCTAATATGCGGGACACTTTCCTTGCGGTTTATGATTCGATGCATCTTTGTGATCGCTTTTTTTACGGATGTTGAATCCAGCTTCTCATAAGGAATGTCTACGCTTGTGCTGATGAATCGAAGTCCTTGAGTGAAGGTGCATTCTTGGATTAATTCAGAAGCGGTTGTTTCTCGATAAAAAGCAAGAGTTTTTTTATTGTTTTCTTTTTGAGAGGTGTCGGCCACCTGTAGTGCTTCACTTTTGTTGCAGGTAGATAATAGGAAAGGAGTGAATAATAATATGGTGCAAAACAGTCTAATAGAAAATTCTTGTTTCATGTTATTAAAATATTTGAAGTTATAGATGATGAATGATTAATAATCTTCGTTAGAGGTATCTGCTAATTTAGCGAGTCCTTCCTTTGTCCAAAATCCATTCTTGTATTTATCGACTACTTTTTGTGCAGCTGCTAATTCTAGTGTTTGTTGCTTTAGAAGTACTTCATCGCAAAAGTCTTCTTGGACTTCTTCTGTAGTGATGGAGAAATGAACGATATGCGAAGGGCTTTGTAATTTTGCTGCAAATAATATCGCTGCGTCTCGATTTTTAAAAGTTTTGAATGCTAATTCCTCTCTTACTTGATGTCCGACTCGGGTTATTTTTTTAAAAAACAGCTTCATTTCCATTTGATGTTTTTTTTAAGATTGTTATTTGTTGTTGAAAGAAATTACTCTCTCCATAGAGGAGTAAGAAAGTCCAATTACTTCCTCTTCCTCTACTTCTTGTACGATTGCTTCTTGCACCTCCTCGATTATTATTGTTTCAGCACTGTTTTCTGGAAGAGCTTCTTCTGATTCGGGTTTTTCTTCCGCAGGTAATTCGACTTTTTTGATAGCTGCTATTTCTTCTTTCGGCAGTTCTTCGGCAGCTGCTTTAGTTGACGAATGTTTTTCTACAACTGTATAATCATCTGCTAGTGTGTTTTTTACTACCTCCTCTTTCTGTGTCTCTTTTGGAGCAAGATTGTCGGCTTCTACCTCGGAAGCATATTCTTTTTTAAGTCGATCAAAAACACCTACTGCAAAATCTTCTGCTTCTTTTGTGATGATAGGTGCAGTTTTACTATTCTGCTTCTTTTTCTTGGGCTGTGAATTCACCGGAGATGCCTGCGCTCTTTTTTTTTTAGCAGGTTCGGTTTGATCTTGCTTGTTGTATAGGTAATAGACTAATGCACAAAGCGCCACCACAACCATGATCCAAAAATTGCGAGGCAAATTCCAACTGCCAGGAGGGGGGTAGTCTCCCGCGTTGGTTTGGGTGTGACCGCTGCCATCATATCTTGGTCCTTGTCGGTTGTTGGTTTGACCTGATGACTGCGGCCCTTGACCCTGGTTGTTGCTTTGTGTTTGTTGCTGCGTACTGGCGCCTTGACCAAAAAGATTTCTTCTATTAGAAATTAAATAGCTAAGAAAAGTTTGATCCATGAATTGGCCGTTCCCTTGCCCCGCCCATTCTTCTTGTATTTTCTGAGCAACTGTTTCTGGAATATTTACCGTCCACTGAATATTTTTTGGTGGTGGTTGATTGTTGAAATCGTTAGTAGTAGATTGCTCTGAGTTTGGTTGCGTAAATCTGGAATTAGAATTATCGCTCGTTGGGCTTTCCTGATTCTGAAACTCTTTAGGTATAGGGGGGATCGGTCCTTTGTGGAATTTAGGAATACTACCATTTGCGATACGATTCGTATTGCTAGTTTTACTCCTTGTTGGATTATCCCCCCCCTTATCTTGTTCATTTACTGCGTCTTTGGGTGTGTAATTTGAGTATTCGTCAGCCATATAAATTATCGTTAATATTTTTATAAAAATACATAAAAATTGATTAATAATTAAATAAAATTGATAAAATTTTAATACTTTTGATCTACTTTGATAAATGATTTTTTAAACTGCTATCTATCAAATAGCGATCAAACAAATAACATGAACCCAACTAAATTGGAAAAAACGATTAGTTTAGCATTTGCTTCAGGCGAAGCTAAAGAAGTAGTAGTTCTTGTCTTAGAGCATATAATAGACAGGGCAGGCACTTTAATGGCCTTAGAGAAGGAAGCGATAGAGGATGAGGTTACTTTGTTAATGAATACTATCCTGCTGAGAGATGCCAAAATAAATGCAGAGACTGCTAGACGCCATACAGAAGCGATACAGTTGTCTAATCCAGTATCGCCATAATTTTGATAAATTATTTGATTTTTATTAAAAATTTCAATAAATTGTATTTTTAGTATGGTTGTAGTAAACAACGAATCGTTTTTTAAAAAGGGGTAAAGACTTAGTTCTTTGCCCCTTTTTTTTTTCGGAAAAAATTCCTTTCCGATTTTATTAATAAACTAAATAAACTAATTTAAAAATGACGATAGCAGCATTAAAAGAAGACATAGCTACTTTAGAGGAATCTTTAGCGCCACAAGCAGACGGGCCTTCTATGGCTAGTATGTTTGGTACAGTCAAGGAATCAAAGGAGGAATTGGAAATATTAAAAGCGCAACTAGTAAAGCTAGGAGACAAAAAAACAGGAAGCGCTAAAGGTAGTAAACCGAAAGGTTTAGAAAAGATGGAAGCGGCCACGGCTGAAGTAGGGGAAGCGGCCAAAGAGATTAAGAAAGAGGCTAAAGGGATAGAGGACAAAGAAATCAAAGAGGTTATAGTAGAGGCTGCAAAGGATATTGACAAGGAAGTCGAGAAGTCAGAAAAAGCAGCAAAAGAGGCTACTTCTGGTCCACCTTCGAAAAAAGAAGTTAAAGAGATGGTGGCGGTTACTAAAAAAATAGAAGTAGCTACGGAAGAGATTAAGGAAGCAGCTAAGGAGATAGAAGATCCACAGGTAAAGAAGGAGATCGAGGGGCAAGTGGAAGTACTAGAAGAAAAAATAGTGGAGTCGCACAAGGCGGAGGAAAAAATAGCAGCACCTACGGCCGGTAAAAAGGTATCTGCCAAAAAGGAGGCAGGGAAAACTGTATCGGAGGAGGAATATTCTTATACTCGGAAATTGGCTAAAGAAGAGCTAGAAAAGTTACCTATTGTGGTGCAAGAAATGCGCTATATGAAGCTTGGGAAAGATAGTTATGTGAATACGATTTCGGGCAAAAAGAAGTTTGCAAAAGGGCATTATGTGACTTTTAACAAAGATGGTTATGTGACGAATGTTTTTGCGGCAAAGAGCTTTGCTGATTTTTGTAAAAAATGTAAGGGCTTAGATTCTTTGGTTCCCAAAGAATCATTAAAAAAGGCTAAAGAAGAATTAGCAACGGTAAAGGATAATACCGTGAGTAAGGCTACGGTAGAAAAGCACAAACTGGAGAATAAAAAATTGGAAGAGCAGTTTAAAAAAGCGAATTCGGAGAAACGTAGATTGCGAGGTATTTTGAATAAGAACGAAATTGATTATACGCCAGGGAGCAAAGAGGCGGTAGCTACGGCTTCGAGTGAAAGCGAAGGCGTAGGTCTTCTGGATCTATTGAACGTTGATCTGTTCGGTAGTGATGAGGTAGCGACTAAAAGCGTTAATTCAAAGGCAAAGGCAAAAACGACAAGTAAGAAGAAGAAAGTAGTAGTAGCTAAGAAAAGCACTTCAAGTGCTCCCGCTAAAAAAACAACGGCTACTCAAAAGAAGACTACTGAAACGACTAAGCCTGTCACCAAGAAGGCTACAGGATCGGCTAGTTCTGACAGTCCTAAAAAAGCATCTTGCAACATAAAGGATTATAAAGGGGAAGTACCTGCACCTGTTACGAGATACCTGCTAGAGGAGGTGGAAGCGTACAAAGGCTATGAGGGCGATGTAAAGAGTCGGCGAAAGACCGCAGAGCTGTACAAGATTGATCGAGTATATCGCAATACGGAGACGGGCCAAGTGGTCGTGCGTAAGGTTGCTAAAGCTGGCGGATTGGCGAGGGTGTTAGCAGGCGATAATTATAAGTATTATTCGATTTGTTTGGATCGTGGCACGGAGAAGTTATACAAGGGCAGTGTCTATCATAATAAGTCTTATAAGGGGGGAACGTGGCGGAGCTTGATTCGAGTAGAGGAGATCAAGAAAATGTACGCTGATAAAGGAGATTTTGATTACTGCTTGAAGTTGGGGCAGGCGGCCTATGATGCGCCGAAAGGTAGTAAGGCGAAATCAGAAAAATATAAGGAACACTACGCGAAGTGTGGGGATCAGAAAGGCAAATCTATTGCCCGTGAGTATGTTGGTTGGCTGAATACGCAGCTGAAGAAAGAGGCGAAGGAGGGGGAGTTTATTAAGGCGAGATGGATTCGGGTGCTTAGAAAGATTCGAAGTAGTGTGAAAGGTAAATAAGAGGTAATTTGTTTATTTTTTTGGGGGAGTAGTGCTTTGCGCTACTCCCTTTTTGGTATAAGGGACTTTTTAAAAAGTCC
>JALZUP010000103.1 GCA_023301505.1 Robiginitomaculum sp.
CAACGCCCCCCGCGCCGACCATACCGACACCACCAACAACAGGTAGCGAGACGCCCCTTGTCGCTGGCACGTTTCGGGATGCATTTGCCACCAATTTTGAAGTTGGAACGACGATGACATCAGGGCGTATTAACACCCCCGATATTTCAACGCAGCTCGCCCTATCGCAATTTAGTTCAATCACCCCTGAATATGAGCTTAAAGCGGATCAGCTGGCCCCAACCGAAGGCGTCTATGATTTCACCCAAGCCGATATTGTAGTGGATTGGGCTATTGCTAATGGTATGAGCGTGCGCGGCCATGCTTTGCTCTGGCACGAAGCGACGCCAGATTATTTTGTAACGGGCACAGCCGAGCAAATCAAAGCCAAGCTTGAGTTACATGTGACAACAGTTGTTAATCACTTCAAAGACCGCGTGCACATTTGGGACGTCGTCAATGAAGTCACCTCTGTAGATATTTACAACGGCGAGAACGGCATTGGCCCCTATCGTGATACCGTTTGGTTTAATGCCGTTGGCAAGGACTATATTGACTGGGCGTTTAATGCCGCTCGCGCCGCCGACCCCAATGCCATACTTTTGCTCTCAGATTATGAGACAGAAACTAAGATCAAACAGGACTGGATGATCGAAATTGTCGATGATTTAGTCTCACGCGGCATTCCAATTGACGGTGTTGGCCATCAATTCCACCTACAGCTCACCTCTAGCGCGGATGAGGCCCTCTCTGCCATTGATGCCGTGGACGGTTTATTTGCTGGCCTTGTCAATCATGTGACCGAGCTGGATGTGAATTTTTATCAAGACCCGGGCACATGTTGGGAAAGCGGAGTTAATTGTCTTGCTGATATTGGCCCCGTAGCGCCCGCATCAATGCTCGCAACCCAAGCCCAGCTTGTCTCTGACTTATTTGATGGTCTTGTGAACCGCCCAAGCGTTGAAAGCGTCTCGGTCTGGGGCGTAACTGATGGGAATAGCTGGCTTAACACCGCCCCGACAGAGCGCTTTAATTTCCCGCTCCTATTTGACCGTGACGGAGAACCTAAAGCTGTATTTCAGGCTATAACAGATCCAAATTATGTAATCACGCCATAAGCGGTTTCAAATCCTAGTTTGAGTCTCTTATTTGATTCTCTTGCTTAAGCTTCTTGCTTAACTCTCTTGCTTAAGTTTTTTGGGCTTCAAACTAGGTCAAACCGAATAATATATGAATGGTACGTCGGGAGGGACTTGAACCCCCAACCAATCCGTTATGAGCGGACGGCTCTAACCAATTGAGCTACCGACGCATACACATTCAACTCACAAAGCTTAGCTCAACAGCAAATAGAAGAGCCAATGCATCAAAGTGAGCGCGGTGTATAGCCTGACCGCGCCTTGCTGAAAAGCCTAAATAGCGTCAAAATTTCGCCTAATTGGCAAACCATGCTGAACATGTCATGTTAGACAAATGAAATTCACCTATTTATGGAAGATTTACCTATGCCCTCCCGTTCATTCGCGCTGATAGGCGCCGCCGCATTTATCTTAACCGCCTGTGAGGGCCGCGAAACGGCGACCTATATTTCGAGCAGCGCGGCCTTACCGCAAATCTCTGTCTCTGCCACAGGCGCGAGCCAAGTTGCGCCTGATATTGCCTCCGTATCGGCGGGTGTCGTCACGCAAGGCAAAATCGCCGCAGAGGCTATGGCCGCCAATTCCGAATTGATGAACGCCGTCTTTGCAGAGCTGAGCGAAGCCAAAATTGAGCGTAAAAACATCGCCACCTCACAGCTTAGCTTGCAGCCGCGTTATGATTATTCCAATCGGCAAGCCCCGCGTATTACAGCCTATGAAGCGCGCAATACGGTAACAGTCAAAACCGAGAATTTGGAGCAAGTCGGCCCCATGATTGACGCCTTAATCGCGGCAGGCCTGAACAATATCAATCAGGTGCAATTTAGCGTCAAAGACCCCAAATCTGCACAAGAGAGCGCGCGCAGCGAAGCGATTAAAGACGCGCGCAAGAAAGCGCAAAATATGGCCAAAGCCGCTGGCGTTGAACTGGGAGATTTACAGAGCCTATCTGAATCTGGTGGCTATTCGCCTCAACCGCAATATCGCCTTGAGATGTCCATGGCCGCAGATGCCGCGCCAACGCCCGTTGCGCCCGGCGAGCAAAATATCAGCGTCACCGTCAATATGGTCTATGCAATCAAGAATTAGCCTGCTTAAGCGCTCTTGCTCTTGCTCTTGCTCTGGCTTTGCCCTCTTGGCATTCAGGCGCAGGCAGGTTAGACCCGCGCCATGAGTGAGCCTGTAGATAAACCCGCAGATAAAGTCACAGCTAGCCAAGCCACAAAACCGTGGACAGCCAGCGTGCTAACCCTGTTCCCAGATGCCTATCCGGGGGTTTTGGGCGCGTCTATTATCGGCACAGCTGAAAAGAATCGAATTTGGGCACTAGAAACAGTGGACATACGCGATTTTTCCGCTAATAAGCACCGCACTGTTGATGACACGCCCGCAGGCGGCGGAGCCGGTATGGTTCTAAAGCCTGATGTGGCGGCAAATGCCATAGACAGCGTGGCCCTAAACGGGCGACCACTTATCTATCTGACCCCGCGCGGGGCGCCGCTCACGCAGACGCGAATAAAGAGCTTGGCGACCGGTTCGGGCGTTGTTGTGTTTTGTGGACGTTTTGAGGGGTTAGATCAGCGGGTCATAGAAGCCCGTAATATGGAAGAGATCAGCCTTGGCGACTTTGTGCTTGCTGGGGGGGATGTCGCCGCTCAGGCCCTTATAGAGGGCTGCGTTAGGCTTCTGCCCGGCGTGCTAGGCGCCCCAGACTCGGCCATAGATGAGAGTTTTGAAGACGGGCTATTAGAGTACCCACTCTATACCAAGCCCCGACAATGGGACGGACGGGATATTCCGCAGGTCCTATTATCTGGCAACCATAAGGCAATCGCCGAATGGAGGCAGGATAAAAAAAATGAAATAACCCAGGCCCGCCGGCCTGATCTTTGGGAAAAGAGCAGATCGGCACATATAGGCAAAGCCGAGATAGGCAAAAAAGGAGACGCGACATGAACGTGATCGAAAAACTAAATAAGGCGGAAGAATCCCGCTTGCTCGAATCTGGAAAAACTATTCCAGACTTCTCTGCGGGCGATACGCTCACCATACAGGTGCGTATTACCGAAGGCTCTCGCACGCGTTTGCAAGCTTTTGAAGGCGTCTGCATTGCCCGTTCTGGAAAAGGCCTGAATGAGAGCTTCACAGTTCGCAAAATCTCTTATGGCGAAGGCGTAGAGCGCGTCTTCCCTGTCTACAGCCCATTGGTTGAAGAGATTATCGTTAAGCGCAAAGGCCGCGTACGCCGCGCCAAGCTTTATTATTTACGTGATCGCCGTGGTAAGAGCGCACGTATTGCAGAACGCACAACGGGACGCGGCATTGTCGCCAACCGTAAAAAGGGCGAAGCCAAAACGAAGTAAGTCTTCACCCCGCTTAGACAATAAAAAAGCCCTCGCAGTGATGCGGGGGCTTTTTTATTGGGCCATGAAGCCTAAGACTTCGGCCCATAAAAAACGGGCCGCCTAGCGAGGGGGTAGGCGGCCCTTATATCAGCAAAAAAAAGGGGGGGGGGATTTTTGCTGAGGTTTCGAGATTTGCCTTATTTAGGCAAATCCAATGTCATGACTTTGTTCCAACTCGCCGCAAAGTCTTTCAAGAAGGCAGCCTTGCCATCTTTTGACCCATAATGCTCGGAAATGGCCCGTAGCTGCGAGTTAGATCCAAAGAATAAATCAACAGATGTCGCCGTCCATTTGACATTATGACTAGAGCGGTCGCGCCCTTCATAAAGATCTTTACGGATTGGCGTCCAATCTGTGTCCATGTCCAGCACATTGGCAAAGAAATCATTCGTCAATGTTTGCGGCGCATGCGTTAAGACGCCATGATCTGAACCATCATAATTTGCGCCCAGCACACGCAGGCCGCCCACAAGGCAGGTCATTTCTGGCGCTGTTAGCGATAGGAAATGCGCCTTGTCGACCATTAGCTCTGCAGCAGAGCGCTTATGACCAGAGGCAATATAATTGCGGAAACCATCAGCTTTAGGCTCAAGCACAGCAAAGCTGTCTTCATCCGTCTTGCCTGCCGTCGCATCACCACGTCCCGGCGCGAAAGGCACACTAAGCTTTTCGCCCGCATCCTTAGCCGCTTGTTCAACCGCGGCCACACCGCCCAGAACAATCACATCCGCTAATGAGACGCTTTTACCCTCTGCTAGATTAGCGATGAAAGCTTTGCGTATAGATTTTAGCTTGCGCAAAACGCGCGCTAAATCTTTAGGCTGATTAACCTCCCAGTCACGCTGCGGAGCAATTGCAAGGCGCGCGCCATTAGCACCGCCGCGCATATCTGTTTGGCGATAGCTTGACGCTGACGCCCAAGCTGTGCGCACCAAATCAGAAATAGATAAGCCGCTTTGTAGTATCTCTTTCTTAAGCGCCCTAATATCAGAGGCTCCAATTAGCTTATAATCTGGCGCAGGAATAGGATCTTGCCAAATTTCTTCTTTGGCAGGAACTTCCTTGCCTAAATAGTTATATTTAGGGCCCATATCGCGATGCGTAAGTTTGTACCATGCCTTAGCAAAAGCCTTTTGGAACGCCTTCGGGTTTTCATAAAATTCGCGCGAGATTTTAGCGTAGGCTGGATCTTCACGCAGAGCTAAATCCGCGGTGAACATCATAGGCGAATGGCGCTTATTCGGGTTATGCGCATCAGGGAAAGCATCCGCATCTTTGCCGTTTTCTGGATACCATTGCCAGCCGCCGCCTGGGCCTTTTTTAAGTTCCCACTCATAACCAAATAAATTTTCGAAATAATTATTATCCCAAGCGATTGGATTTTTTGTCCAAGCCCCTTCAAGGCCAGAACCGATAGCATGTTCGCCGACACCGCTTTTAAAATTATTCTTCCAACCAAGGCCCAATTGCTCAACGCCAGCCGCTTCAGGCTCTGCTTCAACATATTTTCCTGCATCAGCAGCGCCGTGGGTCTTACCAAAGGTGTGTCCCCCAGCAATCAAAGCAACCGTCTCTTCATCATTCATAGCCATACGGCCAAATGTTTCGCGAATATCAATAGCAGAGGCGAGCGGATCAGGCTTGCCATTTGGCCCTTCAGGATTGACATAAATCAATCCCATTTCAACCGCGCCTAATGGCTCTTCAAGTTCACGATCGCCCGTATAGCGCTCATCGGTCAGCCACTCTGTTTCTGGGCCCCAATAAATATCTTCTTCTGGCTCCCACACATCTTCACGGCCACCCGCAAAACCATGTGTCTTAAAGCCCATAGATTCCAGAGCAACATTACCTGCTAAAATCAGCAAATCCGCCCAAGATAATTTACGACCATATTTTTGTTTAATAGGCCATAGCAGCTTAACAGCTTTGTCTAGGTTCACATTATCTGGCCAGCTATTAAGAGGAGCAAAACGCATAGAGCCAGAGCGCGCGCCGCCGCGGCCATCGCCGATACGGTATGTTCCCGCACTGTGCCATGCCATCCGCACGAAAAACGGCCCGTAATGACCATAATCTGCGGGCCACCACTCTTTGCTATCCGTCATCAAAGCGGTCAGGTCTTTTTTGACCGCACTCAAATTCAATTTTTTAAATTCTTTCGCATAATTAAAATCACCACCCATTGGGCTACAAAGCGCAGAATTTTGGTGCAACATTTTCAAGCTAACCTGATTTGGCCACCAGCGTGCATTTGCAGCAACGCCTGTTGCGCTATGCTGGTGCTCCCCGCTCAGAACAGGACATTTTCCTGTGCTTCCATTTGCATCAAATGAATCCATTTTACTCTCTCCAAGATTTAGAACGCGTTCGCGCCTTTAATTTATATATGCCTTTTATGTAAAGCCGTTTTATATATTTGTATAATCGATTTTTAAATATTTTTTGATAGGTTTTTCCTATCATAGATGAGCTGAATTCAGCCGCAGCTCACACTCTTTTAAATGCAGGATTAAACGCGACTCACGCCTTTTGGCAGATTGCCCTGAATAAGTTTTGCTAGCGCTTGGATAAGATGTTTGCGCGGAAAACTCTTACGATAAGTTAGGTTAACCTGCCGCGCAGTCCCGCGGCCAGTAATCGGGCAAGCCTTAACATCCATCCGTCCCAATAAGCGATCTCCCACAGCGAGTGCAGGCATAAGGGTCAGCCCTTGCTGCGCGCCGACCATATTTAGCAAAGTCTCCAAACTTGTTGCGCGTATGGATTGTCTGAGCAGTCGTGTCGGGCCACGGCAAATAGACAAAGCCTGATCGCGGAAACAATGCCCCTCTGTTAAAAGCAAAACCTCATCAATTGGAATATCCGACATTGCGAGCGTTTTCACCTTGGCTAAGGGGTGCATTTTGGGGACAACAAGCCAGAAAGGCTCATTATAGAGCGGTAGGCTGGCAAGCTTATCATCTTCAGGTTCAGTTGCCATGATAGCGGCATCAAGCTCCCCATTGAGCAGTAAAGCATTGAGGTTGTCGGTTAGGTTTTCTTGATAGGCCGCCGAGAGCTGCGGAAATTCAGTGTTCATTTTGTCGACAAAGAACGGAATAATATAGGGCGCTATGGTCGGGATAATTCCAAGTTCCACATGGCCAGACAATCCATCTTGCGCTTGATCAGCAACCGATTTTATTTGCTCTGTTTGATCAATAATATTGCGCGCGAGGCGGACGATCTCTTTACCTGTTTGCGTCGTGTGGACAGATTTATTACTGCGCTCAAATAGGGTGACGCCTAATTCTAATTCAAGCTTTTTAATCTGTCCAGATAAGGTCGGCTGGCTCACATAGCAATTTTCCGCCGCCTTGCCAAAAGCGCGATATTTATCAACAGCGATGATATAAGTCAGATCACGGATATTCATAGTATGCGACTATAAAGACCTGCCTAACCATCGGCAATATCTATCATTAAAATTCACGGCCAATAGTCTGGCTATATACCCCTTTAGAAACCGCACCCTGCCTCATTATAGACACTTAATAAAAAATTCACCATACAACTTATACTACTTTTAAGTGTATTGAGTTAAAATGACAAACATCTAATTTCAAAGTGGGGACTTAGGGGAGGAATTGAAATGTCATTTTTAAAGTCATTCATAAAAGACAAACAAGCAAATGTGGGGGTAATGTTTGCAGCTGCAATCGTCCCCGTTATGATGTCTATAGGCGTCGCTATAGATTATTCTCGGCTCACCACCGCTCAGAGTGAGCTCCAACATGCCGCAGATGCAGCAGCTCTATCCGGCGCGCTTGCTTACGTACAGGATGGCGAGCAAATGATGAGAGAGGTCGGCACGAATGCATATATTGCTAATTCCGAAGGCATCCCAGATTTAACAATTCAGACTCCTAACATCGTTCCTACCAATAATGGGACGATTTTGGTTGAATCAAGAGCCACATTGAAACCTATGTTCATGCAAATATTTGATTTCCCCAGATTAGACATTTCTGTCCGTTCTGAAGCCACATTGGCATCGCCAGGTGGATTAGAAATCGCCCTTGCCATGGATACCACAAATTCCATGAATTTTGACTCGCGTTGGGACACAACGATGCAGACAATGGAAAACACACTTAACGCCATGCAAGCCTTTACGGGTAATAAAGATTTCAATATCACCCTTGTGCCATTTTCTGATGCGGTAAATGTCGGACCATCACGGACCGACTGGCTTAATAGCCCGGCCCCTGCAGATTGGACACATTGTGTTAATGCACGTGAAGAATTTATAGGCAGTTTTCAGTGGGCCTTAGATGACACAGATCCAAGAATAGAGCCCTTTCCTGTCAAACCCACTGATGACCCGAGACCTGACGGACAATACCGCTGCCCGAATGTTTCGATCACAGGTCCAACAAATGATGTAGAAACAATCCTTCAAACGATG
>JALZUP010000104.1 GCA_023301505.1 Robiginitomaculum sp.
CTAACTACGATATCTTTGTGGATACATCCATCACCGCAATGTCACAGGGCTTTCATGGTAAACAGAACTATACGGTCTGTTAGTCCGCTTCATTCTATTCAGTTATAGAATCACATTTCTATAGCCTTTTTAATCAGAGGTTCTTTTGTTGTTGGCTCTGATTTCGTGAGTCCGACATTCCAATCTTCTATATAGTCCGTTGGATCTATCCATCGTTTTCATGTTGGTCTTAGTCAAAAATGCAGGTGTACTCATGTACTCGCTCCAGTGGTTCACATCATTCAAATTTTCTGTTTTGGAGTCACGGTGTCTCCTACTTTAATTTCTCTACTGCTTAGGTGTGCATAAATTGTCTCATGTTCTCCATCTAGTGTTCTAATTACTATATAGTGTCCCCGCCCCCCTTCATTAAATGTGCTTTGTACCACTTCTCCAGCATGTGATGCAAAAACCGACACCACGTCTCAGGGTTTAGGTCAGGCGTAGTCTAGTCATTCGTGCTTGTTTCGTGCCTTCATTATTCCACCATAAAACAACTTCCCTCCGTACAAGAAGTTGTTTCCGTATGCTTGCGTAAATCTCCAGTCCTTGTTCCTCTCTCCCTCAACAGGTCTATATAGAATCATGCTATCCATTAAGTTGTAAAGACTCGGTGTTGTGTATACTTTCTTGTGCTTCTTCTTCATCTGCCCTAAACACCTTACTACTCTCGTGTCACGCTATCGCACCTGCTCACACGGATATTCAAACAGCTAGTTTAGTTTCAATTATCCCCTCTACTGTCAACAATCAATACACCACTCAGAGAGTTAGTGCGAATAGAGGGATAAGTGGTTTAAATCTGGTGGGTAGAAGAGGCTTAATTGTCTTAATGATTGTGTCGATAATGAAGGCTCACGCTCATCATATAGCTAATGATTCCATCTTGATAGAAAATAATAAAAAACTATTCGTCATGCTCTATTGATTTCTCTGTGTGTCATGGATCTAGAAATTCCAGTAGAGCATCCATACACACCCCTAGTCGATTCAAATTGTTTTTTAGTTTATTTTTTCACAGAACGCTACTCACTGTCTCATCCTCGTTACCGAAAAAAGAAAGTCACTCTCCTCTCCGTTTCAGAAAGAGGATAGAAAGAAGGAGTCATGATGTTGCGTTTCCTGTTTGGTCAAGACTTATTGCTGAGGTGCGAAAGAATTTTGACACTCACTTTGTTCCGTCTCTCATTCATGTGAAGAAGATCTCGAAGAAGAATCAGAAAACACCGAACGTACAAATCAGAAACAGTGCGGTGACAAACAACAACAAATTTAGAAGTAAATCTTTCATGTGCTAGAGAACAAAGTAAAATTATGGATCTTTACGAATCATTTCGTCCACCCTATTTATTAGCTTCTCTATCAGGCTGGTTTGTTTCGCAAGCATCTTTAGCATCTCCTCCTGTGCTTTGTAGAACTTCGTCAAAAAGAAATACACAAAAACCAATAAGAGTCACACACTCAATCCCTGCTCAACAACTTTACTAATTAACTCTAGTTCCATTTTTTAATGTGACATGTAAAACTACTCTGCACTGGGGTCTATCTCGCCGTCTATATCGTCTGGAATCTCCTCACGGTTGTTTGGCTCGTTCTGTAGTCTCTCCCTTTCTGCTTCTAGTCTTGCCTTTTCTCATGTGTACTCTCAAAATGCTTTTCAGATTATATAGGTCATCATTGCCTGCTCGTCTGACAATCACATGATCTTTTCTATGTCATTATCTACGACACTAGAAAAACGCCTGTATATCTCGTTTCACACTCTTTTCAGTTCTTTTTTGAAATCATCTACCGCAACCATAGTCTGAGCTGTCTCCAAAACCTCCTCAATACTGAGTCAGTTTCAAATAGCTTTCTGTAGTAATTCAAGGTCTTCTCTTTGTATTGGCATGTGTATAAATTAGTTTATAAAATTACGATATTGTGTATCCGTAAGTCATGTAGAAGTATCTAATAGCTGTAATCGTCCCCACTGGTTTTACTCAGAGGTTTAGGAATCAGTCTACAGGTGCTGTAAATCCAATGTTGATCTCTTTTTTTGTTGTGTCCGACATATCTCAAGTGATATTTCCGTCTTTTCGTGTTCAGCTGTACTTTGTGTCAAAAACTAGTTCAGCGGGAGAGTCAATACCAGTCTCCCAACGGACTTCTGAGTCTGGAGACATAAATATCACTCTGATGTCTACATCACTAATCTCTAGGCTGTTTGATCTAGCTATCATCGTCAAAGACTCGACAGTTTCTCATTTCCTAACAAAAAGTCACATTGCGGTTCGAGAAAGAACAGGCTCTGCTCCTAGTCATCAAGGTATGAGCATATTATGGTATGACATTCAATACTGAGTGTGTCCGTCTAAGATTCGCCTGTTGTCAGTATAAAAATAAACACGAGTAGAGAAAAATTCGCTACGCCTACTCACTCTTATTCAATCACTAGTAGATGTCGGCAATGTTGCGTTCTGTCTCAGTTTATCATCATCATCTAATCGGAAGTAATTGGATCATAGTTTTATGTGTCCAGCAACGGAAAGATCTCAGTCTTTTATCTCGAGATTTCAATCATTCAATTCTAGATCAAGAGAGCTTGTGGATGTTCAGAACAAAACTATCTTTCATCCGTTATTTGATCGCAAATCATATTCTCCTAGGATACCCTCAGAACTAAGAAACAGGGTTCAGCTGTCGCCTACAACCTGTACTCTTCACTCTACGCTCGTGTTTCAAACAACGTGTAACTTAGCTGTTGGTGCTGTCGTTCATATACCTACGTTTCAAGAAGAATCGGCCATTATGACTTCTTTCC
>JALZUP010000105.1 GCA_023301505.1 Robiginitomaculum sp.
GGACTTTTTAAAAAGTCCCTCAAAAAGTCCCTCGATATTAGGCATAAAAAAAGGCTCAATCCTTACGTACTGGATTGAACCTAATTGTAGCTTTTCTTATTAGCTCGCTACCGAAGCCCTTAACCAAGTAATGCTACTTTGCATCAATGAGTTGGAGACAGTCGTCCGGAGTTCCTACAATTATCTGACTGCCCTATAAAAATACAAAAAACCGATGATATATTCCCTACTATTTTGTTAAAGGAACATACAATTCTTTCATTTTTTTTGAATTAATTAAATTCATCGGACGGCGTTAGCCATCCGATGAATAGGTTGAAAATCTAAGAATACAATTCCATGGACTCCTCAATATAAGCACCCAGTTGTATTAAGTTATTGAATTTTACCTCTGCATCTGGCTTTAGCGAATGAAAAGGAAATGTACCAGTAAGTGGCGTGTTTTTGACTAGCGAATACAATAAGCTTAATTTGCCATAAGGTGGCAAGGGCTTGTCTTCCACAAAGGCTACAATAGATTTGGTAGCAGCCATTGCCTTTCCTCGATCTTGCGTCTGTATATCAAAGGATCGGTTGTCTAGCAATATCCGTTGTGCGGATTTGTAAGCCTCTTCTTGCAAGTTAACTTGTTGCTCAGATAAGACGGCAATAATCGGTAGATGTTGCTTGAAAAATAAAGCAGAGAATTGAAGGAATGTTTGAGGCTCTTGGAGCTTCGTTGGGTTGGATTGATTTACCATGATTTGTCAATTATGGATGTTAAATAAAAAAAGCCGCCTTAATATTGGGTGACAAATCATGGACTTTACTACACAAGGTAATATACCAAAATAACCAATAAAAGACGGCTAGATCTTAATTAGATATAAGTGTAGTAAAGTAAAAATGATTTGTCACTACAAATATAAACCTTTTTAGAATATGTCAAAGAAAATTAATATTACAGCAACAAAAATAAGGCGATTTCACGAATCTTGCAATAGGTATTAACTGTTTTTAAGAAGGTTTTTAATTTGTTAACTTCTTGGGTTTAGACTCTATATTTAAACTAATTCGTCAAATGCTTGCTCTATGCCGCACCTAGTACAGTAGATGCCAATGCAGTTTTTTGTAGTCCTGTTGTCGACTAATTCCTTAATAAGAGGTTGTTTGTCTTTGGAGTGTAAAAATACTTTTCCTATCGTTCTTACAGCCTCAGTATCTAATGGTGTGACTGAAATATTGTACAGTGGTTTGAAATTGTGTCCTAGAAGCGAACCTGTTAGTCCGGAGCATTTTGTATTCATATTAAAATTGGGTGCAATAAATATTAATAGTATCTAAGTTATAAAAGAACAATCTGCTATTAACGGTATATGTTTTTCTATCTAAAACAATTGGTTCCCCTTTATTAGGTGCTAAGGCAACTGGTTTTTCTGTTGTATGAATTACGTCCTTGGTTTTGTGGTGTATGAATTTCAGGATCATTGTATTTATTAAGAGAATCGTGAATTTAAAAGATTAAGCAAAGTCGCTCCTCCTTGGGGGTTGGGGGTCGCACTAAAGCTAAGGCGCTTTTTCTGTAGATACCCCCAACCCCCAAGGGGGAGCGCTTGGTCGGTGGATTAAAGATGTTGCGGTTTCATTGGACGACTGCAAGTCATCCGATGAATAAAAGGAACATCAGGTAGTGGCATCCAATGAGTTATCTCGAAAGGGATAAGCCAATAATTATCTTCATAATTATTAAATTCATACCAGCCTTCTATAACATATTTCTTGTTTTTTTCTTCGTAGTATTCGCCTTCATCCCAATCATTATCGTCTTCAATAGTGTATCTAGGAACATAGAATGCACGAAGAATTTTGTTTCCCCCGAAAACTAAAGAAATAATTTTCGTCTCTGGCTTATCATCCGCCACGCTAATCCATTGCCCAGGTAGCTGGCACTCTGTATCCATATCACGAGGTATATGATCTTCGGGATTTATTGTATCGCCGAATATTATTTTAAGCTTATACTTAGTGCGTTCTATAATCGGTAGTAGCTGCTCGATTTCTTGTAATTGATAAGGAGTGATTTTGCCTGTCTTTTTTATTTGTTTTATTATATCCTGAATGTAGGATACGATAGCTGTTAGTTTTAAAAGGGCAAAATAAAAAGCTATGGACAGCAAGCAGAAGAAGCAGGTAGTTATTAATAGTAAGATGTTCATGTTTATTTTATTAAGAAAACAGGAATTGATTCCGCTCCTTTTTCAGGATGATTGTATCCATGAAAGTCGTGGAATGCGGGTGTAGGTGCTATAGTTAATTGTTTAACTTCGATGCAATGACAAGTGGCGAAATCTGGATTGCCTTTTCTGAAATAAGCCACGGGCATATTGTCGGGTAGTAAGGCGATAGCTAGTTTTAGTTCTTTGACTGTTATTTTTTCAGAATGATTTTGCATTTTATATAATGCATTATTAATATTTTCTATGGTTGTTTTTTTAGGGTCTATTTTTAGGTGCTTTGCTTTAAGGTTGTACCTTATTGAATCAATAAAGAGCTTTATAAGGAGTATTATTATCAGAAAAATTCCTGATGTAATAAGAAAAGGACTTAATGGTTGAGTCATAAATAGTAGTTTAATAAAAAGGTAATTGGTTATTCTTAGTTTTTAAAATAAAATTAATTTTGTTTATTGGTTGAAGAAGACTCAACGCATTCCCGCCCGTTCCCCACGATGCGCCTTAAGCGCACCCACCCACCGAGCAGGAAAGGCTAAGCGATAATATTCAAAACGCTTGCTCCTGTTCCAAATCGCTTCTTTGTGATGGAATTTAAAATCGTTAATAAACACTACCTCTTTGATTGCTCTAGAGTAGCTTACGTAGCGCAAGTTCGCCTCCTGCTCTAATTCCCAATCTTGTTTGGCGTTTCTGTTGGGGGTAAGATCATCGCCTAGAATAAATACCCTGTCGGCCTCTAATCCTTTTGAGTTATGTATCGTCATTAGGCGCACGCCGCCCGTCTTCGGAACGAATAAATCCGCTATACCTGCTAGTAATTCTTTGCCAGTCTTTGCTTGAGTGCGTTCTGCGACGTATCTGATTTCTTCTAGGAGGGATAAGTGACGGATCCATTTTGGATTGTCTTCTATTGGGATAGTAGTAGATTTTGTTAGGGTGTTTTGAAGGCTTAGAGAATCGGTTTTTAATTCTTGAAAAATCACCATGCAAGTTTTTTGATTTTTTCCTTTCAGTATTTGCTTGATGTCTTTGAGCGTATTATCGCTTTGCTTACCGTTGATTTGTGCGCTGATGCCTTCTTCTTGCAAGTGATAGTATAGTTGCATAAGTGGTTTGTTAAGTCTGCAAATAACTAGATCGCCTTCCGTTAACTCGCTGATACTGCCATAGCGAACCATGCCCTTGTCTTTATTTGTTTGGAAAGCAGTGATGTCTTTATTCACTTTTGTGTTGTTGATGAAGTGAATAATATTGCCATGGCATCGGAAACAAGTAGTCAGTGGAAAAACGGAAATATTAGGTAAGGATAAAATATTCTTGAAACTATCACTATCTGCGCCCGCAAAGCCATATATCGCCTGGTGCTTGTCGCCAACAAAAACTAATCGAGTGTTGGTGTGCATCATTTGCTTAATAAAAATGAATTGCGCACGATTCAAATCTTGTGCTTCATCTACAAAGACCCAATCATATTTTTTGACAGGGACCCTGCCACTTGCAGGCAAATAGATCATGTCTGCGAAATCGTGATACGGTAAGGGAAAGCTATAAGTACGATGTAATAGATTCCAAATGACCTGGACTCTACGAGATTCTACTTGGAATCCATATTTGATCAATACCGCTTTAATATCATTTTTTTCGATACAGACATATTGCTTGCAGATAGTTAGTTGATCTTGCATCAATCTTAAGAAAGCTTCTTCCTCTGCCCAATGCGCTGCCAGTTGGTCCGTATTGTAAGTACTCAATCTTTCGCTCCATGCAGATATTTTGTTCTTGATTAAGTCCTTTGTGTATCCTTTTGAAAACTTACTCTGTAGTCCAGCGCTACGCATCATCTTCAATCCAGTAGAATGCACCGTCCCTGTTTCTACATGTGCAGGCAATTCTCTGCGAAGTTCCTTAGCAATCGGCTCATTAAATGCAAGAGAAATAATAGACTTGTTTTTTGGAATTCGATTAATCGCTTTTTTGAGCGTCGTTGTCTTTCCTGTACCAGCTAATGCAGATAATAATGCATGTCCTTTCCCTGTATCCACCCAGTTGTAAAATTCAATTTGTTCACTCGTTGCTTGCATAGATTATCTATTTTTATAGATATTTATAAATATTTAACATAAATATCAGTAAAAATAAGGATATTTTAAAATAAAATTCACGATTCATGCAATTAAAAAAATTAACTTTGTAAAAACGAATTTTAACAATGTATGTCTTTTTTAGTTTTTAGATACCTCCCCATACATCTAAAATCATTTGAGATGAGAAAATCAAAAATCACTATTACAGAACAAATTGATCTACTTCAAACTTTTCCTAATTTCCAAATCAGAAAAGGAAAAGTGGAGTGGCTCAAGAAAGCTAACAACCGTTATGTCACAAAAAAGTAAGTGGAAGGATTTTGAAAAAAAAGGAGATCAGCAAAATGCTGATCTTTCTAATTATGTTTTTGGAAAAGTGGCGCCTAATTCGGTACCGCTTGAACGCGCTGCACTTGGCGCAATAATGCTAGATAAAGATGCTATTTCGGTAGTTATCGACATTATTGAGGCAGATGATTTATATGATTCTAGACATCCTCTTATTTACAAGGCTTTTATTCGTCTTTTTGAAAGGAGTCAGCCGATTGACATATTGACGGTCACAAATGAATTGAAAGCTTCTGGAGATCTAGAGAATGCAGGAGGTGGGGGTTATATAACAACTCTAACAAATAGAGTTACCTCGGCTGCGAATTTAGAATATCATGCTCGGATTATCGCTCAGCTTTCGATGCGTAGAAAAGTAATTAAAACCAGCGTCAAATCTATAGAAGAGGCATATGATCCGACAGTAGATGTATTTGATTTAGTAGATAATGCAGAGCAGGGGATATTTGATGTAGCCTCTAAGCATCTTGTTGGTAGTGTTGAAAAAAGTTCAGATTTGGCATTAAAAGCATTGAAGCAGATAGAGGCAGCCGCTCAACAAGGCGATGGATTAACAGGTGTCCCATCTGGATTTAGTGATTTAGATAGAGTAACATCTGGATGGCAAAAATCAGATTTAATCATCATTGCAGCGCGTCCAGGAATGGGAAAAACAGCGATTATGCTGGGCATGGCAAAGAATGCCTCGATGGATTTTGGGAAAGATGTCGCTATTTTTTCCTTAGAAATGAGCAAGTTGCAGTTAACGACTAGACTTATAAGTTTAGAAGCAGAAATATCAGGATCAAAATTAAGAAGCGGATCGCTAGAGCCTGATGAATGGAAGGTGTTGCATCATTCCGTTGAGAAAATTACTAATGCGAAAAGTAGTATACACATAGACGATACGCCTGGTATTAGCGTATTCGAGCTTCGCGCCAAATGCCGTCGATTGAAGATGCAGAATCCCAACCTTAGTATGATAATAATAGATTATCTACAACTAATGACTGGAGGAGGATCCAAAAATAGCGGGAATAGAGAGCAAGAGATTTCCTTTATTTCTCGCTCCCTAAAAGGATTAGCAAAAGATTTGAATGTTCCTGTGATCGCACTCTCTCAATTAAGTAGAGCAGTAGAGCAGCGCGGCGGAACAAAGCGCCCTCAACTTTCTGATTTACGCGAAAGTGGCGCGATAGAGCAAGATTCGGATATTGTAACGTTTATTTATCGGCCAGAATATTATCAGATACTAGAGGATGAGGAGGGCCAGAGCTTGAAAGGGATAGGCGAAGTTATTATTGCAAAGCATAGAAATGGGGCATTAGGCACTGTTAAATTGAAATTTACAGACCGCTATGCTAAGTTTTCAGATTTGGATGATTTTGAGAGTCTGCCAGATGCATTTGAAAATATTGCTAGTAGTATTAATACTGGGTTGCCTGAAAATGTGATTAAAATGGCTAGGAACGGGAATGAGGAGGATATTCCTTTTTAGGGATTGTTGTTTTTGTGAATAAGTATCTTGTCAATTAAAGATCTAATAAAAACGTTATGGAAAAAACTTACGATAGAAAAAAGTCGATTAAAAACAATCGAATTACTTACATTGAAAATTGTAGATATGGTGGACTAGAAAATCTTGAGATCGCTTTCTTTGAGTCAGGTGAGGGAGTGGTTATATCAATTAGGCATCCCGACAAGCTTAATGTGATTAACATGAAAAAAGAACAAGCTGTCTCTCTATTTAGAGATATTTTAAAAGATTTGGAAAGTTAACAAGATTTCCACATATATAATTAGAAAAGGCGCTTATAAAGCGCCTTTTCTCGTTAATGAAACGATCTTAAAATTGTTTTTCAAATAACTCAAATAAGTCCACATTATAAGCCTCACAGAAAGAGAACAAGAAATTAACTTTCAGTTCATTCTCACCAGATTCAAAACGAAAAAACTGACTAGAAGAGATGCCGTCTACGCCGATTTTTTTTGCAGCATCTATGTACGTATCTTCTTTTAATTTTCTTATAACTCTGATGTTATACCTGATAAGGTCAGATTTGCTCAGAATATTTTCTGAATATTTTACTTTTTTCATATTGTCCCAAGCTAATTCTAAGTCTTTGACGACTAATTTTTTCTTTATTTTTGCATAAATAGTAGTCATCCTTTCGGTGCTATGGCCTAATAATTCTTGCAGGACTTCCCTACGAAGACCGAAAGTGATTGAAAGAGTAGAGAAAGTATGCCTAGCCGTATGCGGAGACATTTTTTTATTGATGTTGAAAGCGGCATCTATATCTTTCAATAAAACCAAATAATGATCTTCGCAATAATGATAAAACAAAAATCCCTCTTCTTGTTTTAGATCAATCATTTCTACTGCAGCTTCTAATAAGGGGATCGTATTTTTCTTCTTTCCCTTCTGCATTGTTTTCTCGATAAAGTACCTTTTTCCAATACCGTGTATCGTTTTTTCTGTCAAGTGCTCAGGCGTCAAGAATCTTGTATCGGAACCACGTAGGCCTGTATAACAAGCAAAAATAAACTGCCTTAGTACATTATAGTGTGCCTTTCTTAATCCTTTTTGCATCGAACCATCTAGTAAATAAGCCTTATAAGAAGCCTTTAGCCTTTCAAATTCGTCTAAATCGAGAGATTTTCTAGATTCCTTTTCCTCTGATTTTTCTTTAAATCCCTGAATATCAAGAAAGGCATTTTGATTAGGATATTGTTTTTTTTGCGCAGAGGCATAGACCCACATCAACACATTAAAATACAAGAAAGCAGTAGCGTTCTTGTATTTTGCCTCTAGAAAGTCTCGGTATCGCTGGACTAACAAGTTGTTTAAGGCTCCGACGGTAATATCCGTCTTTGCAAACTTCTTAAAGCACTTCAAGGCATAGCCATATAATTCAAAGCTGCTTTTTTCTATATTTTCTTTATCCAGTTGCCCCTGATAAAAATCCATTCCTAATTTAAACAAGGAAATATCCTTCTTAGGAAGGAAATCATTTTTGAACTGTCCAAAGTTAATGACCCGGCCATTCTCCTTGTATCTGATCAAAATATGCTTAGCTTCTTGGTGTTTTTTTAGAAATAGAGCATTCAATCTACTAGAAAAAGGCGCTTGTCTGGTTAGATAATTGGAGCCATTTGGTTTGAAATGTTTCTTTAATACCTTCTCTTCTAAAGATATATATCGACTCTCTCGATTAGCGGTGAACCTCAAATTTACGTATCCCTCGTCAGTATTTTTAATTCTACGCCATACAATTCCTACTGTAGCCATATTTTTATTACTTTTTTAGTACAACAATTGCACTAACAAACAGTGCTGTTTAATGCGTTATATTGACCTTTAATTGATGAAAATTGATTAAAAATGATTGATTATCATTGATATTAGAAATAAAGGTAATTAAAATTGATAATTGATAGGTATGATGTGTAGAGAGATTAACTTTACACTAATCCACCCACCCGCCCATCAGCGTGTTGGTCAATCTCTTACACATCATAAAAAAGCTATAGTACAACAATACGATCAACTTTCAGGAGAAAGCAGTACCAAGACCCGCTCAATCAGTTCATGCGCACCCACCCCTCCTTTTTCGCTAGCATAATCAATAGGGACCGCCTTTTTAAGTTTCTTTATATCAGACAAGATAGAAGCAAACAATTGATTATTGTAAGTATCTTGTTGTTTTAGTAATAGCTCTAGTGTTGCAATTCTTTCCTCCTGACTTTTAATCAGTTTATCTCGGTAGTCAATCTGCTCCTTCTTCTTGAATATGTCAACGCCCGTCAAATCGTCTTCCAAAAAATAACTGTCACTGACGCCCCATTTTTCTTGTATCAAGGTAACGATACTTAAGGTCGCTTTGTGACCGTCGCCTTTTTCTGCATTCGAAATGGTGCTCTGACTGTTTATTTTTAGGGCTTTTGCAAAAGCCGATTGGCTCATGCTTTTTTTAATTCTGAAACGACTAATGCGATGACCGATTAGTTTCAAAACTTCTTCGTCGCCTTTTTTTACGTTCATCATCATGGTTGATAATTTTGATAATAAGTAATAATTTCTTATTATTGTTGATAATTGGTGAAATCCTTATTTCTCTATTGTTTCTAATAATAAGTAATCAATAGCTGATTTCACAAAATTAGGGCAGCTTTCTCTCATTTTATAGTCCTAAAAAGTTAAAAAAAAGAATCAATTGCTACTTAAGTGATTGATTGTCAATTGAAGTACACAAATAGCTCCACATAGAGCAAACAAGGAAAACGGGCTAACAACCTTTTCAAGTAACCACACAGCAATGTTTTATAAAAACAATAAATAATAATATCTATCATTTTTTTTGATAAATAAGTATTATTTTTTTGTTAAATTTTTTTAATGGAAAAAGAAAATATCTATAAACCATTGATAAGCTTCTTTGAAGAACTTAAGCAACAAATTGATGCTCAAGGAGCTATTATTATTCTGCTTTCCGAAAAAGTAGCTTTGTTGGAAAAACAAAAGCAACCCATCTTTTTCGATAGAAGGGCAGCAGCCGAATACATTGGGTGCAAGGATCGCTACTTTCAAAAAGAATACGTTCCCAATATCCCAAACTACGGCACTCAGCGGAAACAAAAATTTTGCAAGCAAGAAATAGATGCTTACATCCTATCAAAAGGAAAGTAATTAAGTAGAACGGCTACGTCCTCGGTTCGATTCCGATAATTACACAACAAAAACAGGAGGAAACTCCGATTAAGCTAGAGGAATCCAAATGGATCTCTCTATGCTTATTTTTAATAAGACAAGTATGGCTAACAAATTACAACAACTCTCAAAGGCTGGTGTCGTCGCCTATCCTGACTACATCCACATCGACAATCGGTCTACCTGGACTGATTTCCTCAATCCTTTCATTCTTAACACCAACAAAAATAAGCGTATAGCGCCGTGGCGTCCTTGTCACACGACTATTGCAGGTTTCGTGATTGCTATGCTAAATAAGGACTTAGAGCGCCTTAGAAAAAGCATCAAGAAGGAGGATCGAGAAGAATATGCCCGAGTTCACGCATCCTCCTGCCCTTACATTCCTTTTAAAACAACGACTGGGCAACTCCTTAAGAAGGCATATAAGCATCATTTAGACGACGATGACATACGAAAGGAAAGAAAGCGCACAGTCGCCAGAAACATCAAGGAAATGAAGGCTATGGGCTTCCTGAGGGAAATTGAGAGAGAAGGCAAAGGCAAGATGTATTGGGTGCTGCATATTGATAAGAAATACTTAGGCATAGCTGCACCTGTTTCGGTGCCTGGATCAGCTCCCTCAGACGACCAAAATCCCTTCGAAAATCAAATTTTCCAAGCTACTGATAATCAAGGAGTTATAAAATCCGAAAATAAAAAAGGGGGATTTTCCCCCCCTTCATATAATATTATAAAAGAACTATCTAAAAAAGATAATAAGAAAGGAACTATGGCGACTGTGGAAAACCACAGTCAGGCTGTTGAAAAAAAAATAAAAGGAACAACAAAAACAGTGAGGGGGTTGAGAGAAGAGGGGGGCGCGGCGGCGGCGAAATCACTGATCGATGTGCGAATGGAGCAAACTAAACTCTTCTATCTTGAAAAGACGCAAGATCTCTCTACTGTAAAAAAGCAAATCTATGCTTATGCTCTTCAAATATTAAAAGTACTCGTCTATACCTGCTTCCCGAATGGTGTGAATGGGAGACAACTTTCTGAAAAGGAACTAATGATGGCGGTTCCTGCCATAATCACTCACCTTCAGCGAAATCTTAAATTAGGCACAGCTACTAATTTAGAGCAATCTCATAATATATTGCTTTCTGCTATACTCATCCAGCAGCAACAAATTGCGAAGGGATCGTGGAAAATGAACTATGGATTATCTTTCTATTTAGGACTCAAAGGTGCTAAAGCTACACTCAAGTATATTATTGACAACTTCCTGAAACGACAGGAAGAAGCCAGAAAGGATTATCTAGGCAAAAACAACCTATATCAGCGATATCGAGAGGCTTATATAGAAATGGAGGCCGTGACGCAATATGTCAGTCACTACTTGATGACTATCGACACTGCTCACGAACGACAAGGCATGGCGACCAACAAATTGTACTACTTAAATCGAAAGTTAAGAGAACTGGATATCGATCAAAAGACAATGATGGAATTAATCAAACAATATAATGACACAATTGAACAATATTTGTAAAAAAAAAAGACATGGATCAATTAACTATTGGATTTAAAAATCAAATTATTAAAAAATTTAAATTCAAGGGTAGGGTTTACCCTAAAGAACCTCTTAAGGAATTGAAATTTCTGGCAGATTCCGTAATGGACCAAATGCCCAAGATGGTAGGCTATCTAACAATGAAAGTGGATGGTAAAAAGTACTGGCACCACCACCAATATGGCTGGATTAATTATAAGCCTACGCCCAGGTATGTTGCAAGAGTTTATTTTAGTCCGACTGAAGCAGCTAAGCGTAAATTAAGCAAGGAAAGTCCTAATTTCCGTATTTATTCTGATGCTCAAAAAACTAAACATGCTCATACAGAACTATATCGGAAAGCAGTCGAATTTACTGACTTGTGGGAGCGACTTAGAGTGTATTATGAGCTCCATTATCCCATCATCCGACGCATTGTTATCTATGATAATTGGTTAGGGTTGGAAGTAGATCGCTTTTCTTTTTAAATGAATATTGCAGGATTCATAAAAATTAACAATAATATCAAAATGAACAAATTACAAAAAAACAAGCTTGTTACAACAGAACTTGCTGTAGACTATGACGCAGTTCCGAAAAAAGACAAATGGCGCATAGGGGACCCTCAACCTAAAACTGCTAACACAAAGAAAGGCGACAGTTCCCATGTCTTACATGTAGCCTATTGGAAACCCTGCTATGAAGGCCGAAACTTTATTCGCTATTATAGCATGGATTGGCGGCATGAACTAAAAGGCCGCTGTCCTGAAAAAGATACCCAATACGGGCTGCAAAGACTACACGGAAAGGTGTATAATAAGAAGGTGGAAGAGTGGAAAGCAAGAGGGCAGGTCAAAGAAATATTCATTCAGAACCTAGATACCCGAGAAATTGTCCAGCGCTATAATCTAGCGACCGATCAATGGCAGTTTTGCGGGCATTTCCGTATATGGCTTTGCTATCAGGATCATGTGTTGGCGGAAAGAAAAAGAGACAAATTACCTGCCTCCGAAACGCATTATGCAGACAAGTATTATTCGACTGAGGAGGAGGAGGTTCAGCACTTCATCGACTTATATAACTCAATAGAAGATGTGAAGTTGTTTTGGTTGTATACAAATGATGGGGAGAATGAAAAGGCTGGGGTTATAAGTCAAGGACAATTTATTGCTTTACTATAGATGCTTTCTTATTTAGTGCCTAACAGCAAGTGATTACGTGTAATCACTTGCTGTTTTTCATTAAAAGCCTACAATTTCTTGATGATCCTGTTTTCTTGGCTTCAATCTGCAGGACTCAATTTGAGCGTTTCTACGAGTTCGTAGATGCGAACGATTTGGAGGCTAATGGTGGTAATATCTCTAAGGCAGATCGGGTTAAATTCATTGATTGGGAGAAGGCAAAAGGAGTCCTGATGGACAAGAGGACAACGAAGCCTGTAAGTGATGTATATCGAGCAAAATTAGCCTGTAAGAGTGACTACGAAATGTTCTATTTGACTGATAATAAAACATACTTGGACATGGCAGAGGAACGTGCTAGATGGCATGATTTAGAAGAGTGGATGGATGGTAAAAAAGAACACTGGTGCAGCTTGTACGAGTGGCGAAAAGATCAAAGATTTAAAGGTGCTAAAAGAGAATAGATGACTTTCATACTTTGAGAAAAGCAGGTAAAAAATTATTAAAAAACAACAAATAATAATTATGAAAGTATTTAGAAATAGTAATGGATTCTTGTACTATATTGTCAAAAATGGAAGAAGTTCTATTATTAGCAAAGCCCCTGATGATTTTAAGTGGGTAGCATATCCGTACAAGACAAATAATGAAGCTCCTAAGATAGTAATTGGTGATGATTTGGTTTTAGATGATTTCATTTTAGAGTTTGAAGATAGATTGTCTGGTAAAGAGAAAGGAGCTTGTTGGAATCAATATCACATGATGTCTTTGGAGACGTCAATAAGGAAATAGACTTGCATACTATGAGTAAAGCACATTAAGATTTATTAACGAAATGCCCCGTTATTCGCCAAATAGTTTTGGACGACGAATGGCGATAACGGGGACTTAAAAAAACAGTTATGCAAGGTAACTTTATTAAGGGGCTTGTAAAAGCATCAAGCCCATCTTTGATCATTTTTGGGGTGCTATCCTTCCTAGTATTAGGAATTTACGCTACTGATTATTACGCAGCTCTGAACACTCCAAGGTTCGGCTCCTTCGGTGGATTGGTGATTGGAATTTGTTTATCATTAATCATCGAGGGAGGGCGGTTTGCTTTCCTACTGGCTTCGGTTCGTGACTTCTCCATTGGTAACAAGAAAAACGGATGGTTGGGTCTGATTGCTTCTGTATTTTTGGTTATTCACGATCTCACGGTCTCGTGGAAGATTGCCCACCTATGGAGCGCAGAAAATGCGCTCGATTACTTCAATTTATTATTTTTTCTGGTGGCTTTTGGTTTATTTAGTCCTTTGTATCTTTAGAAAAAAATCTGTTGTAGCAGACTTTTAATAATTCAAGGAATTTTGTGTGTTAGCCCAATTTCCTTTATGCAAATACTATAGAATAAGTATTATGAGTACAAATTTAGCAAATTCTGATATAAATAGCAATATAGCTACTCAAGAGCGTCCTGCCAACGCCTTGACCCCCTCCCAGTATAACGGGGGTCAACTTTCCAAAACACTAGCTTCTAGCAATCCGACCGAGCTAAAGAACGCTTTCTTCATTGACTGGTTTGAGGTGACTATGAAACCATCCCAAGTACCCATTAATTGGGAGGAAAAAGGAGGTGAATTCGCGCTGGACGATGGATATATAGTGTTCAAACTAACCAAACCGAACGGAACCAAGCATTATCAGCGTGGCTACAACATCTGGATCGACGGGTTTGACTTTGGGCAGCTCCTAGTTGATCCAAGAAACCCAAAAATATTGAAGGGAAATCCTGTCCAGTTCAAAATGTACAACAATGTGTTGTATGAGCGTGAGTGGATTGACCGATTTACACAGTTTCGTAGTGCGATGGAGTACCAAGTAACTAGCTATACGAGAGTCGATATCGCAATAGATGGGTACAACTACCTTGACCAATGGAAAAAAGTAATGAGCGGAGACCTGAAACGAGTCGGGAGGAAGGCATTTTTCAAGACTCATTATGAGGATGGAAAAGAGTTAGAAATGACAGGTATTGACTTAGGTTCTAAGTCTTCAGATAAGATGATTACTGTCTACAAAAAAGGGGCTCGAATAGCTGTAGACAATAAGCGTTACATTAAGAATGCTTGGGAAAAGAACGGGTTCACAGACTTGAAGAATGTAGAGAGAATAGAGCTAAAAATGAAGTCTAAGTGCATCAAAGGAATGAAGGAATTTAAGTACCTAAATATTATAATCTTATTATAAATAAGAACCTACCCATACAAACTGCCTCTCAATAGGGCTTATAAACTAAGTTTTTTATTGCTTTTTTCTATAAATATCCTATAATCATCTCTTTATTTCTTTATGAATAAGAGAATACCCATAAAAACACCTCTCAATAGACCTATAAGATTACCTATTCCAAATAATCTGTACCAAATAGGCATAGAAGCAACGAAAATACCTCTCAAATAATCTATAAATAAGAAAATACCCACAAAACTACCTCTCAATAGACCTCTGCATTGATGATCTTCCTATAAAAGAATGTTTTCTTGAAAAATAGTTGATTGTAATCGCTATAAATATATAAATAAGAGAATACCCATAAAACTACCTCTCAATCCTTGCAATTAGCTGTATTTGAGTCGCAAAAGCTTTCCATTTCCTTATAAATATATAAATAAGGAAAGTACCTGTAGCGGCTAGGTGTTTTGTCGTAAAATGTGTTTTTTTAGCTAATTTTTCCCTATAAATAAGAAAGTAGATTCGTTTACTTTTAATAAACGGCCCAATATGCAGGCAAAACGCCTTTAGATTAAGTGTTAGATTTGCCTAATTATTAGAAGATCTTACAGAAAAAAATGGTGATGGTAGATTTTTTAGAATGGCTCTCATTTTTCAGGAGAGCGATAGAAGTGCTTGTCTTCTGCTTTGATTCTTTAATTTAAATGTTAATTATATCAAAATAATATCAATATGTATCAACAAAAAGAACCATTATTCTTAATATCAACGTAAATAATTGCAAGAAACATAAAAACAATTGAAATTATTAAAATTTATCATTTGTATGTGTTATTTTTATAGAGCGATTGAGACAGGATTTTTTTTCTTGTTTTGCACCAAAAAGATAATTTAATGGAAGAATTCTTCATCATAAAAGACAATCAATTTTTGATTGCTACTACGATAATTAATCAGTTAAAAGGAAGCCACAACAAAGCTTACCAGCGATGGCGAAAAAGAAGGGGACTCGCAGCAGTCTTGAAGCTATCAGGCAAGCATTATTTTACGGCGCAGGATACTTTAGTTTTTCTGAAGGGATATGTGCATACCGATGCCGGCGAGATGATTGGCGAGACTATCCAAACTATTATCAAGACAATAGAGGATCTTATTAGTCAGGACAGTAAGCAAGCTGCGATTGTCTCGACAGATAAGAAAGTCGAGACAAGTGTCTCGGCAGTAGTGGTTGATAAAAAGGTAGTTGTCTCGAAAGAAAAAAAGTATACGCCTTCTTTTGAAAACAAGAATAATGTCTTAAGGAGTAAGACAGGTCCCGAATCTGTAAGTAAGATAATTGTTGCGAATGGGACAGTATCCAGTATAGTTGCAAATGATGTCTCAAGTAGTGAGACAATTACTTCTGTTCAATCCGACTCTAAGACAACTGTCTCAGCTAGGAAGGCGTTGGAAACAAAGGGTGTTTCGGAAGTGCAAGTCACTGGCGTAGATGTCTCGCCATTAAAGGAGACTAAGACTAACAGAAACGACCCATTACGGGCTATGCCTAGCGTACAACCAGTAACGGCTCTCAATTCAAGGATTAGACCTCTCAGTGAGACATTATTGGTTGAAGAAACAAAGGATGCAGTTAAAGGGGGCGAGACATTACGAGGGTATAGCGTCTCGGATGGTGGAGTGGCTGTATTGGAAGAGCCATTACTAAACGTCAAAACGAGACAGCGAGACAAGACAGTGGGACGACAAGACAACGGGACAGCGAGACAAGACAGTGGGACAAGACAGTGGGACGACAAGACAACAGGACAGCGAGACAAGACAGTGGGACAAGACAGTGGGACGACAAGACAACAGGACAGCGAGACGAGACAGTGGGACAAGACAGTGGGACGACAAGACAACAGGACAGCGAGACGAGACAGCGAGACAAGACGGTGGGACGGAACCTAGATGGAAAGGAAATATAAAAACAAAGCCGTCTAAGTCAATCGGCTATAAGCTAGGTAAGTTGTTTTCTAGCTTTGGTTTCTTATACAGTGCTGCGATTGTACTTTGCTTTACTGAAAGTTTCTTCCTAAGAAGCTTTTTTATGGTAGACGGCGCAATAGGCGTTAATGAATATGTAGGCTTCCTGTCTTCCTTAGTTTTTAATGCCATTGCGCTTATCTGCGCCCTGAGTGAAGACATTTGGAGAAAAGCATTTATGGTCAACAGAGATTTAGAATTCACAGATAAGACTAAGACAAGCTATCTTTTGTTCTTCCTCTTCGCCTGGCATTTAGGCGCTACTTTTATTGTCTTGAATCAAGACTTCCACGACTTGTTTGCGCTGGAATGCCGATACCGAGACATCAAAAATATGTTTCGGGCGCTTGCAACAGCCTGCATTATGGTCTTTTTCCCTAAGACAATTATCGCTAAGTGGCGGGTGGAAAATGCTAAATAGGTGTTTTTTAACTAATAGTTATGATAAAGTAACTAATAGTTATGATAAAGTAACTTGTGTAGATAATTGATTAATGAATCTGTGACAAAAAATAAACCATCTACTTATGGACAAAAATGAACTTAATTTTCTTACAATATTCCATCCATCATGTATAGCAATACATCCAAGCGAAATGATTAAAGATTTAATACATAACAGATTGTTGCAAATTGATACGATAGTTTACTTTGATAGAATAATAAACAATATTACAGGGAGAAAATCAACATTAATATCTTTCTTCAATAAAGAATCCCCAATGACTGATGTTCTAGCTAGTTATTTTTCTAACTGCTTCGGCATATCTAAAGAGTATTTCTATAATCTACAAACAATGTACAATCTAGCTACTAATATTCAACATTACATAACTGACACAAACAAATAATCCATGAAAAGTAAATTGTTTTTACTATTAGTTATCGTATTTACCAGTTGTCAAAACTTGGAGCAAAATGAAGAGTGCGAAGTTTCTTCTATTTCAAATTTCTGCTTGGTTACGTACAAATCAAACCTACATCAGACAGAAAAGTATAAAGTTTGTGAGTCTAAGAGGATTTATTACTTGAAAGATTTAAATGTTTGGGTAGCACAAGATAGTTTGGATTTAGATAGGAGATGTTTTGGGGAAATTACACATTAACCATCATAAATTAAATTAACAATGATTAAAGATCAATTAAAAGAATTAGGGTTCGTGGAAGATACAAGATCAGAACCAACTAATAAATCATCCAATGGTTTTCAAAATTTTGTAAAGGGTGCTGTTTCAGTAGGGCTTCAAGATGGTGAATTGATTACGTGGGGATTGATAGGAAAAATGGAGTGGAACGAATCTCCTAAAGGTTTTAATTCACCAAGTAGTAGTTGTATTATTAAAGAAAATCCGAGCATTGATAAGATCAAGAAACTTGATCTATTAGCGAATCCAGAAGGTTATGAAGAAACGAGAGAATTAAGACATTTTCAGCCTACACCACAAGAATATGCGGAAATGATGTTTGGGTGTTAATAGTGACAGGCTAATAATTTTGCAGCAGCAAGATTATTAGCCAATTTTTCCACACAAGATATTCCACATAAGTAACAGGTGAATGATATAAAAAATCACTCATTGCATAATTCATAAAATCAATTAATATTATGGTAATAATTCAGATCAATAAGCATCCTCCTAAAGGGAGTCGATTTTTTCAGCTAAAGGCGCTAATAGCGGCTACTTTTTTTAGAAGGGAAGGTAGTTGTTGTGAATTCGTCTTAGACGAAGACTGCCCGCTCTAAAGCGGTTTCTTAGAAACTATTAATTAAAGCTTCCACTCACTTTTTTAAGAAGGTGTGGGGAGTTAAAAATCAAAAAATGGCCTCGCAACTAAAAGTGAGGGTGTACGAAGAGTTCAAAGTAATTCCAAAGCAATATCACATAAAAGGAACAACAGGCTTAGTTAATTTAACCAGGTCTGCAGAAAATTATCTGAAAGCAAAATTTCCTTGTTACTATGAACATCAATACCTGCCTGGTAGAGCATTGGAAGCCCAACGATGGGACGACACTTTTCACCAAGACAGATTACAGGAAGACTAAATATACTATGTTGATTGTATTGCATAATTCGTGAATACAATCATAAATAAAACAATTTATCAATTTTTGCACACTTAATCCTCCTTCTAGAATATCTAGAAGGAGCTTATTTCTCAATACATAAATTAGATTTTCATGAAAAAAGTATTATCAATCTTAAGCGCCTTGTTGCTTCTCGGCATTATTGCGAATGCGCAGATCACCTATAATATGCCTGTAGATGTAGTTCTGGAATCAGTAGCAATACCAACTAATCATAAGGAATTAAAGGAGATTTATGCTACCTGCATATATCACCTAAAAGCTGCGGAAGGAATCAGGCTCGAAGTTTATAAATGTGCGGCAGGCTATAAAACAATTGGATGGGGGCATTGCCTATCTACTTATGAAGTAGATAAATTTCCTGATAACATATCTTTAAACGATGCAAATGAACTTTTGAGAAGTGATTTTTTCAAGGCATACAATGAAGTTAAGGCAGCTTATCCAGAATTAAATACTAGAATGAAATTATACGCAATCACTTTATTTTCTTTCAATATGAAAGGTAGGGTGAAGCGAATAAAAGGGACTCAGCTAGAAACATATATCAAAAAACAGCAGTGGACTCAAGCTTCTATGCAACTTAGGAAATTTAATAAAGCTAAGGTAAATGGGAAATATGTAGTTCTGTCAGGATTGTCTAAGCGTAGAAATTTTGAAAGTTTATTATTGCTAGATCGATTTGATGATGTCGATAAATATAAGGAAGAATTGAGGGCTACCGTCATTCGTAAGATTAATCAAGAGCTAAATAAGAAAAAACGGGCTTGATGATCTAAGTAAAAGCACCTAATCGCTCCCCCTTGGGGGTTGGGGGTAATTCTAAAGCAAAATAAAAGGTCTACCAAATTTTGTAAAATAAATAGGTAGACCTTTTTTTTAATAAAAATAAGCGAATGCGAAAATTCGAATACCAAATAATAAAGAGGAATACAGTAGAAGGTGAAGAGCTTTTTTTTAACGATATAGGGCAACAAGGATGGGAGTTGGTGTCTGTTCAAAACGCTATTTACTATATCTTCAAAAGAGAAATTACAGAAGCGTCAATTACGGGGTTATCAAAATTAGAGCAAGCTAACTTTTTTCGAAGAAACGTTCAAGAATCAGTTAAGCGATATGAGGATTTTTTAAATTCCTTAAGTGATAGAGAATTATACGACCACTGTTACAATAACTCAGATGGATCGTTTCGAAATCATTATGTGGCCCTCGGTATTTTAGCTAAAAGAGGTATTCAGAGATATCGGCGCTGTACTGATTGTGAAAATGGATGCACGGTTTGTTATGGGACGAAGACGGTTCCTTGGTTTGAAGGAAAATAGAAAGGAAAATAATTCAAAAAAATAAAACCTAAATAATGTGGATAGTTCCAAACAACCTAAAAACTTCTATAACCTCTCCCTATGTTCCGGTCTCCTCGGTATCGAAAGAGGATTGGAAGCAGTTATTCCCCACTTTAAGTCAGTCGCTTATGTGGAGATCGAAGCCTTCCCCATATTCAACTTGGTATCAGCGATGGAATCGGGTATGGTGGCTCCAGCACCTGTTTGGTCGAATCTTAAGACCTTCGACCCACAACCATTTCGTGACCGAATACACTGCATCACTGGAGGTTATCCCTGCCAACCCTTTAGCGTGTCGGGCAAGCAAAAAGGCACAACCGATCCCCGACACCTGTACCCTCATATGGAAGGGATTATCCGCACAATTAGACCTCTTTGCTGCTTCTTCGAAAACGTCCCCAATCACCTCAATATTGGGTTCGACAAAGTTTACCAAAGCTTACGCAGTATGGGCTACACAGTTGAAGCGGGACTATACAGCGCGCCTGAAGTCAATGGCCAGCACATCCGAAAAAGACTATTCATCTTGGCAGTGTCCGACATTTACCAAGTCAGGCAATATGTATCCGACACCAATGGCTCAGGAGGGCGCAACCAATACCAGCCCGAGCAACAAGAAAATAAGGCTGCAACTCAACAAAGCAGTCACTCATTGGTCCACTCCAAGGGTAGGGGGACAAGAAAAAGCGAAAACAAGAATAGCGAGAGGAAAGGATTTGGGCTTACAAGGTCAAGTCGAGATGGTGAATTGGCCGACACCGATCACAGCCACTTGCACCTATCAAGTACAGAGCGATGGGAGCAAAACACCGATGTTAAGAAAAATAGTATTGCCGCAGCAGAATTGGATGAGTCCCTTAGTATCAGATCACAAAGATACCTTCAACATGAAGAAGCAGAGAAATGGAAAAGAGCGTATCGATCAATTACCGAGACAATTATACCAATTGCTCCACCAGGACAACAACAGTATGAATGGGAAGAACCAAGAACAAGACTCACTAGAAAAGTACACGACTATATTCGTAGACATACCGACGCACAAGGCAATATGCCGAGCCTATCAGAAAGGCAAGCTCAGTTATATGCCTATCATGATGCTGCCCGAACGGATGAATCCAGCATGGGTAGCACAGTTAATGGGTATGACTTTCAAACAGAGCTTCTTCGCGCATATGGCAATTCGGTAGTACCTCAAATGGCAAGATTTGCTTTCTTAGATCTTGTGCAGAAGCACATTAAAAATGCTTTGTAAAGAAAAATAGAAAGAAAAAATAAAACAAAAGCGAATGCAAAAAATCGAATATCTAATCAGATCTCTTGGTATTTCTAGAAGTACCAATGACCATCTAGAAATTTTAAATGAAGTGGGCCAAAAAGGATGGAAGTTGTCTAATAAAAGTATTGGAAGTCAAATGATTACTTATATTTTCGAAAAAGAAATTATTAAAGAGCAAAGATCTACAGTGGTAAAGCAAGAGCAGGAAGCGACTCTAAAATTAAGAGGCGAAAGAATCTTGCTTTTTAGATTGAAAAATAAGATTAGTCAACAAGCATTAGCTAAAAGGATTGGATTAAATCAATTAGTTATAAGTAATGCAGAGAAAGGGCTTTTTGAAAAGTCTCAAGAAAGGGTAATTATTTTGATCGAAGATCATTTTTTTGTAGAAAAAGGTTTTTTTATTACTGATTCACGTATAAAGCTTAATCTTTCCCTTGTCGATCAAGGAGAGATGTTATTCTTGGATTATAAAAAGAAAGAGCAGGAATATCGTTCGTTTCTAAACGGCATGAACAATGCAGAACTTAAAAATTATAATACAAATATGTCGTTTGACGATGGCATGTCTGCTAATCTTATTTATAATCGCAAAAATCCAACTGAGTGACCCAAAACATAGCTAAAAACAAAAACAACTACCTAGCCTTTCACGGCCTAAGAGCCTACTTATACAGCAAAACCTTCACCATTAAGGAAATGCAACTTAAACTAGACCTAACGCCAGATCAGTGGAAAGAAATACTAAACAAACAGGCCGCCCTAAAAACCTCCTACATAGAAAGATGCCGAGCTTCTGATTGCATCAAAAAAATAATAAGTTCAGAAGAAAAAACGATTAAAGCAGTATGGGAAGACATAAAGGCAGGAAAATCAGATTATGATTTCGGGGATCAAAGCACTAACGCATCGGTCGTTAGAATGTTTTATACATAAATAGAAATTAAAACAGGCTTGGCGAGTTAAAAAAAAACTCGCCAAGCCTTTTTTAATTAAGCTCTTAGCTCATCTCCTCCAAATCCTCCACCAATTCATTTCCAAATACTAGCTGATGCGAAAGCCCGTAATATTGCGCCAAGCACATCATAGTGAGTGGCGATAGTTCCGCAAATAAGCCAGTGCTCCCAAACTGAGATTTGCAAACTAGCTGATACAATAGTTGCATCCGACGAAACGGCTTATCGCTAAATTTTTCAATAAATTCAAAAAGGCTTAAAGTTTCTTTTTCCCAAGATAACTGGGGAATAGGTAAGTCATACTTCTCCTGCTCGGCTAGAAGCATCTTTTTGGCATCGTCATAGATTCGCTCTAGTAATAGATGGAATTGGTCGGTAATAGCGGAAACGATGCCGTTGTTGGCTTGAATAAATTGCTTTCGCATCATGCGGAAGCTTTCTTGTTGTTGAATCTGATTTAACATTATGTGTTGTCGTTACATAAGTGAAATAATAAAGCCGCCTAAAAGTTGGGTGACAACACATAATGCTACAAACCTCATAGAGGAATACAATAAAGTGACCAACAAATAGACGGCTAGTTCTTTTTGTGATTGATACGCCTAGTAGAGGTATCTTGTAGCTAAAGTTATGTTGTCGATACAAAGATCAAACATAACTTTCATATATCCAAATAGCTAAATTAATCACATTATCAATAAAAATACTAGCCTTATGGTTATTATCCAAGAACTTTGATAATAATTACGAATCTTGCAATATTTGTTAAGAAATTATTTTAATTTTGTTAGGAATTTTAATGTTTCCTTAAGAAAAAAAACAGATGCTACAAATCATTTTTCATGGCATACTTAGTATTCTTATTCTAGCAGTGACGCTACATTTATACTGTAATCAGTTCTTTCAAGGCAAGGATATATCCAAAGATTGGAAAATTATTGTAGCGACAGGTTTTTTATTTAGCTTCTTTTCTGCTTGCGAGATGGTACGGCATATCTACTTGTGGAATACTTCAATACAAACAATATGATTGTTATTTATGGTTTGGCTCTTTTGGGGGTGTTTTTTATAGTAGCGGCTATTTATACTTACGCCTTTGTGGGTATGAGCGGGAAGCAAAAGAAAATGTGGCAGGAACGGGTGATCGTTTTTTTATTGGTTATTAATTTGTTAGCTACTGTTTTCTTTTCAGGGATAGGTGTAGTTTTTTTTAATAATTAGAAAAACAGGCATAAAAAAAAGACAAGAAAAAAATGAAATCTAAAATTCTAAAACACACAAGAAATAATGGTGAAGTGTTTTATACAGCACATCTTTATACAAAGGTGTTTTTTTTATGGTTTTTCTATTATTGGAATCATTATTTTTTATGTGACGGAATACTTCAATTGAATATTTTTGGCAATCCATTGTATTCGGATATGGACAATTTTGATAGTAAAGAGGAAGCACAACTTAGTTTAGATTTTGCTATAGATAAATACATTAGAAAAATAGAAGAAAAAAACGGGCAATTTATTAAATCAACGGAAGAAGTATGATTCTTAGTTTTTATTAAATTCATCGGACGGCGCCAGCCATCCGATGAATAAAAAGCAAGAAAAATAAACCTTACTCAAAAAAATAAACATACTTTATGCTTAATGCTTTAGATTTTGAAAAAATAATAAGAATAGAAAGCAAATATTTTGTTAAAGAAAAATTGAATGGTAGGTTTCGAGAATATGTATCAGATGCTTACTTGTCGAGGCATTTAGCCATTATGACAGAAAATGCTTATTCAGAGCGTTCTAAATCATTCACAAGAGATGTCTCGGATCAGATAGGAAATATCGCTTACAAAGCAGCAATTCCAATATTTGAAGGTGTTTTAGAACCTATAGGAGCAAAGTGTAACGGGCATCATGTTGCACAGGATTTTGCTAACTTTATTGAAGAAATAAGTAAAATATAATAATAAGTCAACCACTAAATTCATCGGACGGCGCTAGCCATCCGATGAATAAAAGTCAAGAATCCTAAGCCTTAATATCCCGCCCATCCTTAACAGGGATTACCTTATAAATCAACCCATTCGCATCGTCGCTCAAGTTCTTAAACTCTTCAATAAATTGATTCGCCTCCGCCTCATTTTTCCAGCAACAAGCGCCAATCTGCTCAGGCTTATTTAGGTAACATTTTCTCTTGTTATCATAATGAAGAAAGCCACCAATATTTTTACCATTCTCTTTCTTATAGACCAGGATAAAACAAAGGTCGGTAACAGAATCTTTATCAATTGTAATAAGACCTTTTGCTTCATTAATGTCTACTATTTTAGCTATATTCCCTCTGTCTGCCAACAAATGAGCTCGATCCTTAATGTATTTAGCAGCGACAAACCGACTCTTAAATACAGCACATTCTGTATCTAGTTTAGGCGTAATTACTACGCTATGATTATCCGTTTCCAAAAGGTAGCCTTTTTCATTAGTCTTTTTATTTTCTACCTCTATTACAAATTTAAAATTCGACATTTTTTGATTTTAAGATTAGGATTCAATAAAAAAAAGTTCATCGGATGGCTAGCGCCGTCCGATGAACGCAAAGCCTACTTCAAAGAATAAGCATCCATAATGGAGCGTCTAAGAATCTTCGTTCTAGACAAAGCAATATCACAAATCTTCAATACGATCTGGTCAAAGAAAAACTTAGCCGCCTTCTTGGTCTTCTGTACATTCGCACTACGCTCTTCATAATCCCGCATAGATAGCGTTTGCATAGACCAATTTTCTCCACCCTTTCCAATATGCTTCTCTAATACTTCCGCCATAGAGGTTCTGATTTTCTTTTCATCTTCGTGCATGGTTCGCATAATCCACCCCTGCTTATTCTTGTAAGCCGAATGATCCGTAAAAGGTACTGTATTGTTGTGTAGTGCTACCACCATCACGATGACATTATGCGAGTCTACCGCATGTCCATTACTGCTCTTCATACCCATCTTCTGCATCGTTCGCTTAAAGTGAGATGCCTTGATTTGATCGGCGTCCACTTCTGATAGCAGCTTCTTGCCAGCGGTAGCTTTAGCCGCCAATGCTCGTTTTTTCAAATCTATTTCCCGTTGGCGAATTGCGTCTCCTTCACCGGAGATATCCGCTAGCTCCGTGATAGATTTATCCTCTAGTCGGCGTTCGATAGATACAGGATTAGCCTGTTCAAAAACAATATTTTTTGCTGGCAAAATAGGTTGCGCTGCTTCTTCTACCTCTTTAGCTACTAATGCTGCTGCTTCGATTGCAGCAGGCGCCGCAGCAGGATCAGGCTCTACTTCTGTATAGGTGATATCTTCTATCTCTGCCGCCTTATTGGTTACTGCAATTAATTGCGCTTTCAATGGAGCTAGTGCGATTGCTTTAGCTTCTTTGTTCATATTAGATCTAACTATAGAATCTATAGCTAATTGAATATTTTGATCACCTGTCATGTTGAATTGATTTTTTTATAAAAAAAAGGAAGGATAATTCTAAGTTCAAGAAGTTGGGCTAGTCACGGGTCTTTCCGTTACGCCAATTCCATATTGCGCATACGCTTCCTCTGGAAGGAAGCCCTTATAATAAGCCGTCACCAGTCCAACTGCATTCACGTTAAGCGTATATCGCCTCATGCGCGAGTAATAGGCGGAGTTCCCTGACTCGATAGAATTTTCGGCATCGAATAGATGCTTGATGTGGGTTTTTATTTCTGCTATTATTTCAGGAGGGGGCGTCACTTCACCAGGTTTTCCTAAATAGGCACAAACAATATTTCTAAGCATAGGGGACATCTTTATTTTATTCTCCCATGCCCCAAATTTGATATTGTAATACATTTCAATATCATCTACTAATTCCTTTATTTTTGGCTGGTTCACGTAGTCCGCATTCGGTTGCATGTATAGACAGCCGTATAGGTGAGGCGCCTTCGGAAGGAAATTCACACTATAATGTCTAAGCTTGCCATTCTGAACGCCAAATACATTAAAGCGATATACACCTACTGAGAGGACGTTCGCTTTATGGTATTGAATATTCAGTTGGTCAAAACGAAAATCTTCCTTTCCTTTTACGTTTTGATTTCGAGCATAAATAAACACCCTCCCCATATCGGCCAAGCCAGTTCCCCAGCTTTTTCTTTTAGCAGGTTTGCCATCTTTTGATTTCGATAGGGTCAACAAATCCTGATTCTCCATGAATAAGGATTTGATCTTAGACAACAATGGCCCTGCTAAATCTTTCGATAAATGGTGCTCGTAATCTAATACCGCCAATCGCTTAATAATGTCCAAAACGGACTCTATAGGCGTTTTTTTCATCAGCCACTTAAAGTCATTTATCTCTTGGTATAAATCTTTCAGGCGTTCCCCGAAAGCAATTATTTCAGGATCCGTTTTTTTGATACTCGTTTTGCGAATAGAAGCGTAATAGTCTGGATTTCTAGCAGGCAAAAAAGAAATATCAAAATATTTTTTTTCGCCCTTGTCGGTGGTAGCAATAGCCTCAAAAAGGTAATTGCCTCTGACGGAAGGAAGGATAAGCTTTAAGCTAAGCTTGACATCTGAAAAGTTTTCTTGCACAGGCGTTGTTTTACTAGCCGCCGTATTCATTTGATGCAAAAATATCTTAAATAATCATAATTATCAATTAAATTTTACTTATTTATAGATAATTATCAATAAATATCTATAAATTTGAATATGAAAAACTAAGAAATAGTCTCACGATAAGTTTTTTAACCGCTGCACGAGCTATATAAGTAACTGCCGAAAGGTGTGCCCCGAAGTTCACGACAATGTTTTAGTAGGGGTGTTTTTTAATTCATCTTATTTAGTATAAAACAGAAAATAATAATGGCTAAAAATAGCAAAATAGAATGGACAGATCATACTGTCAATTTATGGTGGGGATGCAGTAAAGTGCATACAGGATGCAAAAACTGCTATGCAGAATACCAAAGCGATAAGATGAAAAGAGGCACAAGAAATGGGAGCAAACTTTGGGGAGAGAAAACCTACCGACGAAAAATAAAGTCTGCTTTTTCAGATTTAGGCAAATATCAAGCACAGGCCAAAAAAGAAGGAAAAATGGCTAAAATATTTTGTGGATCCATGATGGATATTTTCGAAGATAGCAAGCCTTTAGTAGATATTAATGGGAATATATTGGAAGGCAGTACTGGAGATTTAAGAGAAGAATTATTTCAGGATATAATGGGTGGTATGTACGAAAATCTGATATTTCTATTCTTGACAAAGCGACCAAACAACATTGGTAAGATGATTCCACTCGAATGGAAAAATGGGGTCAAAAGTGTATTCTTTGGCACATCTATTAGTGATACAGAAACCCTCAAGTATGCAGATGAGCTAAAGCAATTAAAATTCCAAAACCTCTTCCTGAGTATTGAGCCACAAATAGGGCCAATAATGACAGACGAGATAGACTTGAAAGGAATTGATTGGGTGATACAGGGAGGCGAAAGTGGCTATAATAAAAGGCCTTTCGATTTAGCATGGGCGTACGAGATGAAAGAGATATGCGAGTTATATGGCGTTCCCTATTTTTTTAAGCAAATAGATAAACGTCAAGCTATTCCAGAGGACTTAATGATCCGAGAATTTCCTGAATTCATAAATCAATAAAAAAAATATTATGGACAACGATCCGATTATTAAAAAAATCAGAAAAGAAACACCTACAGAAATATACCTACAAATAGATCCAGAAGGAGATAAGCCAATTGGTGATTATTTCGATGAGGGAGAAGTAACCTGGTGCGCACAAAGGGTGAACGAGAATGATCCGAAATACACAAGACAAGATTGGATGGATATAAAAGATTCCCTACCAGAAAATAACCCTCAAGTAGGATTGGAAGAAAATGGAGTAGGACAAAAATACACCTCTAGATTAGAGGTCTATACCAAGGAGGGATATGTGCATCTGAACAGACGAATGAAAGACAAGCTAAAAGAAGAGTGGTATTGGTTGGTAGAAGGGGATACAAGAACAATCACTCATTACAAGGTCTTTAATTCGCCTGCTTAAAATAAAGAATAGCCTCAAGGGGACAACACCTTATAACCCATGACGAAGTCGTGGAAATAAGAAATACATGAAAAAGAAAAAAAATATTTCAACAGAAAAGATAATAGTTAACATCTCAGGCAAAGATTACATATCAAACACTACCGTAATTAGTCAATGTTCGCTAGATCCAACTTTATACAAAGCAGTTAAAAAAGATTGGGAATTGTCAACTTCTTTATTGTTAGGCATGGCAGAGCGATGGATGCAGCACACAAAAATAAAGAGCTGTCAATTGGCTGTTAATCTAGGCAATCTATCTGTATCTATAGGAAAATATGGAATGGTTCCGAATCCACCTTGCGAAGTCTGCGACGAAGCTGGATAGGACTGAAAAAAAAGTAGTTACATGAATAAGTATCTTGTGTACTAATTTGTTCTTATATAGTGTGACAGAAAAGCTTCGTTTATCGAGGCTTTTTTAATTTAAAGTGTTAAAATATCATTAATTAATGATTTATTTTGTTTCAAACCTTGCAGTTATCATTAATCAATGATATATTTGTATTGTCAATAAGACGAAACAATAAAACATTAAAATTATGTCACAAGTAGGAAAAGGATTTTACAACAGAGCAGAAGTTGATTTGATACAAAACGAAGCACAAGAAAGAGCAGAGGAATTATTTGATTTTGTAATGGATGAGGAAAAGACAAAAGAGGAAGTATTAGAGATAGCAAAAGCAGAAGGCGAGGAAGTCTTGAGCGAGCTACAAAAATATTTCTAAGCAATTAAATCCTAAGCGATCATCCATTATAATAAGGCTTGTAGTATCGCAAGAATTTCAAATAATAATTACAATGCAAAATTTAAAAGAGTTCACTAGTTTAGCTTCAAGTATTGTTTCTTTAGAAATAAAGAAATTAAATTATACTGCAATAAAGAGAAAATCTAACGGAGATTTCATTTCAATTAATTTTCCTCTTCATTTAATTCCAAATGCAGAAAAGAAAATAACTAGCAAGGATGATATTTTCTATGATACAAATGGAGAAAATTTTTGGTATGAATTTTCGCATGTTGATGCATTAAGTAATACTAAGGAAGAAAATGAGCAAATAGGAAAAGACAGTGCAAGAGTTGATGGACTATATGGTGGAGAGCTTGATTTAGAGCTATTAAAATCAGCAGAAATTAAGAACAGAAAAAGAATGGCAGGAGAGGAGATATTTGAATATCTACAAAGCATTATTAAGATCACGGCAAAATATGTTCCTTCGATAGATGTATATAATGCAACAATACAAAAAGGTTCGACAACTTACATGATCCAAGAAGAAAACGGATCAGACTTAGTTGATTCCGTGAAAAAAGAAACTGGTATAGAAATAGAATACGATTCTAATTCCAGAAAATTCTCAATACCTCAAAAAAACAGATTCGATGCCTAGAACCAACCAAGACTATAAACGCTTATTCAATGCGTACTGCAAAGATGCAGGGCTAAAACAAAACAAGGTTGCCAAAATGTTTAATTTAAATCCTCGTTATTTTTCTACAGGAGACAGGAGATTCAATATAATGAAAGGTATCATTGAATTAGCGGAAGGGAAAAAAGAATTTATGTTGCCGTGGGTTACTTGCGAATCTTGCGGTTACGATAACACTAAGAAGGAAATGGACGCACAAGATAATTACGACAAACCTTGTGCTTGTGTTAAGTGTGATTATGAAATACTTTCTCTAACAAGCTAACAGTTTTGCAGCAACAGGATTGTTAGTTAACTTTAACCAGCCGAAACGGAAGGAGTAGGCGCAAAAAAAAATGAAAATGATTAAAATTTTGATTATACACAAAAATGGAGATGAAGGTACTTTGGAATGGACAGGTAGTTTAAAAGATGCCATTAATAAGGGAGAAAAGAGAGCGGCAGAAGAAAAGGAAAATGGACATATGAGTGATTCAGAATATGTTTATGTTTATGAGGATGGTGTTTGCAAAGCAAAGTTTGATTGTAAAAAATAAATGTCCGTGACAGGGCAGCAAAGCGCCAAACAGGTATTTTACTGCTCAATTTTGTACATAAGATATTCCACAAAACACAGTAATAGTCCTTTTCTATATCGCCCTTTTGAGTACCCCTACTCGAAAGGGCATTTTTCTGTTTTGAAATGATAGGAGGGATCATAAAAATCATACCTCATACTTCCAGCACGGTTTGAGTTAAACAGATATATGATTGATGATGTAGGATATATGATGTATGATTTTTTTCAGAGGATAAACGACCCCCAACCCCCAAGGGGGAGATCAGTTCAAAAGCATTGTCAAGGGATAAATACCAGATCAAAAATAGCGACACAAAAAGAGCAAAGACCCAATAAAAGGAAAAGCGGCGAATTAAGAGAAAGCACTGCACGCTCCCCCTTTGGGGGTTGGGGGTAAGAAGCAAAAGAAAAAGGCACTATAGAACGATAAGCACCATCTAAAATAAAATTATAAATCAGAAATCATAAATCATACCTCATACCTCCATCACAGTTTGAGTCAAACAGATATATGATTTCACGCCCAGCACGCCCCACACGAACAGTCCCAACGGGACGACACCTTGTAGCCCATGACGCAGTCATGGGAATCTTCCCCATACCCCACCAAAAAAAAACATAAAAAATAAAAAAAAAACACCTTTTCCCCTTTATAGCAACCCTGCCCCAAAGCCCTCCCAAACAAGCACAAAAACAAATAAAAATCAATAAAAAAAGATAATTTTGTATAAAAATTGATAGAAATAACGCAATTATTATATAAAATTGATGAAAAAAGAAATAAATTCAGATAATAGCGAAAACAGCCCAATCAACGGAGAACAGCTATCAAAACTAATCAGCACCGACAACTGGACGGAAATCAAGAAGTTGATCCTATCTGAAAAAGTGCGGCTAATGCCGGCCGAAAAACTAGACCAACTAATAGGCGCCCTCAACAATGCACAAACAATCAAAAAAGAGCATAAGATAATCGTCGAATCCCTATTCCTGCTAGCAGGAGCGATACAGCACATACCAGATCATGCAGATCAAATGCTTGTGTATTACGACCCTGCTACGGAAAAGATAGACACGGGAAAAATAATGGGCGAGGCCCTTACTCAATACATGGGTGACTCACCAGTCACAAACATGGCCATATCTGCCTTAAACAGCTTCGGCGTAAAAGTAAAAAAAGGAGATCCACACAATAATGTTTTTTCTATTTGGCAGGACATCGGTGACAATATAGATACTAGAAACCTAGATCAAATAAAGCTAAAAGAACTAAAGGAAATTTTCGATAGAAATGGGATCAATCTAATCTCCTGGATCATCTTATTTCAAAAACTAGGAGCATTAAAGAACCAACCGAAAAAACTAAGCAATGGCAGAAATAGAGGGTAGTAAAGATCCAATGGATTTTTTGAATTTATTTGATGATCAAATGATTGCCGATATCGAAAACACGCCCGATAAAGCGATTGGGTCCAGATTGATGCAAAATCCACAGCAAACAGCAGCGGAAACGGTAGAAGTAGACGATGATTTCAAGCAGGAAGATCTCTCTTCCTATGAAATAGACGACCCTAACGTCGAAGAGGTGGTCAAGTCGGCTAAGAAAAAACGAGCAAAGCGGAAGAGTAGAGTAGAGCGGCAACAGCCAAAGATAAAGCTAGATAACATCGAGGATGCGATCATCGAGGAGGAGTATGAGTCGGAATCAATCTTTCAGAAAAAAACTGATTTCGACCAAGCAGAAAGTGAGTATGCGCAAGAAGCGGAGTTCGATGATAACGAGCATCATGGTGAATCGCCTGCCTACGATGGAGATAAAACAGCGAATCGTCGAAATTTTGGGGCAAAATGGGTGATTAAAACCTATAATCATTTGCAAGGTCTCGGCAGTAGTTATTTATACGATCGATTCAATGTGCCAGAGCATATAATTTCTAGAAAGAACTATCTAGAAATGAGAATGAATAACCAAGCCATGGGCGATGAGGAGCGAATGGAATACAACAATCTAGTCCAGATTGTAAATGGTTTCATGGTCAGAAGGGATGAGTTTCATAATCAAGTTTTGATGGATGCTGCCTCCGAAAAGGAGGCAACAGAGGCGGTAAAGGATTTCATGGATACAGAGGAGATTACGCCAAAGCCATTCCACGTAATAGGAATGGTGTTAGCAGGCAAGCCCTTTGCTAATTTGACGCAAGGCTTAATGCATTTCATGCAATACAAAACAAAATTTTAAGCGCCTTTTTTATCTATCTATGAGCAAAATAATAAAAAGATCAGATTTTGAAGCCTACGCATTCGTAGGAGATAAGCGGCAAGGCAAAACCTCCTTGGCGGCGCAGTTCGCCAGAGCCTATGATTATAAAAATAATGCAGGTGGAAATAGAAAGCATCCAAGGCGAGTATTGATCCATGATCCGACTAATGCAAAATCTTTTGAAGGCTTTCAAGGGATCACCTTACAGGAGTTGAAGCATGGAATATATGATGAGCAAACGGGAAGGGTGAGAGAATGGACAAGGGGTATTAGAAGATTAGTGAACGATGAAGATGCGCAGAACGAAAATAAGGACTATCAAAGAGAAGTGGTTAAAACGATATCGGCAGTCTATTGCAACGGACTATTGCTTTTTGATGAAGCAACGACTTGGATTGATGAAAGCAAACCACCGCCTTGGCAAAAGAAGTTATTATTTGAACACGCGAATTTTTGCATAGATGTGGGCTACATCTTCTTAAGCCTAATGGCGATTCCCAGAACGCTTCGTAAGCACATCTGGAATTATTATCTGTTTAAAATTCCAGATGAAATTCCAGATGAAAAATGGTTCGTTAATCGACAATTCCCAAATTCTAAAGGAATGTTCAAAGCTTATTGTGATGCTTGGAATTCTGAAATCATACCACAGCGAGCAAATGGCCCGACTATACAAAAGTTTTTCTTGGCGAAGCGTAGTTTCGGTTCGAGAGATATTAAAAAAGAAATTGCAGACCGTGCTTCTAAGAAAAAAGCGAAGAAGTAGTACATAACAAATCACAAAAAGCAAAGTGAGAAAAATACACAAACATTGGTACTATCTAATAGCGGGCATCATCGGTAGCGTCTTATTGTATGTCCTTCTACGGAAAAAGAAAAAGAAAGCCGCCTATCTCACAGAAGAAGCCTACTTAAACGATGTAGCACAAGGTAACTTGATGATACTAGATATTGACCAGATAAGCACCATCGACGAACTAGACCCAAAAATACGAAGCCTATACGGAGAGGTGCACGATAGGCTATTCCAAACTGAAGAATGGGAACTAAAGATACCTGCATTGAAATTCCCGCAAGAATGGGAGGTGCAAATACTACCAGCAACAAAAAACACGATCAGTCAATTCAATATAAAGAACCAAGATAAAACAGCCGAAATATTAATCGACGCCTATGCTATCCACTCTGATGTAAAAGGTGCTAATTGGATTATCAAGCAAGCAGGCAATCGAAGAGTAGTGCCCTTACAAGATACAAAGCAACTATTAAAAGAATTAAAGCAATTACTAGAAACTAAGAAAAAAGAGACTACAGAACAAGTGCCAGAGCACGAATAGTCCCTACGTTCATCGGGTGAATCCTGTTAGCGAAATCATAAATCATAAATCATACATCATACCTCATATATCCATCTAGTCAGATAGATATATGATTGATGATGTATGATATATGATGTATGATTTCACGACCAGTACGCCCCACACGAACAGTCCCAACGGGACGACACCCTGTAGCCCATGACGCAGTCGTGGGATCTGCGACACATCACAATCCATCTAACCAGATAGATATATGATTGATGATGTAAGATACATGATGTATGATTTCAAGCTCATCACGTCCCACACGAACAGTCCCAACGGGACGACACCCTGTAGCCCATGACGCAGTCGTGGGAGAAAATAAAACAAAATGGATCAAAAAAGCATCATCCCAACCAATACTAGCCCTGGCAATATAGTAGAATACCCCGTAGTAAAAATAACATTACAAAGAATAGGAAAAGTATCCAAGGCGCATATAAGAGATCTACTCGGAATAAATTACGACGAGTTAGCCGTTACCCTAAAAGAGCTAAAGGAGCAAAACGAAGAGTTCAAGGCGATATATACAGATGTTGCAGCCAGAAGACATTATCTAACAGCGAACATGGTCGTTATGATTATGCAAAGTGTCTATGCCAACTCAAAAATAATTTTCCTGCTGCCTGAAAAAAGACCAAAACGCCAACAGGTACTAGGTAAATCAAAGGTAGGCGAAACTAAAGAAAAGTAAGTCGTCATCAAATCAAAGTAAGTCGTCACCAAATCTCTGACACGTTGCATAATTCGTGTTTTTCATCTAAAAAATCAACATTTTGCATACTTTCTAAAAACTTTTTATTTCAATAAAAAACATAAAAGAATATGTACGGATCAAACATATTTTCTCCATTTTTCGGAGGAGGCGGTGGATATGGATATGGTGGCGGAAGAGGCAATGTAGCCTTCCTAACTGGCAATCCTGGTGGAGAAGCAAACCAAGCTGGTATTGCCGAAGCCATTGATGGCTTCAAAGTACTTCAACCAGATGATGGATTAGGCGTCATCAACGGTGGAGTAGAAGTATTTGAGAGTAGAATACCAGGTTTGCAGGGCGAGATCGCTGTGCCACAATCGGTGGATGTTGAGGATGTGATTAGCATTGTAATTGACACCTCGGAGGAAACAGGATATACTTATCACGATTTATTTGGTCGAGGTAATGGAGCTGGCGGATCTTGTGGATGTGGAGAAGAAGGCGGTTTGGCTTATATGGGCACCTGCGAGGATGATAACGAAATGGATTTCTTGATGGAGGTCTTAATGAGTACGGATTATCTGGTATCTATGGTTCATTTGTATGATCAGCCATTAACTATCGGTGCCTTGCCTGATATGAATCTAGAATTTGAGGTAATGAGTCGGAATTTAGGTGGAAGAAGCTCAGGCCAAAAATCTTTCTCAGCAATGGATAGTGTTAATCCTTTTCATCAAGTGAATAACCAGATGTGGATCCCTATTCAAAAGAAAAATGCTCGATTGAATAAATGGAACATGTGGAGAGTTAAGAATTTGGCGCCAAATCACAGATACACGTTCCGATTCCACGTCGCAGCAAGAAGATCGTAGGCAGAAAATTGATTAAATCAATTTTTTTAAAGACTTAATATAGAAATGAAGAACGCTACCGCACTCATCAACCTCATTGTCAGCAACAACCCATACGGGGTCTATCGCAAGCTTCAAGAAGTTGGAGCTATAGCACAAAATAGAGGGGTGAATGCAGCGGAATACATACGCTTATTTTCGAATACAAAATTTTCGAATAAGCAAGAAGCAATAAGGTTCCTTCGACAAACATTAGACGTACCTGTTAATAATTCAGGCGTTGGTGCAAAGCAGATTTGGCAAATAGCTAGAGGATATAATCAGAAAATAGTAAATGTCTTACTAGACCAATTAGCTAGCAATCCAGTAGTAAGTGAAAATTTGGAATATTCGGCAACAGGTAATACTGGAGCGGAGTTGTTTCAGCAATTAGAGCAAAAGCCAATTTTTAAATCAGCAATGCGTCTCTTAGCTATTTTTGGATTAGTAGTGACGCTACGGCTACTGTGGAGGGGCTTAGAAAAAATCGGTATTTAAAATATTTCTCAAAAGAATAAAAGCATGACGCTTAAAAAAGGAGGATTGAGAGTTTGGATGTTATTAGGGCTAGCTGCATTAGCAGGTGGCTACTTCTGGTGGAAGAATCGGACAGCCAATGGGGCTATCGTTTCCGTGCCACCAGGAGATACATCTGGTGAATTACTCTATGCTGATCCCCGTATCACGGGTCGAGCAGTAAGACTTAGATAGTCTTTTTCATAAACACATATAGTAATCGAATGCTAAACTTAAATAAGGATAACAAAAAATTTTGGGTACAAATATTTTTAGCGATTTCGCTAGGTTTTGCAAGTGCCTATGGTCGACAGTTGTTCGATAAGTGGAGCAATCGAAAGAAATAATTTAAAAAAAAATGAATTTATTGCACTTTCATTAAAGCGTAATAAATTCTTAAATACATCTAACGATGAATAACAATCCATTAAAGGGGAAAGTAGGAAATCTTTCTACGCTCGGTTTCTTGTTTTTATTAATACTTGCGCCATTCGCAGCTAATTTAATTTTCACATGGGTCAATAAGGTCCAGTCCGCAGGCGGTTATGGTCCGCCACAAGCACCACCACAGCAGCAGGCACAATCAAGCAATCTACGTCAGCGTAGAGGAACGCCTGTCCGTAGAGGATACTAAAGGAAATGTGTGGCAAAAAAAATCATAAATCAGAATTCATACATTATACATCATAAATCCAACACGGATTGAATCAAGTAGATATATGATTTATGAAGTATGATTTATGATGTATGATTTCACCAAGCAAGAACAGGGGCAACGCCCCGACACCTTGCAGCCCATGACGAAGTCGTGGGATTTTTACGAAGTAAAAAGATGAAATACATCCAACCATCCGCCAACAACACCTTCGGGGACATACTAGGCGCAGCAGGGGCCGCAGCATTCAACGGAGAAGGAAAAGGCTTAGGCGTTAATTTTCGCCACGAAGTACCTTTTGAAAGTGCCGCAAGTTTGGCAGGTGCTTTATTAGCTGCATTAATATTATGGAGCTTATTTAAAAAATTTGCCTTAGAATAATATGAGTAGAGCAAGAGCAGTATCAACCAAAAAAAAAAAACCATGGTTCGTTAGCCCCTCTGTGAAAGTACAGAAGGAATACAATGTAGCCTTGGAACTCCGAAAAATATTTTTGGAGATCAAATGGAGGGATGGTGCGACTTGCTGTAGCAATAAAGATTGTAGGCAAGTAAAGTGGTGTTTTTGGCACAAAGAAGCACTAGTGTTAGAGACGGATTGGGAAACCCCCTCTACTACTTTTCTGATAGGCGACACTAGATCTACTTATAGTTGCTTACTCTTCCAAGAATCGACTAAGGATTTACGGGATTTTTTGATTGCAGAAGGCGTAGCAGTCCAATTAGGGGATATCGTAACGCTGCAAGCAAAGGTTTGTAACTGCAAAAACTGCGAAGCGCAATCTGAGGATATGGAGATGCAATTAGAATTATCTCCGGCGGAGCAAACAGGAGGCGAGTTGTACGGCAAAGACCGATTAACGGACTATGATGCCTGTTTGGCAGCAGACCCATCCGTTCCAGTTTCGGTAGTGGCGTATTGCGACCAAATAACGAATGAGCCTTGCTATGTGATGGTCAATCAATTGACAGGTCAAATCAATAAAAACGCAAATCCTACTAACTGGATACTTCCTTATAAAGAAACTTCTTTGGTTTGCAAAGAGTGGAAACAAAACTTTGCAGCAATTGGACAAGATTTAAAACTAACGAAAGATATTATTATCCAGTTAGCAAAAGACGCAGGGGTTAAGTTGAAATCAGGTGATGAAATATCGGACATCAAACAAGCAGTTATTCATTTGAAAAACAAAAGAGGACAAGCTAGTTTTTCGGATGGATCTGTAGTTGAAGCAACTACAAGCGACATGTTGGTCGTTAATTGTAACGGCTATAATAATGTAGACGATGGCGGTATGTTCGATTATCAAGATGTGGACGATGACTTCTGTGTTATAGTTAAAAAAGGGTCTGTCATTACTTTAGAATTATTTTTTGCATAGTTGTTTTTTTTAAATAACTATTGCATAAATCATATTTTTTATTTAAAAAATTAAAAAGCATTTTATAATGGGAAAAGGTTCAAGATCAAGATCAGGACAAAGAGATTTAAGTGGCTTAACGCCACCTAATCACGATTACGGGATTGATTTGTGCGCACCAGTAGGCGGCGGTGACGTAGTAGTGGATAGAGCAACATTGCTGAAACTTGTTCAAGACAATTATTTAACGCCTTATGGTTGTCTTCCTGGTACAGGAAATAAATGGGATTTAGTAACTGCGGCAGTAGAAACTACCTCCAAGGGCGATGATTCTGTAAAGTGTGATGTTTTAGGCGTCGATCACACTGTACAAGGCTGGCATAATGCAGTTATTACGGAGCACACAAATGAGTCAGGTGTTGGGCCAGGTGGAGAGAAGACATTTGGCGTAGAGATCAAAGACCAAAATTGTGATGGTAAAGCGGATATCGCTCTAGCAGCAGATTTTCAAATTGTCATCCAAGAGGGTGGAGCTGTTACTGTGGAGTTATGCGTGTCTTGTTTCTTAGATGCTAAAGGGTAAATAGTACAAGTAGTAAGTAATCAAAAAAAGCAAACAAAAAAAAAGGTGTGGCAGTTAAAACAACCGCTAGACCTTTTTTTATAATTAAAAAATGAAGCAGGTAATTTTATATTTCTTTTTACTTCTTACAAGTTTTTCGGCTTTTTCTCAAGAAGGGGACCTAGCTAGAGCTTGTGTTGTCGAGAGCAACGATTTCGTTGCTCTTAATGAGTCAATTCAAGTAGAATTTGTAAGAGGCGTGGCATGTTGTTATACGGATAGTATTATGCCTAATGGAAAGTTGTATAAATTGCCTGAGTGTCCCGATTTTGTTTGGGGGGAGTGCCAAAAAGAATCCAACTGCTACGTATCTAAAAATGCTTATTGGCTGATAGATAATACAGGCACTAGCTTTGCAGAAAATACAATCTACGAAATTAAATGGGATGACGGAACGGTATCGGTTACCTCCCAATTACCAACAACATCTTGGACGAATCAATTATTGTATTGGGCCGCTGTCACTTTTAATGATGGAACAGATTTATGCTTAGAGCAACCATCTTGTGATGATTTCGGACCGAATGGTTGTGGTGGTTTACCTGCTCCTCCGACAGAGGTTTTAAATAGTGGTCAAGACCTAAAACCAATTTTCGCAAGATATTTAAATCAGACTTGTTGCTACACAGAGAGAATACCAAAAGAAGTAACAATTGTAGGAGGAGACAATCCTGCTAGAATTGGTAGAAAACTACCGCTAGTCGTTTTTTATGGCGCAGAACAAAAATATAATGTCTGTGAATCTTGTGGGGAGGAACCTATTTTCTATGCATGGGGTACTGAGAATATTATTGCAGAAAAAGATTTGCCTATCTGTACAGAACCTTGTGGTTTTCAATTTCCAGCATTAACGAAACCAACTTGTACTTTTTTCTTAGTGGATGGATGTGATCAAAATGCCACCCCCGTAAAAGCCGTTAAAATACAATTTGTTGACTGTGGCGACGGGAAGGTTATTAATGCGATCTATGAAATAGATGCTACTGGTGCATTGATTGATTACCAACCGATAGAAGTAGACGGAGAGGTAGATATTGATGATTGTAATGGAGGTATTATAGTGTCTCCTGTTCCTGTTGTAGATTGCTACGATTACTCGCAATTAGAGCGAGAAATTTGCATTATAAGTGATGGAATAGAATGCGCTGCCTATCAAACAATTAATTACTGTGATAATATCGCAACCGATACAACAGTCAGTACAATAGAAGGAGTCACAACAGAATACACTCAAATTGACTGCAACAAATGCTACCAAATAGCTGGTTGTCTAGATTTTCGTTTAGCAGTCGCTTCTATAGTTACATTAGGCGATGGAACGACTATACCTGTAAGTGGATCAGGCAAGCAACAAGATGTGATAGATGCAGTTGTTGCTCAGTGCGGTGGTACTGGCTACTACGCATTAGGCTTGAATCAAGGAGGACAGTCATACACCTGCGATAATGTAAATTTGGGGGAATTTGTGTTCACTGGATTATCCTGCGACTTAGAGAGTTTCACGACCCAATTCGGAATATATAATTTTACGGACTATGGTAATTGTGGTTACCCAATCACTATAGCTCAAGAAAATTGTACAAAATCAGAAAGAGCATTTTGTGCGCTAATAGATGGTGTAAATAAAACGATCTACCGAATAGTTGAAACCTGTAATACTACAGAAAATATCACCTACGAAGATGCATTAGGTAATCCAGTCAAAGGCACTGAATTTAAAGAATGTAATTGTGCAGATTATTTAGTACAAGATCTATTCGAATTGCAAGAAGTAACAGGTGATTTGATTGTTCGTAATTGGGATATATCGACTATTATTCCAAATGATTTTCCTAACGAGGCAGCAGCTAGTCAAATACTCGATAATTTTGACTTTACGCAAACACCTACATCAGGGCCAGTTTCCTCCGCCGATTTAACGCTAAATGACACAAATAATTCAGGGCAAGTACAAGATGTAGAAGTAAAGAAAGGGTACATAATAGTAGATGCTCCAATTTCTCTAAGATTCTACGCCAATTCAGAAGGCGTATTAAGAGTCAGACTAGGGGATTGTTGTAGCGAATTAATCGAGCTATACACCTATGCAAAATCAGTCGGGCTAGAAAGTACGCCTACTATTGATTTGCAAAAGGGGATACATCGTATAGAGTTGATTAATTTAGACTATGGTGCATCTAATTCTAAGTGGACAACACAATATAGCTATGATAATATCAACTACACAAACGACAATACACCTCCTGGTATTCGGTATTCTTCCACCAAGCCAAACGAAATTTGTAAGAAGGTGCAAAAATGTACTACTACAGGAGCCTTTACAGATTTCTTAACAAACAACCCTGTTGATATAGCTAATTGCTACACCAAAAGCTTGCTATGTACGCCTGCACCAGTAGTCGCTCAAAATGAAGGCTGTGTACAAATATGTGCCGATCCTTGTGATGGTGTGGACCTGAAGTCAACTAAGACTCAAAGTGAATATGATTGTAGAGTCTCAAATATAGAATATGACAGTACTTTTAATTGGATGTGCATAGATGGTGTCAAATTACCAAAAGACACTATAGTAGTAGAAAACACAATAAGCGAAGGGTGTCAAGACATTCCCGATATGAAATTGTCGGCAGACTTGGACGATGGAGACCTACAAATAGTAGGGTGGAATGGACCTCAGAATCAACCAAACTGCCCACTATATGGCAGTTTTACTTTTTGTTTCAAAGCAGACTTATCCGCACCGAATACTTTGACTATGGTATCGCTTTCAAAAGACCCGAATGAGACTACTTGGGTTAGCGAATTTGTTTGGTATTTACAAAACCGAACAGCTCCTAGAGCGGCCTACTATGAAATAACAGGTGGCTATGTTGATGGTTGGGAAAATCTAACAGCTAACTCTGTTGTTGAAATATGTATGGATAGAGATATAGTCGCAGCTACAATGACTTACACTAGAGACGGGGTAGTTGATTTTGTTTCTAATCTAACAACAGCGGGGGAGTTAGGTCCCTTGTATTTCGACAATTCTTTCTATGCCGCCAATTCTGGTTTTTGGGTAGATAACGGTGCGGCACATGTAATATATGACATAGTATACTGCGAAAAAGAAAGCGCTTCTAAAGTAATTAACTCGTCAAGGATGTTAAATATTTCAGTCGATAATATTCCAGTTGATGATATAGCTAATTCGCCTTGGTTTTGGCAGTATGCGGCAACAGGAATAATTGAAGAAGAATTGAAAGAAGAAATGTCTTTCTTTAATTTATCCCAAAAAGACTTAGATAATTTGATTGTCAGTATAACAGCAGATGCAAGTATAGGGGAAACCAGTGAAGAACTGTCTGAAAAGATATTCTTTCATCTAAAGCGCCCATACGCAGTAAGCACTATCTACAGAGAATTCAAGTTAAAGCAACTAAGAACTTTCTCGATAGATCGTAACATCATCACAGAAGATCAAAAAATAAGGAAAACAGATCTAATCATTAGAATGTTAGCCTGGGCACAAAAAAACCGAATCATCACAAAGGCGCAATACGAGGAAGAGGTCCTAAGGGTGGCTCAGTAAATCATACATCATACATTATACATCATATATCCAACACGCAAGCTAAACAGATATATGATTTAAGATGTATGATTTCGACAACAACAAGAACAGTCCCAAAGGGACGACACCCTGTAGCCCATGACGCAGTCATGGGACTTAGAAAAGCAACCATGAAAAATATCCTAAACCTACTACCCGAAATTATCCAAGTAATCGGAAAGCTAATTGCTCCGAAAAACTTAGACGATAAAATAAAGTGGGCAGAATGGAAGCTAAAAAGTAAGTTTGAAAAGAAGCGACTACGAGTAAAATGGCGACAAGAACGCAGAGCATTGAAAAAAGAATACAGAAAAAAAAAGTAACAGCATAAATGGAAAACTTAGAATCTTGGCAAATATTCGTATGGACTATAGGAGCTGGTCTAATCGGGTTTTTCTTGAAATTTATTTTTGACTCCTTCAATAACAACTTGAAGGACAAAAGTAACGACATAGAAGAAATCAAAAAGACCATACAAGGAGAATCCGAGAAAATACTACAAAAGGTAAATGACATATTCGTAAAATTAGGCGTCATGGAAGTACATCAAAAAAACCAAGCCGCCGACATAAAAAAAAACGAACGCTCTATTACAAGCTTGCAAGAAAAATCAAACGAACACGACAAGCGCCTAGCGAGGCTAGAGGATTTATCTAAAGAATAGCCGTCATCGGACGGCGATAGCCATCCGATGAATAAGCAAGGAGAAACAGAGGATAAACAACTCCCAACCCCCCAAGGGGAAGATCAGATCAAAAGGTATTCGTTAAAGGATAAATACCAGATCAAAAAGATTGACACAGAAAAAGCAGAAACCGAATCAATGGAAAAGCAGCGACTTAAAAGAAAGCACTGCACGCTCCCCCTTGGGGGTTGGGGGTAAGAAACAAAAGCAAAAGCTCCCCTCAAAAGGATCAGCACCATCAAAATAAAAATAATAAATGCACAAAATACTATACAAGGCAACCATATTACTAGTAGCCATCATCTTCACCCTAATAATAGGAACAGCCATCAAAGCCTGTAACTACGAAGCGCCAGCGCCCCAGTTGCCAATAGCAGAAAACGTACAAAAATACGAACGATGCGGTACCCAAGCATACTGCGAAGAACTACTAAAAGACCCCGAATACAAAAAAGAATTCGAGCGAAGAAGTAAATACCTAGACGGCATCCAAGGCAGAATAGCACAGCGCACAGAAAATGTTCTAAAAATACCAGTAGCTATACATTTTCAAGGCGTCGCAGACAGTGTCTCCAGAGAATGTCTAGAAGCAGTATCTCAAGAACAAATACAAAAACTAAACGACGACTTCCAAAGAAAAAACACCGATAGAAACCTATTCGAAATCAGAAAAGGAATGTATCCAGGCGTAGAAGCAGGCGCAGTAGAATTCGTCTTTCAAATAGCCAATCAAAACCACCCAAAAGAATTTGGCCTACAAGACGACGACCTAGCAGTAACAATAAATAAAGTAACCGGTGACCGAGAATTTAGATTCGCAGGCTACCTAAATATTTTTGTATTCGACATAGAAAACAACATATTGGGCTATAGCCCACTAGGCGGCGCCACGAATGGCGATGGCGTTGTCATCGCCCCGTTCGCATTCGGCACAGCAACAGCTTGTGGAAAGTTCGGCGGCGTCGCTGATTTTGAAGAAGGCAGAACCTTAACGCACGAGTTAGGACATTACCTATCGCTCAATCACATTTGGGCCGTACAAAATAATTGTGCCACAGATGACGGCATACCAGATACCCCTGAGTCAGATAGTCCAAATTTCGGTTGTCCAGCCGTAAACGTAATAAAATGCGGCAGTCAAGACCTATTCTTGAACTATATGGACTATACGAACGACAACTGCATGGTCATGTTCACAAAAGGACAATCAGACAGAATGAGTAACTGGATAAGTCTCTTCGGGCAACGACTAACAAACAACGCAGAAATAGTTATTTCAAATCCGGAAGAAGAAGACCCAGTTGCAGAAGTACCGATACAGCCAATAGATCCACCTGAAGAGGAAGAGGAAGAGGAAGAGGAAGAGGAAGAGGAAGAGGAAGAGGAAGAGCCGAACGATGGAAAAAGCTGGTGGACTGCATTTTGGGATTGGGTACTAGGCAGGTAGCTTCATCGGACGGCGCTAGCCATCCGATGAATAGGAAAGGATACTATAATCATAATTAAAAAAAAATAAAATGCTAGGATTGCCACACATAATATCAGGATTAGTTGGATTGGCTTTAGGAACTTTGTTAGACGAAGAAATAAATGAAAATACAGATAATGAAACCGACCCAGATAATGATAGATATTATGTTTTTTTTGAAGGAGAAGATAATGATGGTAGCAGCAGAAAAATTTCTGTTAATTTTCCTGAATACAGGAAAGCAGTAGATTTTTACAACTCAATTAATAAGTTGAAAGAATTTAGTTTAGAAAAAATTAAAGATAACGAATATTTTGAGGAAGGAACGATGTATAAGGATAGAGATATAGAATTTTATTTAGAGGAAGGTGAAAAATACAAATCAACAGAAGTTTCAATAGGATATGGAGACCAAACATTTGAAAGATTGGTGTTTGATGTATGATTTTCCGAACAGGAAAAACAACCCCCAACCCCCACGGGGGAGATCAGATCAAAAAGGTATTATCACAGGATAAACGCCAGATCAAAAAAAATTGATAAAGGACAAAGATCAGATCAAAAAGAAAAGCAGCAACTTAAAAGAAAGCACTGCAAGCTCCCCCTTGGGGGTTGGGGGTAAGAAACAAAAACAAAAGCCAAGATCAAAAGGATCAGCACCATCTAAAAAAAAATCAGAAATCATAAATCAGAATTCATACATCATATATCCACATGATTTAAACCACGCAGATATATGATTGATGATGTAAGATGTATGATCTATGATTTTGTCACAGGACAAACAACCCCCCAACCCCCAAGAGGGAGATCAGATCAAAAAGGAATTATCACAGGATAAACGCCAGATCAAAAAAAGATTGATAAAGGACAAAGATCAGATCAAACAAAAAGCAGCGACTTAAAAGAAAGCACTGCACGCTCCCCCCTTGGGGGTTGGGGGTAAGAAACAAAAGCAAAAGCCAAGATCAAAAGGATCCGCAACATCAAAAAAAAGCCACTCAAAAAGAGCAGCTTTGAAAAATTCCTATAAAACGGAGAAAACTTAATCGAAACACTAATGATTAAGTAATACAGCAAATATATACATAAATATTCCATAAATCGTAAAAACAAAGCAATTAAATATAGAATTATTATGAAATATAAGATTTTATCAATTTTTACCCTACTAATACTAGCAGTTACGCTAGCCAGCGCCCAAACAAAAATAGGCCAACTAGCACCCTGCCTAGACGCAGCAGGCGCCCCATTAGCAGGCTGTCAAATCATATCGGGGACTGACGGGAAATACAAGCAAGTAGTATTCGCTGCTTGTTTATGTGTAGATGGAAACGTGATCAAAAAATACGTCAACGCAAAAAACTACGCAGACACCTGCCACACGGAAATACTACCAGGCTTATGCAACGAGGAGCAAGTAGTCGTTAATCCGATTACGGAATCGAGTAGTTTCGGATTGTGCAGCAGCACGATTACGGAAACGAGCAGCTTCGGGCTATGCAGCAGCACGATTACCGAAACGAGTAGCTTCGGGTCCTGCTAAATATATGATCTTGTCACAGGACAAACAACCCCCAACCCCCAAGGGGGAGATCAGATCAAAAAGGTATTATCACAGGATAAACGCCAGATCAAAAAGTATTATCACAGGATAAACACCAGATCAAGCAAAACGCAGCCACTTAAAAGAAAGCACTGCAAGCTCCCCCGTGGGGGTTGGGGGTAAGAAACAAAAGCAAAAG
>JALZUP010000106.1 GCA_023301505.1 Robiginitomaculum sp.
CATGAAAAATACCTGAATAAACGCCTCCAACGGGAAACAGGGGTTCGTGGAAACCCCTGTAATTTCCCCGCATGTTAATCGTAAGCCGCATGAAGCAGCACCCCACAGCAGAGGCACACCACGGCCAAAGGAGAGATCGACCAGGCCCGCAACTGAAAAAGGTGGGTCGTATAGCTACTGAGGATTGGTGCCAGGGTTGAATTCTGCGCAAGTAGGCGCGGTAGAAGACTTTATTCCCAATTTAGTGCTCCGGGTACCACTAGGCGAACTCGTCCAAAGCACAGGCCTTGTTTGGGAAGAGAACCGTTTTCGATACCATGATGCTCGTGCCCACCAATGACAATGATCGCGGGGTAGAGTCAAGTGAGTTTCCAACCTCGTGCAAAAGGTTTTATCTGATTCCATGCAACCGCAGGATAACACGACTCGATTAAAGTTCAAATTTATTGTGCGTCTGTGTACCTTGTGCCCAATGGCGCTTGGCAAGATCTTGTGGGCATCCAGTTTCACTGCTGCAATGGGTGCGGTACAGGGTCACGGTGTTACTAGACTCGACCAGATCCAACGCTCACGTACCCCCGCAGCCCGCCAATACATTGGCAGAAGTTTTTCGTCAAATCATCAGTAGCAGCGGCAGCAGTAGTATTCATATTGCAGACCACGTATGAACTGTATTGCATGTTTTACAGCAGTAAAACATGCAACTACCTTGTCTCCGAAGTCGCGACTGCAACTTATCGACGTGCCATCTTCCTGCATACGGCACCCGAACCTGTCGTTCTGTCTATGCAAAGTATGCAAGTATAATGTTCAACTATTTGCCGTGTGTAAACGTTAGCGTAAGGTAGAGGCTAACCCTAAAGCGCGTTCCGCACGTATGCATTATCACCCACACGTGTACTCGCTATTGTGAAAAATTCGAAGTTTAGCGAGTGGTATTTCGCGAAGAAAGCAGATCGTGCCGGGTGTGACGCTCCTGACCTGCCCTTTCCGTGTGCCGTCTTCGAACAGGCTCTATGCTATTTATGACCTTGGGTGGCGCGCAATTTCACGCATGAGGCGCAGCAGCAGACAAAAAAGTGGAGGGACGGCGGGAGTATGTGAAACCGCAGGTACGAGGCTGCACACACCACCTGCTGCACAAAAAGAAGACAGGAACTACGTATAAATTTAGGGTTAGCACAGAGCAATGGGGTCTCGCGTCAATTACAATGCAGCTTCGGCTGCCCCTATGGCATACGGTTCTACCCTGTTCCACATCTGCGTATACTGTAGAAACCTTATGTGTTGTGCATTATATCGGTACGACACACATGTTTTAGTTGTAGGGGCCGCGAGCGCCATCAATGTTCGTGCTGTACGGCTAAAAAACATGTACTCACCTAACTTCCCTGCTCTATCTTGTGCACCTACTCGCTCACCTCACCTCTTCTCAGGTGGTACCGCTCAGGATGTGCTGACTCAAGTAGACGGAAATTGCACGCACCCAAGTCCAGCCACACCGTGCAAGTCGCCTCCCGGCGTGTCTGGCAGTGGGCCCCGTACGCCGCCCCGGACGTTGACAGTTGAGCGTTTGACCAGGAACACACGCGATACGGGTGCTCACTCAATCCCGTCTACACCGAGTGCGAGGGGAGCGGGACCGGCCGCACGACCCGGCGCCGACCGTGGCGATGGGCGAGCTGGATACGGAGCCCCTGCTATGACAACTCCAGAGGTGCCCGGAAACCGAGCTGCGGCGAATTCTGGGCGTGGGCTCCGGCCTAGTGGGGGAAAGTCGAGGTCGCACCGTAAGAGGCGTAAGGGGAGGACCGCGGCACTGGAGGGGTTACCCGGAATAACGGGGAGGCTAGAAAATGAGGAGTACCGCGAGCAACAGCGGGTGGCCGTGAGGAGAAGGTGGCCCGCCGAGCGCGTGAAATCGCGGACGATCAAGCGAGGAAGGACGAGGCGAGGAGGAAGTCGTCTCTTGGTCGCCGTAGAAGTACGGGGTCAGGTGCTCCTCCTTCGTTGATCACTCTTAGCGCCGACGCTGGTCGGAGGCAGTCGGCACCCGCAGCGCTGGGGAGACACCAACCACTCACCCGGAAGAAACAATGCGGCCAGGCGAGCTGTGGGTGGGCGCCGTTTGCACCCAACGTTAAATGCGATGCTTGCCCGGGAGAAGTGATCCATTCGACGACAGACGCTCTGTGCGCTGCCTGCCATAGATGCTTGCCCAACGGGAAGGCGACTCACCTCGGCCGCGATCGCCAACAACGCGCCCGCGATTTCGTGCAAATGTGTCAAGCTGTTGGGGTTAAAATGCCAGGGGTAGTTGTGCGGAATTTTGAACCCAACGGCAACTGTCTCTGCCTCCAGGACGATTGCTTCCACGCCTTCTTCGAAGCCAACCGCGATAGGCAACCTGAAGGTTTGCGACGGTGTGCTACCTGCAACCAGCGGAAGAATGGTGGCAAGTGGTACAAGGTAGGCGCGGACGAGTGGGACTGCTTAGAGATAGGCGATGCCGAGGGGTCATGTGGTGGCGCGGCTCAATCACATCCTGTGAACTGCACCGCGTGCTATACCCGTAAGCGCAGGACGAAAAATAGCAAAGTCGCCGTCAATGGCGATTCTTGCGCCGACGTCGTCGAACCTCAACCGCTGACGCCGATGGAGAGAGTGCGGGAAAAGGCTGAGAAGACCGTGGATGGTGGGGGTATTGTAGACTGGAGGGAGGCAAGGGAGTGGCTTCGGCAAGCGCGAGAGGATGACGGAAAAGAAGGCTTGAGGGATGGCTATGCCCGGTTGTTGGTGCGGCAGTTGTTCGACGAAGTTGCCGAGACGCCCGATTGCGATGCAAGGGTGGTAGTCGGGAAAAGAGGGCTCGACGCAGACGGAGATGGTCGCAATGTTGATCTCCTCCTTTTCCCGAAAGTCGTTCCGGACCAAGTTGTGGTAGATTTGTACCTGCGCGGTCGCAGAGAAACCGCGAGGGCTGGAGGCGCCCACTTGAACTCCTCCAAGGATAACGAGCAGTCAATCGATAGTTTGCTTGAGATGCTTGTTCAACCGAAAGTGGACGAGGAGGGCAAGACGTCAGATGGCGGTTGGGAGTGTTTGTTGGAGCAGATTTTTACGGGGGAAGGCGTCCCCGATCAGGATTTGATGGAAGAGGACAACATGTAACGGAAGAGGAACTGAGATCGGCGGGGTGTGGGGCGGGGTGATTTAGAGATCCTCATTTATAAGATTAGGATTTTTCCATGTACGAAATAAATTCGGACAGTGTCGATCGATTTCTCTTAAGTATTATTTAATTAACTACCAGTATATTTTTCTACAGTCTTTAAGAAGAGCAAACGTGTGCATTGGGGTGGCGATGTTTTGACTGGAAGCCTGTTTGTACCAGGTATGTGTGTGCAATTATTCCGCGAAAGGTAATAATTAATAATGATATCTCGCGACTACAATGTCCTCCCGATTGTACGACGTTAGCACATCAGTTTGAAAATTGCCGATTTCTATCGTACTCTTATATTTGTTATATCCGATTTTGCATTGGATTAAAAAAAAAATGGTGTTTTTATCCCACCTGAGAGCTGGTGGTGTTTTTGCTGTGGGCGATCGTGGTACAGCCTTTCAGTCAGTCGACTTTTTGTCGACAACTAGCTGTCGTTCATTTTATTTAAAAAAAAAATGTTTCAAACACGTCAGCTGTGAGTTCGATCAAATTAATGGTCGATACTCATCTTTGCAAGCTGCGTGA
>JALZUP010000107.1 GCA_023301505.1 Robiginitomaculum sp.
GACAGCAGTGTTTAAGGAGTTAGTGCTAATTTCGGGTGGGCCTTCTTGACGAATACGTTCACGATCTTGTGCTATTCCCTGAGTCTGTAAGATCGATCGATGATCAATCAGCTTGCTCAGCACCGGGTGAAGAATACTCGGGTTTACGCGCACGAGATCCGGGGTAACTCGCCGCATCTCAGCATCTAAACTTGTAAGAGATGTTGCTGCAAACGCTTGCTCAAGTATTTCGTCAACTGATCGAGCGCTCCGACGCTGATGAGATGCCCCAAGCAATTGTTGTGACGTATACAATTGATATTCTCTGCGTTTTGGATTGAAGTTTCGCAGAACTCCGGGGCTAAATAATCCCGCTCGAAAATCCTCTCGAGTAGACTCCAGGGCTGCTAGTGCGCCGCAGGAAGCAAGCTGTGATGTTAACGCTGTAAATGTCTCTGTTGAGATGTCGCTCAGCGGCACGCCAAATGTTTTAAGAAAGTTATCGCCGTCTACTACTTCCCATCGAGATGATTGCTCGGCCGGATATCGCCAAGGAGTATCAGAAAGCAATTGAACAATGCGGCCAGAATCCGTTTGCGTACTAACTGCATTACTGAACCAATGCTGACTGACCGTTTGGCAGAAGTTGGCTAAGTTGGTGGCTGACGCGTACTCCCCTGACAATTCCGGTAAGCGCCAATGTCGATACAACAGATTGTCCTTACAGCCTCCATTAAATGATAATTTAAGCCACACAGCACGACCGTGTTTGTCGATGCTTCCCTCTGCCAGTCCTACTAGACGCGCGTTTGACCCCTCACCGAGTGGTTCGAACTGATAACTGTCTCTTCTTGAGAATGTGGGCCGGGGGACCATGCGATAACGCTCACTCGAACCGTCTAACAACACATCGGCAACCCAACCAATGGCGGGGTCTTTTGTCAGTTGGAAATCAACGGGTAGCGTTTTTCGACCGCAATTGGCTAACCCTTGCCATTGTCCAGCAAGGTCATGGCGTAACCCGTAGAGCTGACGCTGCTGAGCAAACACTGCGGGGCTTTGTAGGCTCCAGTCCTTGAGCAATGGGCTCTGGGACGGTTCAACGAGTCGAGATAAAGTGGCAACTTTACATTCATCGATGCGACGCTTATCACTCGCGTCATAATCTAGAACCAAGGCGCTTAGATCACCATTTGGGTTAATACCCTCGAGTCGAACGTAGCGCAGTGCAAAGTTATCATTTTTATTCGCTTTGAACCCTTGACCGCTGCCGGCGGCATCGAGAGTGACTGTTTGCCTCATGGATGAGAGCACGCCATCATTGGACTGATGAGCTGCAGCGGTGAGCACTTCATATTGATTGCCGGACAAAAGCCGAATTCCAATGAGCACATCCAAGGGCGGCCCTAAATAGCGGGAACACTTTTGTGTGCCTTGCCATAACCCAGATACGCCTTGTACATCGGTTTGTGTTGGCGCACGCCACATTGAGAGATCGACAGGCTCGCTAGTAATTCTTTTTCCAGCACAGCTCAAAAGCACAAAGCAACTAAGTGCCAACAACATGTGAGTTCTCTGGAACGTTAAATAATGTCGAAATTTCATTTCGTGATCCCTTTATGTCGTCAATCCAACTACGAAATACCCTTAAAACCAGCCATCAGAATGAGTTCAGCCATTTTTTAGCCAGTGGCATTGGAATATTTCTTTCCCTAATATTTGGTTTATACTTTATTCCAATTGTCGCCTAATAGAGCAATTTGGAATTCTTAGGTGTAACGGTTATGGCCGCTGCAATGGCATTGGTTTCCTTTATGAGCTGAGAGGCCTCCAATCGCTCAACAGACACTCTGTCATACGTAAAGCCTGATCCGTACAATGTATCACCACGCAGGGTTGGACAGCGCCCATTCAGTGGCTGAATGAAAAACAACAAATGAAGCGATAACACCACAGGGTCTTCCTCAGTTCATTGCAGGGTAACGAACGTTAATTCAATGTGTTCTTTCACGATAGGTTCAGACTCGTTATGAATGTTGTGTCTTTCTGGAGGGACACTGTCACTGTTTTTTTTGATGGTATTGTTTATGTGGTCTCGCTAAATCATTTATGCAGCTCTCCGACCCCAGCGCATTAGCGTACACGTTTTTCCTTGCCTTTTTGTATCCGAATACACAACGTCAAATCGGCAAATCGTAAGCTAGGTATTTATGGATGCAAGGAGGCGTTTCACAGCTATTCAAACAATGGGTAATTTCCCCCGACCTCAGACTATAGGTAGTGGCACTCACAGATCCATGTGACAATTATCACCTTGTCGTGGGTACTATGAATTTTTTATCGTAACCAGTTACTTGCATAGGCCGAAACCATCTATTTCATGCCTTGACCGCGTGCTACAAATTTGATATTCCTAACACAGGATCGAAACTTCAACTAATAAGGACTGTTAGTCAATGCTTACACAGACAATAAAAGCAAGTACCCCTTCCAAAAGCGATGTAGAAGATGAGATTTGGCGTGCGCTTAGGATGGATGAACTGCAAGATCAGATGACGACTGAACTCGCTCCCGGTGAGAATTCCGTCATGATGGGGACAGGCAGTACTCACAATGCCTGCTACGCGTGCAGCAACAGCAACACAACGGCTGGTTGTGGCACCTGTTCTATGTAGCACCGGAATAAGAATCTTCCATGCTCCCGCCCGAAGCCATTAATCGTGCATTGTGGCCATGGGAGCGGGATTATATTGAAGCCACAAACTACATTAGAGAATCAGAACGACGAGAAAAATCAACTTCTCAGTGGATGCAAACATCATTTGACCGTCTGAGTAAGGCGGATGCACAGGCATCCTCCGCTCTATCTAATGATGGTGCAACACAGTGGGTGAAGTGTTTAGACAATCTTGTTTCTTCACAATTCGAAAAAACAGAACAAGCAATAACCGACGCCAACAAACGTCGGGAATCCACTGTAGAAAACAACCCTTACCAGGTGCCCTTCAACACGTTAGCGACGAACTTTCTACACCATCTACATAAGCATCATCGACATCAGTTTGCGGACGATCGATTGCCTGCCATTTACTCGATGCTTGCAGACTGGTACGTATCAAGCGCAATTCGTTGTAGCCGCTATGCCCTGCACGTGACGTATAAACAGTCTAAGATGGCGTGGGAGGAGTGGGCAAGACAGTTTGAGCTTCCTGCATCAACGTGCAACCCTTGGCCGGACATTGTCACTGAGTACCCCGTTCTTCTTCGACGACTGTCAACAATTCAACAACACGCGTCAGACGCATTAGGTGAGTTGCTTATGCGTTTAGATAGCGATCGGTCGTTATTGTTGGATCGCTTTAACATACCAATAGATGCAAAGTTGTCTGTCGTTCAGCCAGGATTATCCGATCCTCATCGCCTGGGCCGTACCGTTTGCAAAATAGTGTTCAATGACGCTAGCACACTGTATTACAAGCCTAAGCCAGTTGATATCGAGTCAGCATTTAACGACTTTATCGCCAAGAAAAAACCAGTGGGCCTCCGGCACATTAAAGTCCTCCCAAGATCGAGTTATGGATGGGTCGAAGCTGCCGAACATCAAATGGAGATGGAGCCATTGGCGTTTCCAGAAAGTGTGGGTGCTGCCACTGCGTGTTTTTGGTTACTTAATGCTACTGATCTGCATGTAGAGAATATCCTCACCGATGCGTCCGGGGTGCTCGCTGTTGACTTAGAAACGTTACTGACCGCACCCATTGGTTCTCTGGATTCACACCAGGAGAACTCTTGGCGAAGGCACTCCATTAACGCCACGTTGTTATTCAATGCGCAAGTCGGAACGGATAGGCATCTCTCAAACATCAGTGGATTTAATGCCTCTCCGGATTCTTCCTCGACCATGCCTCAGGTTAATTTTATTTTACGGAATGACGATATACAATTAATTACCGCCCCTCACAATAGCACCTTACCTGGCTTACCTAGACTCGCTGACCAGAAAGAAAAAGACGCTGTACATAATGTGATTACCTCCTTCCGGAATGCGCTAACGCCCAAAAACATTGCGTTGTATAAAGAATTTTTGTCCACTGTAGATGCCGGTTGTCAATTGCGTTTTGTACCTCGTGCTACGAATTTTTATGTCCAGCTATTAGAACGCATGTCACAGCCACGTCTTCTGCGTGATGCCTCCACATTAGCACGAGATCTTTTTTCGTTACACAACGCGGTACAAACATTCTCGGACATTGGATCGACACTCCATGCGATCGTTGATGATGAAATTTCACAATTATTGAAGGGGGATGTTCCGTATTTTTACACCAAAGCTGGCCACACACACATTTATACGTCGACGGGTTGTTTAACTCATTTTTTTTCTTCAAGTGGTATCGCCAACGCGACAAAGAAATTGAATGAATTCGAGCAAAGTGATGTGGACGAGCAATCCGTTTTATTAGCGATTTCTCTAGGCGATAGACACGCCTATCACCCTAAAGTCCCGTCCCAAGACGGGCTCAGTATTGGCTCATCCATTCGATCATCTCACTCTGACGTACAAAACCTGTTAGATCTTGCCACTCATATTGTCGACGGTTCCTTCCAACCGAGCCATGAACCCGCCAGATGGCTGTCACTTTATGGGGATGTGTCTGGAAAAGACCTGCGTGCGGAAGCTGGCGATCGTGCATTCTTTGGAGGAGCATGGGGTATTCTACTGGCGCTGCAGGCTGTTACGAGCTCTATTTCGAATAGTACTAATACATCCGTTTTGTCGGATTTCTTGGACAGGCAAGCACTATTGTGGCAACACGAATTAGAACGAACAGACAGCACGATTCAATCTCTAGGGTTTGCCGGATTCGGTGGTGATCTTTTTTCACAATCACAACTAATCGAATTAGATGAAAATCGTTGGGGGTATCTTTCATTATCTGTCAAAAATCGTTTGAGTCAGGCAAGTCTTTCGATAAAAGATGACTCGTGGTTAGACGTCATCGGTGGTACTGCCGGCCTCTTACTGGGTTGCACAAAATTGCGGGAGAATGATTTATCGCCGGACATCAATCAAGCCGTTGAAGACGTTCTATCCATTGCTACCACTCATCTAGTCGCCTCGATCACTGAATCCGACGCCGGTCCAGCATGGTTGGTCCCTGGCGAACGTCTTCCCCTACTGGGCTACGCACATGGATGGGCTGGAATCGTAGTCGCGCTTTCTAGCGCTTCTAGGTATTGCGATCTACATCTTCAGCGAAGTATTTCAGATTGCCTCAACCGGACAAAAGCGTATCCGGAATCTCTTTACATGTCGTACGGTCAATGGTTTGATCACCGCTCTGCTAAGGGGAAGTCTACATCTGTCCCGAACAGTGCTAAGCCACTGGATCACAGTTGGTGTAACGGCGCCCCGGGACTGCTTAGGGGTTTGCTGGAACTGGATCTTAACAACGAAACTCTCAACGAAGGCACCAGCACATTGACTAAAGCCGCTCGCAACGCTCTCAGCAACTCTAAGGCGTATCGATTTTGTTGTGGAGAAATGGGTAGTGTGGATCTTCTGCTTGATCTTGGCGTAGTAACGAACAACAAGGATGATTATTCGATGGCCGTCAAGCGAGGAAAAGAAATTGTCAAAAACACTATGGACGCAATCCACCAAAAAGCGGAACGTGAAGTCCCGGAGTTGATCTTTCCAGGGCTATTTCAAGGCTTGTCAGGAATTGCCTATTGCGGTGCCAGGACCTTTCGTCATCAGCTGCCAAGTTTATCAGGGCAATCACTTAGGACCATGAAACACCAGGGATGAAGGCCTGTAGTAGATAGCGGAACGTGAGAAAGAGATTCGTGGTTAATCCACCACGGCATGACCGGCGCGTATCAATTCAAGGTTGGCATCGTTACCGTCCATTGTAAACAATTGCGCAACACGGCGACCGTCCTGCTCACTAGATATTCGCTCCACGCCGACGTGGTCGGTAAGCACTGTTCGCAAATAATCGCGTGCATTTTTCCCCCACGGTTTCTGCTGCAGCTCCGGCGCATCAATACAATACAACCGCACCTGTTCACGCTTGACACAGCAGCTAACCCACATCGTATCACTATCATAAACAGATTCTATTACGCACAATTCCCCCTGTTGGGTGATCGGTGGTGATTCCGGCGCATCACCGGTTGGCATGCAATCCATCAAAGAGGAGCTTGTGGCTGCCAACACAGCTTTCGGTGGCAATACTGAAAGTACAAATAGTATTTTGGGGGCTATCCGGGGGCTAGAGGCAAGAAACTCAGCGGAACGGGCGATTGCTGTGGGCTGTGGAGAATCTCAATAGCACATTAAACGATTCTGGATCTTACTGACTGAGTTCTACGTATTGTAAGTGTTGAGCGGATTCAGTTTGTTTTGAGATGCTTTTAAAGTTCGATCTCCCGCTGCCGTCACCCCCCCGAAGAATAATAATAATAATAAAGAATGGCTGTATGAGCGAGCATGACTTAGTTACGTTGTACAAACACGATAATCCGGAAATTGGTATCTCGCTCACTGCCGAGGAGACACTAGCCTCCAACCTTCCCTTGATTCTTGTTGTCGGTCGTGAACCCAACAATGATGGCTTTTTCAACGATAAATTTGGAACCTACAACTTTGATAATGCGGCAAACTGTGCTTTCTGGAACATATCACATGGTGTGGTAGCGAAAATTGGTGGCTTAGACACAGCTACATTTAAAGATGCTTGTAGAAAAGCGGGACAATCGCCGGTTGCTTTCACAGATATTCTTCCAATAGCTATACCCAACGACGCTGCTAACAAGGCGGAACTACGTGATGAGGTTGAGTATCCAACTATTGATAAACACATAGACAATATCATCCAGCTTGAGCCGATCATTCGCCGAACCAAGGCGGTTCTACTGTCCGGGCAACGCTTTGGAAGTGTTTCTGGAAAAGGACGAGACAATATGGAACGTGGGGTGCGTAAACTTGAACAACACCTTGAGGACAAAGACATACCATACCTAAGCGTGCCGTTTATGTATGGGACTAATCAAGCAAAGATTCTTGAACTGGTCAAAGCCAATAAGCGAGTCAATACCGCTATCCAGAACGCACACCACGACCTGATAGGCCTCTGTGCCTAAGGCCAACTGAACGCATGTCTTTAGAGTAGCTCTCAACTGAATTGAGATTGTGGGTTAATAGTGAATTTAAAGATATAGAACGTAGCTCAATAGAGAAGATATAACGATGCTGGCGATACAGGTACACACTAAAACCCATTTAGGATTTTCCTGAAAATGATATTCTGAAAAACGTAAGCATCGTTCTAATATATTCATTTATTTGTTCTCCAAAGCTCTAACTCAATCGAATACTAACTAGTTTGCGTCCAGAAAGGGTGGTTTCTGGTGCTCGCTGTTATTTTGGAAACGCTTGAATGTCGTTCATCTTAGATAAACGGGGTGATTTTCACTGAAATTCAAGCGTTAACATGTGAGTTTTTACGCAAATGGGCGCTCTCCGTCATGATCCACCACTACGCCCGACTTGTCGCACGAGAGAACAGTAACGATGCTCAGCAATGGTTAAAGCGTGCTCGAGACTATGCAGAGTCAGGTGGCCATGAAGATGTACGGCATCGCATATTAGTGTCCGAGGTATCGGTATCGCAACGCTTTGAAGATAACCCGCTTTCACGAGCTTCCGAAGACCGAGCCAAGCTGAGAGAGGTTGAAGGCTACGCCAGGATGATGGGACTATCGTCACTCTTAGTAGACGTATTGCACCTTCAGGGTACGATGCTGCTGACCGTCGGAGATACTATAGGCTCAGGTCGTCTTCTCACTCGTGCCATGGCGATAGCAAGACGCAACGATATGACATTAAGATTAAGCTCTATTATGACCAATTACGCAGGCGTGCTGATCGCTCGAAAAAGGATTTCCTCCGCGAAACGATTATTGAATTCTTCACATATGATGGCAAAAAGAACTGGTCATAGCCTCGAAGTAGTCCGCATTCACAACCTTTAGACGCAAGTTGACACACTGATAAATTAATAAGCTGGAACCCAGATCACTACCACCGTAGTCGACGCCCATATCGCAGTTGGGTCAGGACTTAGATACGTATTTTCAAAGCATCTTCAAGCGATAGCAATTAATCTGAACAATTTAACATGGGAACTAACTTGGACAGTCATCAAAAAAGGAATTAGAAACGCTGACGCCAGGTCTGTCTCGAGTTATTCCGACCGGAAAGATCGTCAATGGCAGTGGCACCGTTGTAAAGATATGATACCTTTCTTGTAAGGCAAGCGACGAGCGATTCGAAAGTATCCGACGACATTTCACCCAATGCTTTTGACGCAGACCTCGAAAATATCGAATACCGTTCAACCTGCCCTACCCGATCGAATAATCGAGTCAGAGCTAATGCAGCGACAGGCACAGCAGAGAAAACAGCTCGCCTGAGATAGCTCTCTAACGCCGGTGCCGAGGGCGTTGTATTCAAACACTTGCAAGGCAAATACGTCCGCGTAATGAAAGCCATCAAACGTGGTCAGACGCCATTTAAGTACAAGTACTACCACGACGCTTCCGTTCTCATATCCTTCCAAACAATAAATAAGAGGAGTGTCGGTATTTCAGAACTGAGCGACGGTGAGTTAATTCCGATCAACAAGGTGACTATCTCCTCAAACGCTTCCCTCCAAAAGCAAGGTCAAATTATCGATGTGAAATACCGTCACTACCACACAGATGGCTCGCTCATTGAGGCTCAGTTCTTAGGGCGCGAGACGATGTGCTTTGGGGCTGCTCAAAAACACCTATCTGGAGCTCTGTCGACCAGCGAATTCACCAGCCGTTCTCGACTGGCGACAGATGCTGATGAATGCCCCGCATTTCTTATATGACCGGCAACAGCCGCACAGGCAGGGTGATACCCCTTTTCAATCTGTCTGGCCAGTTGCTCGGCGTAAGAGGCAATCCAATCAGCAGGTTTTGCTGCCTGAATCACGGGCTCTGATACTACGCGTGAGCGGACTTTCGGTGCTGGCGGCGGCGTTTGTAAGTTGCAATGTATTTGACGCTTAAGCCCTGAGGAGGCGTCGACACTTGAAAAATTCAGTCTCGATCCATCGCGACTCTCAATCAATGCTGACGTTGTCACGTCGACAGACTTCTTTTTGTTAGCACGTACAATGGATAAAAATCGTAGTTCTAACTCTTTTCCTGTCTGTTTATATTTCCCACCTACATGAGTATCTCCACCCACTGAGGTGAACTGACCACTCACATCGAACCTGTACTGATCTTTTGTTTGCTTGCCGCCAGGCTCTGTAGTGGTACAGTTCCAATTCCCCACGATAGCTGGAGCTTGTGTGTTACTTGAAACTGCCGGGCCATGTGCCACTGGAGTAACGGACTTGACGTCAATGGCATTAGGCTCAATGTAGTACTGGGAATAGTTACCAACCATAATGTCACCCGTAATGTTGACTCGCATGGACGTCGATTGTTCAAGGTTGATGCCCAGTGGTGTGCGATCAAGGCGCACAAGTTGAAAGCGCTTGACCTTCTCGGGCATTACTTCTCCTGTTCGCTCCCCCCCTTGATCGACCATCACACATACGGGTTCCTCTAGGGTAAGGACATAGGCGGTTCTCAAACTGCTTGACCCATTGAATTGTTTCAACGTCACGAGGCCACTCAGGCTTGCGGCCGATCCCTCAGTGAGGCATGCAGTCTGGTCGACCGGGAGGGTCGAGGCAACGGCAGGCGGGTTGTTGGTTCGGAATGGATACTGCGACCCTTTATAATCAAATGTTAAAGGTAACTCGCCGTCATACCCTAACACGCTGAGGTAGTAGTCTCCGGGGTAGGAAGAATTTGGTCTATGCACCGGGTGGAAATAATCGCGAGCTACTTCATTAGAGTTAAAGCTGCAATCGCCATAGGCTTTAAGATCAAAACCGTAACTGATCGTACCCAAAGCCAACTTTTCAATGTAGCCAATGCAGTATTTTCCATTTCGTTCAAAGCGGCCCACGGAGTATATGCTGCGATGCTGATCAGCAACAACTTGATCCACGATCGCCTGCCGGGTAGCTTCCGTTCTGCAGTTATTAAGAACCATCAGCAAAACGTCGGCTCCCGGTTGAGCCCGCCGAGCGCTGATGTACTCAATCGCCGCGTCCATGTCGCCACCACCAAAATCGTCTGCCGCCTGCTCTGCGGGCTCGCACTGAGTTGTTTCAAGAGAATCTCGAGATTGCCTCTTAGTCGAAGCGATACTCTCACGACCCAAGTCACAGTAGTCTAGGTCTGCAAGAGTGATGGTGTCAGGAATTAATGTGTCATGAAATAATAACGGCTTACCATCGACCCCGGTTAGATCGCATCCGGAAGCATGTTCTGCGAGTGTCAGATTGGCAATTTTCGACTGAATACCCGAAGATTCCGCTAACACCTCATCGCCCAAATCACACCCACTGCCTGTGAGTAACAGCAAGCAAAACGAAATACTAGAAAAAAGCTTACGATTGGAATGATACATCTAGAACTGACTCCCTATGATTACTAGCCACTACGACGTCCTGCTAGTCCGTGGTCTGTTTTGCCCTAAATATAGCGGTACTAAGCCATTTCTCTTAACGGAATTCAACCATCCCCTGGTGGAATTGTGGACTTCTATACGTGTTTAAAAATCACCATAAACTACACATCAAAAGCAGCGCTCGTCACCACGTAGAAAAACAGAACCACGCTGTCAAACCGTCTTCGAATTCACTATAGAGAGATGGCTTTGTCGCAACACGAATAGTTGGACTTGTATGGGGGATTGTCGTGGTAATAGGGATCGCTGATTTGGCGGTCAGATTGCTATAAATAACCGTGCGGTCTTCAACGCTGAGGTTTGAAAGTGCTCTGGATATACGACGCATGATCGGGTCTGTCATGGGTCCAACGGTGAGTGTCATACCTAGTTCACGGCACCCCTATACGCCATTGGTGATCCGACCGATTTTTTGAACGATGACAATTTCGGCCTTCAGCAAAAATTCGACGGGGAGCGATGGCCCGTTCATGCCTCTAATAACGGTATACTGGCCTACGGTCGCTACGGACAGGTAAAGTCAATTCCCAAACGTGCGGCACTGACACTGGCCAAAGCAGAAGCTCAGTTTGACGGTGAGATAATCGGCAACGATCTCTTTATTTTCGATATCACGTCTCTTGCCGGTGCTGACCTTTCCAGTGCACCTTTCGTCACGAGATAGGACCTCTTGACACGAGTATATGCCGACTCTCTATCAGAGAATGCAAACATATTTATAACACGAATATCAACACCGTCCTCTAGAAAGTAAGTAGGAAGGCATCACGAAGCCAATGCATTGCTAGGGCCTTCCCGGTACCGGCAATGTCACGTGCCATGTGAATGGCCAAGGGTCAGATCAGTGATTCAACGAAATAGAACCGTCATTGAAAAACTGCCCCGCCCCCTTGACCTCTTTCCTTGTTAACGTCAAGCGTCTTTGTATTGTTTATATTATTCCACGAACGAAATGAAAGTTAGTAGAAACAGGCCTCTGGCGCTTTATCGATCATTGTATCGATTTGTCGTTGTCGAATGTATTCAGGACTTGAAGAGTTCGCAATCGTACGTATAGATTCTGCCAAATAAGTGCAGGAAGGATGATAGCTGCTCTCCATTTGTGTGGCAATGTTATCCCCATACCGAGAAACAAAATCACCTTCCATCGCCGCCGCGGCAAGAGGTTCGCCGACACTAATTGCATCCAAGCGTGATGGCTCAATCCCTGGTTCAAGTGTCACGTTGCTTGCAAGGGCCCAAAATTCAGTGCCTGAAGGCGAATCAAAACGAATCATATCCGAACGTACTCCATTAGAGCCCTCAGTAACTGTCACTACAGCAAGCCCTGAATTGAAAGAAAGCTCGTGTCCTGCCTGAATCATCATACAAGAGTCACCCGATACCGCCGCTTGAAATCCGGACATATTGTTTGCAGAAAGTAAGTCCAGAGTCGACGATATTAATGCAGGGCTAAGACACACGAGGCCGTGCTCGCCTACCTTCCCAAGCAATCTGTTTTCAACAACAGGTGCAACGGCAAGCGTGTTATTCTCAACCTCTGAATAATGTTGGATCTGAGCCACCCGCTCGACATAAGCGCTGTACTGAGGCACCACAATCCCAGCCAACATGCCGCCGATAAAAAGGACAGGAAAAATAGCTGCAAAAACTTTAACTGATGTCGTGTTCTTACAGGGTTTCTTACCGAATCTATTTTCAGACTCGGTACCGCGACCAAGAATTAGCCAGATCAAAGCAATTAGATTAATCAAGGGAATGATCAGCACAATGCTAAACCAGCCTGATTGATTCATATCATTGAATCGGCGCTTGGATAGTAAGATATGAAAAGACACTGCAGCGGCGTAGGATAAAATAAGGTACAACGCTGCAATATTGTCAGGAAACACTGTTGCAAAGACTACTGCTGGAATTAGGAGTAAAGTTCCAACAAGCGAATAGGCTAAGTACCGAATTCTGCCTATGCGCCCTTTCACGGAAAATATGCGTGGTAGGTAAAACTCGACTTTTTCAGTAGGCGATTCGGGTACTTCGTTTTGTGATACAGACATAACTGCTCCCTCTATTTTAATACGATTGGTGTATACTGCCAAGGCTCATCAGCAAGCTAGTACTTTGATTAAATTCCGCTTTTAGATTAACCAATACGGTAGACAGCTGATAGGTGATTAGCGATGTTAGAAGCACCGTGAAGGCGCTTTCTGCACCATTCGGTCAATCTGCTTCTCACGGATACGAGCGGGGTGTGAGGAATTGCCAATGGTGCGAATATGTGAGGCATAGGCCGCACAAGCCGGGTGCCATGCCTGCTCCATCTGTGCAGCCAAGCCCGCTGCGTATCGGGCTATAACGTCTGGCACATTTTGAGTTGCCCTGCTTTGACGCTTGGATGGCGCTCTTTGCGCCGCGGCGAGCGTCGGTTGCACCGGTGATTTAACCGGTGACGCGGCGAGGAGTTGATCGCGATCTTTTTTCGTCTTCACTGACAGCTCATCTCCTAGCCTGGCGAACAACGAATCAGGTAATTCTCGCAGCCGGGTTATTTTGTTTAAGTTGGATACGTCTATGCCATAGACATTGATCGTATGTCTCTCCCCCGCGGCGGAGTAACCCATCAAGCTGAACACGTGGGTGGTAGTACCTGGTATCTTTTGCTTATCCGCACCAACAAAGCTGACCTGCATAGCCTTGCCTCTGCGAAGCTCAGATCTCATCGTCTCACTGTCAGATTCATTGACCGTCAGTGACGTCAATACGAGTGGTGTGTTTTCTAACAACACGCATTTTCCGGTGACGAACAGCACTTTTTTGCTGAACTGAACCTTCACCGCGTTAGCCTTGCAGCTGGATGGGCTTTTATTCAATAGCGCAAATCCATCATCGTCCGTACGAAGAATAAGCTGCATTTCTTGAGTAATATCTTTAGTCGTTAATACATGCGGCTTCACAATGGAGTCGTATTGCCAGTCTTTATGGCTATGTACGGCGCCTGGATGCTCCATGTATTCTTCCACATCGGCTTTCAGCCGGGCTCTTTTTTTGTCTTTTGTATCCGACGGGTGTTCTGTGTGGTTGACCGTATAGGTGTTAAACAGCTGGGTTTGAAGATCAAACCAATTCTTTATACACTCCTTCGTTTTACAGTTTTCGTTACGCCACGTGAGAGCAAGATTTCGTCGCACTAGAAACCCATAGTCGCCGGGCACGCTGTCGGGTGCGACACGATTGGCATAATAGGAGGCTCCGAAATAGTCCATGTCAAGTGCCTTCAGCTCCTCATCCTGACAGATCATCTGCGGCACAATACCCTCCTTGCTATCGCACTCATCGGACGAGGCGTTTGCACTATAAATAGATGACAGGGCTAGCACACCGATTAGTAGACGTACTTTTACACTCATTTTCTTCATCGAATTCCCTCTGAACGGTTTGAATTATTGTTAATGACTATCTTTAATTTGGCGGCAATCATTCGGCCGATTGATGACTGTGATTGTTGATCCTTCCCTGGTGGCGAGGTTCTCGTGCAAAAGAATTGCTCCGACATAAGGCAACAGCGCCGTTTGGGTAATATTGCGATAGAACCAATCCCCCATACTGCCTTGTGGTGGATTGTCTTTGCTTGTTCCAATTTCTACTGTGCGCCCGGCAAACTCGTTCAGCAGTGATTGCCATTGGTCAACGGCTATCGTTGATTTTCCGCTCTGTCCATACCAGATGATGGTACCGATCCGCACATTGCCGTTGTATTCAAAGCGACTTTGCTCGCCCCACGTACGTAATTCCATGATGTTTTCGTCCTTTGATTTTTAGTTTATTCTTCGATAATTGATCGAGCTTCGAACGCTGCGGCGTAGCGGGTCGGGTGGTTATTCAATCTATTAAACGTGTCTTTTATTGTTGAGTTGCCTACCCTTCTGCTTTTTGATAGGACGTTGGCTATTCGCACAAGCGTAAAAACATCGCAGTAGTTCTAGTGGGATACCTCCACAGGTTGTGTTTTTTACACCGAGTCTTTTATTAGTTTCTATTGATGCTTTTATATTCATTGCAGTATCAGTCAGCCCGCGTTATTCAGGGGCTGAGCAGGCGACTGCTTGGGCGGTGGAGCACGGTTCGTAGGCAAGCGAACCGGTGGCAAGATCAATAGTGGTTCCATTGGAGTCATTAGAAGACCACGCGCCACAGCTTGCAGAACTGGGGGTAGAATATTCGCTACTGTAGACCTCATACCACGCCGATCCGCTTCCAGCGGCAATACCGCGTCCGAGTAACATCTCTTCCCTTCGTGCTATTCGAGCCCCACTGCCGTAATCTGCCTCACACGCCGCATTCATTCCATACCGGCCCGCAGCTAGGCCTGGTGCTACAAGCGCGCCGCAGTACACAGCACTGACAGGTGTAACACCGGCACTGGTATCCAGAACCGCGATGTAGCTGCGACCGCTGAAGGATACGGCCTCATCGATCAGGTAGGTTTCTGATGCGGACCAAGGCCCTCGCCGGGTAATACCCTGGCGACCGGGCTTGCCGACGTTCCCCTTGAGCCCCTGTTCATCTGTGTCACCCTGCGCTCCTGCAGGACCGAGTGATCCGGTTTCGCCATTCAATCCACGAGAACCAGCGGAACCATGCCGCCCTGTAGCCCCAGTCGCACCGTGCGGACCGACTGCACCTTGCGTATCACCCTTAGGCCCCTGAGCACCTGATGCTCCCTGCGGACCGATGTCGGCGCTATTACCGGTTGAACCTTGTTGGCCTGCTCGTCCCTGTGTCCCTCGCGCCCCAGCCTCACCCTTAGCGCCGGGTACACCCGCGAGTCCAGTATCGCCCTTGGGTCCGACAGTACCTGTCTCGCCTTGTAGCCCGCGAGCACCATCTGCGCCCGCCGCTCCTGCAACGCCATCTCCCCCGCGCTCGCCTTTTAGTGCAAGCACATCCCAAAAGATCGGGTCGGTGGGGGTGGCGTAAGTAAAATTGTCTTGCGTCGCGATATAGGCACTCCCCAGATACGCGACTGCGTCTCCAGCCTGATAGTCCACACCCTCAAGCCACAGACCTTGCCACCCAACACGATGATTGGTGTCGGCATATGCTCTTGCCTCAGCGCCCCCAAGGGCGGCGGATGGTGCAGAGTTATCCTTTAACCCGTCACCGTCACATGCAGCGACTAAAAATGTTCCCAACGCCTGCAATCTCACACTTCGCATCCTTTTAACTACCACTATCCAACTGCGTGTTACAGACGCATGTGAACAGATCTACTGCCCATCTGTCTGCCGCCCTGAACAACCTATCGGATGAATGCGACGCCACATCATAGGAAAACTACTACAATCAATTAGGAATTTTTCCTATATACGGGTATTCCTTAGCTTTTTGTTAACTCACCCACACACCCAAAACCCGTTACATTCTCAACGCCGCTCACCGCTGTTCATGGCATGAAAGCCGTAGTGGTTTTTGTGTTTACTAAAAATGTTGTTAAACCATGCGATCGGAACCCTCTTTCAGTCACTACCTAAAACGCAGCCCCGGTATCTGGCTCGATGTGACCGTCGCGATATCGATAACCCTTATCGTGCTCACGGTACTGGCGCATCTACGACTGTCGGGGCAAGTGCGTGAATTTACCGATCAGGCCACACGCGCCTACAATGAAATTCATGACAAAATCAGCATCAACGAAACCGTTCTGGAAGGTTTTGCCTCTATGTTGCGCCTGGCGGGTGACTCCCCCACCATTCGACAATACACGGCTGAAATGCGACGAGCTTATCCGCACATCTATTCCGTTGGCTTCCAGCAATATGTACCCGCCAGTAAAAAAGAGATTTTTGAACAACAACTACGCGATGCCGGTCACCCGAACTTTCGAATCAAAGATTTTTCCTACGAAGAGGATCGACAGTTTCACGACGTCACACCGGTTGCCTCGTACTATCCAACTCTGTTTGCAGACTCGGCCAACCCGGATGTGGAGGACGTGCTGGGTCTCGATCAATTCGCGGTGCCTTTCCTGAAAGAAGCCCTTTTGCCGTCGATAAAATCCGGTCAGGCGATCGCCACAAAACCATTTACTCTGGCTGAGGGAGGTCGTGGTTATGTGTTGTATAAATCATTGGAAAAAATTCCAGACTTTGATATCGACAGTGGTAAGGATTTCGATAACAAAGCGGTATCGATACTGATTAAAACCGATGTCTTGTTGCAGTTTTCAAGCGATGTGATGCCTCACGCCACCGTAAAACTCAGCTATCGGGATATCGACAATGTCGACACAGTCGATACCCTGCCTGCAACTCACCACAACACATTCCATGTGCCATTTGGCCAAATCCAATACCAGCGCCAACTGCACGAATCCGGGCAACCGTTTCTGATCACGCTGGAAGCATCTAACGGTTTTTCTGCATGGGATATCACGTTCGGGATAACGGTCGTACTGCTCGCGCTTCTCGGATCTACCCTTTATCTACAGGGAAAGCACAGGAGGCATACGGCCCGGCAAGAAAAAGAACGCGCTCTGCTCAATCTTGAGGGTGAGCGCAACTTATTAGAGCGGCGGGTGACGGCACGCACCACCGAGCTCCAAGGTAAAACGGATGAGATTCGCGCACTGGCGGCGAAAATAGTCAATCTCCAGGAAGATGACTATCGTCATATCGCGCGCGAACTGCACGACGAATTCGGTCAGTTAATCACCGCTATTGGCATCAACACCAAGCTACTCGCTAATCGCATTAGCGACGACGACCCCGATAGCAATGAAATCTCAGACGAGACACAGGTACTGATTGATCATTTGCACACCTCGATACATTCGTTAATCGGGCGGCTACGCCCGCAGGCGCTGGATACCTTCGGTTTAAAGGCATCCATAGAACTGTGCATCGCGATGTTTAAACTTGAACAATCCGGCATTGAGTGCCAGATGAAACTTGACCCTGCCATTGACCAGTTACCAGACAACTACGCGATGACAATTTATCGGTCCGTACAAGAGCTAGTGAACAATGCCATAAAACACGGCAAACCGACCTATATCAGCCTCCAGGTGATGATCGTTGACAAGCAGGCCCGTATAATTGTCTCGGACAATGGCCGAGGGATAAGCGCTGTTCAAACACAAACAGGCTATGGTTTGGCTGGCCTGAACGAGCGCTTGCTCGCTCTGAGTGGCACCCTGCAAATAGACAGCACACCAATGACCGGGGTCAGCGTATCTATTCACATTCCACTGCAACCAATCGCAACAAAAGTTAGTGCCTATGAAAAGTAGAAAAATACTATTAGTTGACGACCATGCCATTGTCCGGGAAGGTTTTGCCAGACTGATCTTGGAAGACCCGGATAATGAAATAGTCGCCCAGGTGGACAATGGCCATAGCGCGATTGACTACGCGGCACTACACGATGTTGATGTGGCGTTGGTTGACATCAATATGGAAGGTATCGATGGACTGAAAACCACCGAAATTCTTAAGAAGACACGGCCGGGCATTCACGTGATCATTCTTAGTGTCAATGAAGTAGAGCCGTTCATTTCAAAGAGCTTTGATGCCGGTGCCGATGCCTTCCTCTCCAAGCGCTGTGCCCCGGAGGAACTCAAACGGGCCACACTCGCGGTTTGTCGTGGAGAAAGATACGTTAGCGACGATATCTGTCGCCGTATGGCGATAGACAAGCTCAACAACACAGAAAATTTGTTAACCACACTGACGAGTCGGGAGTTTGAAGTATTCCGACTACTGGCACGTGGCGACACCGTGAACGACATTGCCGATGACCTGAACATAAGCCCAAAGACCGCTTACGTATTTCGCGGCAATATACTCAAGAAGCTAAATTTGTCGACCCTTGCAGACATCATTTATTGTGCGCAGCGCTACCAGATTGTGTAGCGATGCCCGTAAACGCTATAATTTTCCCCCACCGCCATGGGGTGACTGTTTTAGCCCAAGAATAGCCACCAGACCCAAGTGATAGCGTTGATGTTGAGGGTTTCACACTACTGTTACCTCCGATGAAATAATGAATACAACGCTTTACCACAACAGTGAGCAACGCAACTTGTGCCCCTCACTGACCACAGCGAAATCAACGCGTGACGAAATCCGTGCATAGCAAAAGACCGTTCAATGCTGGGTATTGTTACTGCCCATGTGGATAGCGCGGTTTGTTGGCGCGTGGATGAGGTGGCCGGCATAGTGTTCGATCCCTGCAAATACATCTTCGTTACGTCTCTCGCTAATGGTAGCCGTTTGAATTCGCCGCTATTCTGATGCTATCGAACGTTATCGCAGAACACGTTGAAGATAGGTGTCAGACAGGTTTTTGATACAGTATCAAAAACCTTTCCGATGGAGCGTTAGTACCCTTTTTGCCACTCTTGCTGCCTGCAAGAATCAATTCGCTTCACGAGTTGGTGAATTGATGGTAAGGCTTTTTTAAAGAGAGGGTAGGCTTAACCTCAGTGCGAGTTATAATGCAGATAAACTCCTATCCACTATTTTTTAATCAGTAACTACCGCTATATTTCTCAAGTATGGAGGTGTATATATGAGTAGAAGTGAACACGAAGGCGAAGGAAACATCCTCGCTCTAGGAAGGACCGAGTTCAAAGGCCACGGAATTGATCTTGTCATTGGTCGCGAGCCGAACAACAATCTACCAACCGCGAACCGCATAGACCACTACGGTCATCAATGGGGTACGGGCCAACTCGGTAATGTGGCTTTCTGGAATATCTCGTATTCTCTCTGCAGCAAGATTACAGGGGCGTATTGAAGTAGTGTCTGAATGCGAGTCAAGCAGTACAACACAAATTGAAGAGTCGACACGATAGAATTCAAACCTTAGGGAGTTCACTCTCTAGGCAGGAAAAGCTGCGCTTCCCAAATGTATCTGACCCTAGTCAATATAGCCAACCACTAATGTCGGTGGAGTGATTGAAATAGGGGGTTGCTTTATATTGTGAAAATCCGGCTGTCCCCTACAAGGTATAAGTCTCTTCAATCGGGTTGTTATGGTTAACGAGTGTCTTAC
>JALZUP010000108.1 GCA_023301505.1 Robiginitomaculum sp.
GCACAACGCATGGCTGCTGAAGATGCAGCCACGGATGCCCAACGTCAGGAGGTCGTCAATGCAAACTGAGCAAAAGCCGGATTTTTACACAGCCTGGTCAACGATGATCGAACTGCAAGCCGGCAACAAACTATCTGATCGCGCTTTGCGACTGGCGTTTGATCTTCTTGCCGATTATGAGTTGGTCGAGATTAAGCGAGCTCTGCGAATGCACTGCCTGAAATCGCCTTACATCGCCAAACCTGCTGACATCGTTGAGATCATCAAGGGCGTGTTGCCGAGCAACGCGGAGTTGTACGGGTTGGCACAGTCTGCTGACACGATGCTTGGCCTGTACGTACGGCACTCGGTCGGTGGCCACGATATCAAAAAGCTCGCGGCTCGAGATGCCACTGCACGTGTTGCATCGCTCCGAAGATCCATTGATGCATTCATCGCTCGCGTCCAGTCGGGAATGATCTATGACAACGAAATCCGGCTGTTAGGCGGCAAGGGGTTTGACGTCACCACCGAGCTTTGCCCGGGCTTACCTGGTGCGCGAATTGTTTTTCACGAGCGGTTGCAAGTCAGGCAAGCGGATCTTGTGAAGGTACAGCTGGACAGCGATGTAGCAGCTGCATCAACAGGACCACGATCAGAAGCTGAGACGCAAAAAGGTCAGCGAATGCTGGCTGAGGCGCTTGGGCAGCTGTCAGCTAACAGCTCGAGGGCATCGGCATGAGCAACTACCAACGCACAAACGACGCCGCACGTGTGTTCATGATGGACCGCTACAGCCGCGACCTAAGGCGTAAGCGCCTGAAAGCTCGTGAGCGGCCTAGCTCTCTGTGCACGTGGCTGGTCATAGCCATTGTGTGGGGTGTGTTTATGGCAACGATTTTATTGTGGTACACCACGAAGGTGCCAGGCTGATGGCTAAGCGACGCGTTACCGACACCGCCACGAATTTTGGAAGTTGTGCAACCACGCCACCGGCAACTGAGATACAGGTGCCCATTGGCATGTGGAAAGGCGGCATGTACTGCATTGAAATACCAGCTCTAACCCACGACAAAGATGCACCCACGACAAAGATATGGGCGCACTCTCAGGAAGAGGCTGAGACGAACGTCAAAAAACATTTGGCGACCGCTGGCAGATGCGGTGCGGTCAGCTTGACTAACGGCACTAAGCCCAATCCAAAGTTCAAAAAGAAGAAGGTCCACACCATGGCGGTGAACCTGTGAAACGCGGTGGCCCACTCAAGCGCTCTGACAAGCCCATGGCAGCTGGTGGATTGCGCTCTGCGAACAAGGCCGAAACAGATCTTTGGAAGGTGCTGCTCGAGCAAGTTGGGTGTGCGGTGTGCAGATTCGTGCTCCGCATCGAGGACACGCCAGCCGAAATACATCACTTGATCGATGGCCAGAGGCGCATCAGTCACATGCATGTACTGCCTCTTTGCCCTGTACACCACAGGCAAGGCATTGAGGCGCACCCAAGCCGGCACAGCGTCAATGGCTGTCATGGCGGCCTAGACATATTCGAGCGCACATACGAGTCCGAGATGGAGCTGGTTATCAAGTGCGAGGACTGGATAAATTACCCGTATGTCACAGGACTATTAAACAATGAACAAGCCCCAGACGGTGACGATCACGTTGCCGATCTCAATGCCAACGCCCAAGATCTGGCTTGCGATGTCGAAAGTGAAGCGGTTGAAGCTACGGCGCTCACTGGTGCAATTAACATCGATTGCATCCACTACAGATTCAGACGAGTCAGATCAGACGAGCTCAGCATCGAGGGCATTATCGATGGAATCATCAAAGCAGGCCTACTTGAAAATTCTGAAGCCAGTCAGATCGAAGCGATCACCCACCGCCAAGAAAAAGCGAGCAGCGCGAAAGACGAGCGCACGGTAGTGACTATTGACCGGGTGGCTGAATGAAGGGCGCAACGATTTTAAGCAGACCAGGGCATCGTGACATGGTGGTACCAGGTGAGGGCATGGAGCAACGGCAGTTATTCAACTGGGCCAAGATGGTGCCAGAGCTGTCGATGATGTATGCGGTACCTAACGGCGGATCACGGCACCTTATTGAAGCGTCGAACCTGAAAGCAGAAGGCGTGAAGGCTGGGGTGCCCGATATTCACCTACCGATTCAGTGCGGCCACCTGACGTTATACATCGAACTTAAGCGTAAGGCATTCGCGCTGCCTGCTGTTGGTGCTGCAAAGTGGGGTACCGTGTCCAGTGAACAGCTAGGTTGGTTGAAAAAGCTGCAAGAATATGGGCATTACGCTGTCATCTGTCGTGGCTGTGATCATGCGAAAGCAACCATCACCGCTTACCTCAATAACGATGCTGATGAATTGACCAGGCTAAACCAATGGTGGGTTGATCTTGATCCGGAGCAGCTGCGCAAGGTCACCAAGAAGCCGAAACAAGCAAGACGGAGGCTCGCTCGATGAATCGTAGGAGGTTTGTACAGTCATTCGTTGCTGGTGCACTAGCAGCGAAGGTAGGTGTTCCTCGGTCAGATACAGGCGTGGTTAGGCAGCTAGCTCAGCGCTTGAGATTTGAGCCTGGCACTACTTATGAAATCGAAGGTGAGATCTTCGTCTTCGAATTAACCACTGCGATACTGAAGGATCATTTTCAGCGAGTGTGCCTGCAGCTCAGCGCTGCACATTGGGTGTATGAGCCAATACCCAAGCCTGTTATTAAAATCAGTGAGCCTCCGACATTTGCTGAGGCACGCAATTGGATCGTAAATCGTGGTGGTTGGGTCATGCCGTACTACACACCAGATGATTGGGAGCACATGCTCAATGGCTGAGCTCACATTTAAACGTGCCAAGCGTGTCATTGCTTTGCACTATGGGTCCTGCAGTTTCAAAACGCGCAGATTGTGTCAGCTGTTCAGCAATCTTGAAAGCCTGCCAAAGCCCGAGAGAATCGTTAAAGAGGCCACAAGGATCATCGAGTTGCGTCGGTCGCTTGGCTTTGAGGTCACTGATGCTGGCATCGACGTGACGATGCAAAGAGAGGTTATGGCGCAAAGGGGCGCTCACATCGGTGGTTTGGTAAAAAGCGAACGTGAGCGGTGTCTGACATGCAAGCAATCCATAGCCTCAAATGGCTGGCTTGTTGACACATCGTCGTTTCCTGCTTGCCCTGGTGATTGCACGATGATCGCCCGTTTCTATTACACGAGTACCGGTGCTAAGTTACCAGCATGCAAAAGCTTCAAGGCCAAATACGGGACAGCCTTGCACGACCTATCGCCAGGGGAATCATTCGACGCCATGCTCTCGTACATGGTCCATTTAACTGCAACTCGTGTCCGGAGACAACAAAATGAAGCGCAATTCAGAAACCCTACGCACCGCTCTGTTTGAGCAGATAGCGGGATTGCAAGATGGCAGTGTTAAGCCTGAAACGGCAAAAGCCACTGCTGCATGTGCAATGGCTATCTGTAAGACCGTAGAGCTAGATGTCAAAGCCACTGAGATGTTCAAAAGCGCCGGCCTCGAGATTAAATCGCTAACTCTCACATCAGATGAGCCGGTCAAGCCTGATTCCCCACCTGGTGCGTTCCCTGACCACCTTAATTCGTTTGACGACGGGACTATTCACAAGGTTTTGTTGGGCCATAAAAATGGGCTATCTGTCGAGAAAATAGCAGAGCGCATCAATATAGGTACCGTTGATGTTGAGCTGATTTTGGAGGTTAACCAAGCACATGGCTGATGTTGGTAGAAGTACAGCAGCGCATGCCTCAGGCAACGCTAGCACCCACGGCATCATCGCTAGGCTGGAGAACTGGGGTGCCTGGCAGATGGCACTGGCTGGCGACGGGCCAAAGGATATACCGCCGTCACCGATGTTCAAGGACGCTGTCGATAGGTACCGAGAGAATAAATCGATGCCAGCGTTTGACGTTATCGATGCGCAACGACTGGAGAAAATGATTGCGCAGCGCTTAGGTGTGCGTCATCAGCTGTGCTTGCAACTACGATTCATTGCTCGTATGTCATCGCGTCGTGCATCAAACCTGCTGAGTCGCGGCGGGTATACGTGCTCGCACACGACGTACATAACCTGGCTCGATGATGCCATTAGCAATATTCAGCCTGAGGCTTGACAGCAGTACAGCTTTACAGCACTTTACAGCAGTTGTCGTAGTTGCCTCTGGCAGTTTCGATCAAGTGTAGTTCCTCCTCCAAGTGGTACTTTCGAAAGCCTCAGTCAGAAATGATTGGGGCTTTCGTCGTTTTTGGGTATGACAATCAATCAACAATGGATCAAGAAATGAAAAACTTGTTATCACTATCAGCGCTTACCGCGTTGCTGATGTTTTCACTATCTGCATCGACTTTGTTTGCAGCACCCACAGAATTCAAAACAGATAATATTGACTATCAATCGATGGACGCGATGCCATTGCTTGCCAGTGAGGTCGCACCCGATACGTCAATGTATGAGTTGCCATCGAGTCTCGTGTTTTCAGATACAGATGCAGACACTATCCAATTGAGCGCACATAGCGGGGTCGCTGACAGCGCTGATGCCTGTTTTGCCGTTGTTTCTATGGGTCGAGCCATTTACCAGGTAATTGATAATGCGAATGGGTTTAGATGCTCGGCATCACCGCTCGATAACGCCATTTAGCTAGAGCAGAAATCAGTACATTGAAGGTGAATCAAAGAGCCCTGATAATCTCAGGGCTTTTTTGTGCACGGTCAGAATACTGCCCTCCTGATTTTGAAAAAACAACTCAGTGTGCTGGAGCTCAGCAAGCAATTGCGAGCTCAGCGCAAAAAACAACGATTCATGACTAACGACAATATCGATCGCGAACGTATGGCGCGCATAGAAGCCGAGTTCAGTCATCTGAAGACGATGTACGTCAAGCAAGCTGAGAAGATCGACAGCCTACGCTCAGAGCTCAAAATGGCTAAATCCGAAATGAGCGAAACGAAAAATACTATCAACAAGGCTCAGCATTGGGGCCGTGCAGTGCTCTGGACGACTGTTGCGTTAATAGGCGTCGCGTCTCAATTCAATAGTCTGGTCACATGGATAAAGCGGCTGTGAGTAAGCATAGGCTGCGCATTAGTGACATTGCTCTAGTCGTTATTGCTCTGTGCATGACAATCAGTTTTGTACGTTCCAGCAAGCCGGCTGCCAACGAATTGATGCTCGTCAGCGCAGTCGATATCCCCGATCATGAATACGGCTACGACCCAGAGATACTGTATGACAGAATTATTCATCGAGAATTTAGCGCCAATTGGTTTGTAAAAATCTTTCCAGTTGGTTCTGAGGTTTTTGTGTGTAAAGGCGATGGGACGTACATTTATGAGCCCACCGACATGGCTGATGGTATGACGCTTTCGGAATATGTGGGCGCATTTTGCGATCTTACACCTGGTGATTATTTTGCGCGCACTCGGTGGGTGCCGGTGCATGGTGAAACAATTCGCAATACCTCAAACGTATTTACTGTATTTAGATCATGACACCCACCCAGACTGTTACCTATCTGCAAAACGATGGTCGATTTTTTGGTGCGCGTGTCATTGGTTCTGAGCAAGTGGTGTTCCTGCAAAAAAATGGTTTCATTGTGCAAGTAGGTGAAAGTGAACGCATGCTGACGGTTGATCAATTTGAAACAGAGTTCGCAACTTCTGAGTTTCGCAAGATTCAACCGACCGAGGCCGGGGCATGATCATGCGTCTGCTTGATTGGCTCAGTCATATATGGGCTGGCTGGCATGTATTGGTCGTTGCAGTGCTATTAACAGGTTGTGCAACAAAATCACCGTTCGATGGTGCGTACTGGGCTGAGACAAACGAAGGCCGTCCAGCCCTATGCACACCAGACGATCACTGCTTTCAGATGTCTGATGAGGATTGGCTGTATTTCAAAGGCCAAATGTGCACAGCTGATGGGTGATTTAACCAGGCACTTTAGCCGGCATGAGATGAGGTGCCCTTGTGGTTGTGGTCGTGATTCTGTTGATCACGAAACAATCATACAACT
>JALZUP010000109.1 GCA_023301505.1 Robiginitomaculum sp.
GAAATGGCTAAATATGTCGACGATGAAGAAGTTGAATATCTAACGCGCTTTGTGACGCTTGATTAAGTGTTACGGCTAATACAGATCATCTAATACAGATCATCTAATAAAGCGCGGCTGGAGAAAAACTCTCCAGCCGTTTTTTTTTGTTTTAGGGCGTATGTTTTAGCAGGCTGTTTAAAGATAGCCCCTATGAGGCGGCTTAACCCCCTAGCAAAATGCGCGTCGCCGCCATTACATCCTCTTGGCGCATTAGGCTCTCTCCGACGAGATAGGCCTGCGCGCCATAACCTGCAAGTTCTAGCACATCATCGGGCGTGAATATGCCGCTCTCAGCGACTAAAAAGGCGTCGCTTGGGACATTGGCCGCGGTGGTTTTAAAGGTCTCTAGCTTGGTTTCAAATGTACGCAAATTACGATTATTAATACCCAATAAGCGCCCGCCAAGGGTGAGGGCGCGCTCAACTTCTTCGGCATCATGCGTCTCAATGAGCGCGTCCATGCCGTAATGCTGGCTGGCGGCAAATAGGTCTGCGGCCAGAGCGTCGTCAATCATCGCCATGATAATCAAAATGCAATCTGCTCCCATAGCGCGCGATTGCGCGATTTGGACTGTATCGATCATAAAATCTTTGCGCAAAGCTGGCAGGGATACGGATCCTCGCGCGCTTTTAAATGCGGCTTCGCTGCCTTGAAAGCTTGGCCCATCCGTGAGCACAGATAGACATGCCGCGCCGCCAGCCTCATAAGCTTTAGCGATAGCTTTAGGGTCAAAATCGGCGCGAATAAGACCTTTAGATGGGCTAGCCTTTTTAACTTCGGCAATCAGGGCTGGCCCTGTACTGGATTTGGCTTCTAAGGCGGCTAAAAATCCGCGCGCGGGGCCTTGTTCTTTGGCGGCTGTGTCTAGCTCTGAGCGCGTGACATTGCCCAGCAAGACGGCGACTTCTTCGCGCTTATAGGCGGCGATTTTATTTAATATATCGACCATTAATGGCTCAACCTAATCAGGTCTTGTAGGGCGTCAAAAGCTTTACCGCTATCAATGGACTGGGCTGCGCGGGCAATGCCGTCTTTCATGTCTTGCGCTATGCCCGCGACGAGTAAAGTCGCCGCCGCATTTAGCAAAACAATATCGCGATATGGGCCTGTTTTCCCGTTTAAAACAGCGGCAAGGCTTTCGGCATTATCTTCTCTATCGCCGCCGCGTAAATCCTCAAGGCTCGCTCGCCCTATACCAAAATCTTCTGGGGAGATGGTAAAGGCTGTGATCTTATTATCTTTTAATTCGGTCACAAAAGTTTTGCCTGTCGTGGTGATTTCGTCCAGCCCGTCTTCGCCGTGGACAATCCAGACATATGTTGAGCCTAAATCACGCAGCGCTTCGGCCATAGGCTGGGCCCATTTTTTGTCAAACACGCCAATGAGCTGTCGTTTCGCGCCCGCAGGATTAGATAATGGGCCAAGCAAATTAAATAATGTGCGTATGCCCAAAGCCGCGCGCGCCTTGCCGACATGACGCATGGCGCTGTGATGGTTAGGAGCGAATAGAAAGCCAAGGCCGCATTCTTCTACGCACATACCCGCATGTGTCGGGGAGATGTCTAGCTCCACGCCCAGCGCAGATAAGACATCAGAGCTACCCGATTTAGAGCTAACAGCGCGGCTGCCATGTTTGGCGACTTTGGCGCCCGCGCCCGCGCAGACAAATGCGGCTGTGGTAGAAATATTATAGGTGGCATGACCATCGCCGCCCGTACCGACTGTATCGACAATATCGGCATTAATCGTGACGGGAGTCATGTTTTCACGCAAAAGCCGCGCGCCTGTTGTAATATCTTCGGCTGTGATGCCGACAATTTCTAGGCCCATGAGAAAGGCTGAGATTTGTTCGTTTTCAGCCTGACCAGCCAAAATAGCGGAGAGGGCTTTGTGGATGTCTTCCTGCTGAGGATGCTCGCCCTTAGCAAGGGTTTTAAATATCGGTTTGAAATTCATCGTGTCAGCTCCAAAAACGCTTTGATGATGTCATGGCCATGATCAGAGGCGATGCTCTCAGGGTGAAATTGTACGCCGTGGATGGGGCGTGTTTTATGGTAAAATCCCATAATCTCGCCATCATCTGTCCATGCATTAACATGAAGACAATCTGGCAAGCTCTCACGCTCAACGGCAAGGCTGTGATAGCGCGTGGCGTTAAAGGGGTTAGTCAGGCCTGCCATCACGCCCGTATTATCATGGGTGACAGAAGAGACTTTGCCATGCATGATATTTTTCGCTTTGATAACTTTGCCGCCAAAAGCTTGGCCCATAGATTGAAATCCCAAACAGACGCCAAAGATTGGCAGGCTCTGCGGGGCTTGCGCGAGCAGCTCAAGGCATATGCCCGCCTCATTGGGCGTGCAGGGGCCAGGCGAGAGTATTATGCCGTCCGCTCCCATAGCTAGCGCCTCTTGGGCGCTCATATCATCATTGCGAATGACGCTCACATCCGCGCCCATTTCCTGCGCATAATGCACAAGATTATAGGTAAAGCTGTCATAATTATCGATCATCAAGATCATGATAAGTGTCCCTTTAAGGCTTTAATCTGAGCCTAATTGCCATCAAAGCTGGCGCAATGGCTGGCGGCTGTAAACAGAGCCTGCGCCTTATGCTGTGTTTCTTCATATTCTGATTGAGGGTCGCTATCGCGCACAATTCCTGCCCCAGCACGTACATGCATCACGCCGTCTTTGACAATAGCGGTGCGTAGGACAATTGCTGTGTCTAAATCCCCTTCACAGGAAATATAGCCGACAGCGCCAGCATATATGCCGCGTTTTTCTGTCTCAAGTTCATCAATGATTTCCATAGCCCGTACCTTTGGCGCGCCAGAGACTGTGCCAGCGGGAAATCCTGCAAAAAGCGCAGATAGGGCATCATATTTATCGTCAATCCTGCCTTCGACATTGGAGACAATATGCATGACATGGCTATAGCGCTCGACTGTGAAGCTCTCTGTTACCGTGACTGTGCCTGCTTTGGAAACGCGGCCCGTATCATTGCGCCCAAGATCAAGCAGCATTAAATGCTCCGCGCATTCTTTGGTATCCGCCAAAAGCTCTTGCTCGAGCGCGGCGTCTTGCTCTGGCGTTTTACCGCGCGGGCGGGTTCCAGCGATGGGACGAATGGTGACTTTGCCATCACGGACGCGCACCAAAATTTCAGGACTAGAGCCGACAATGGCGTGATGTTTGAAGTTGAGGAAATACAGAAAAGGCGAGGGGTTCATGCGGCGCAAAGAGCGATAAAGCGCGAGCGGGCTATAGGGCAGCTCTGCGCTAAAACGCTGTCCTATTACAACTTGGAACACGTCGCCTGCCTCAATATAGGCTTTGGCTTTGGCCACTTGCGCCTTGAAATCTTTCGGCGTGCGCCCTGCGGTAGGCAAGATAGGGTCTTGAGCGCGCGCCTCATTAAGAACAACGCTAACAGGACGCACGGCGCTAACAGGCAAAGCCATATCATTTGCGACGGATTGCAGGCGCGACTGCGCGGCGCTATAGGCGCTGGCCGCGCTTACGCCTTTCTCGGGCCGCACAGGGGTGGCGATAATGACTTCTTGAGCAATCAGATCGAATATAGCAATGATAGTCGGGCGGATCATAATGGCATCTGGCGTACCAATCGGATCGGGATTTATATCTGGCAAATGCTCGGCTTGGCGCACCATATCATAGCCCATATAGCCAAAAAGGCCCGCAGCCATAGGCGGTATGCTGTCAGGCAAGGGCAAAGCGCTTTCTGCTTCTAGGGCGCGTAAGCTATCTAAGGGCTTGCCGGGCAGGGGCGTATAGTCATCGGCGGCGATAGCCTTAACTCCGCGCGCAATAGAGGCTTTATCCCCTGTGCAGGTCCAGACAATATCGGGGCCAAAGCCAAGAAAAGAATAACGTCCGCGTTGCTCGCCGCCCTGAACGCTTTCATATAAAAAGGCATAGGGACGGTTTTTAGCAATTTTCAAATAGGCCGAGACAGGCGTGTCCAGATCATTGACAATACGCCGGTACAGCAATTGCGGTTGCCCGTCTTCATAAAGAGGGGCGAATTTAGCCGCATTAGGCTGGCAAAGATGATCTGAATGCGCGCGGCTCATGGGGTGGCCTATTGGGGCACGCCGAGGGTTGCGCGAATTTTATCGTCAAAAACTTGCACAGGGTGTTCTTCCAAAATGGCTGCGCGGTAAGCGGTTAGCAAATCCTCTTCAAGAGCAGTTTTGACTTGTGTGCGCATAGCATCAGCATAGCCGCCAACAAGTCCGTCTTGGTTAGGCACAATATCATTGAGAACAGCAATATTACGGGTTAGCGAGATAGGGCCGTCGCCTTGGACAACATCGCCGCTGCGCGCTTCAAAAATCTGAACCATGACTTGAGGGCCAACGGTTTCATTGCGCGAGCTGCGTAGCATGACAAGCTCTTCAACATTGCCGCCTTGGCCAAGCTCATTGGAGATGTCGTCAAGGCTCTCGCCGTCTCGCACGCGCTGGGTCAGATCACGCGCTAAATCTGATAGTTGCGTATCATATTCTTGAGCAAGATAGGAGCCACGTGCTTGGGCGCGCACATCTTCAAACGGGTAGGGCGCGCTATTTATGATGTCATCAACACGCAATATGGCATAGCCGCCTGTTGAGGTCTCAAAGAAATCGGTTTCATAATCTATATCATTGGTGAATAGCTCAGTGAGGATATTATCATCGCCCGCAATACCTGCTAGCGATTCAAAGCCTGCCATCGCCATATTGTCTTGCGTGTCTCCAAGGCGAGACACATAATCAATCGTTACCAGTGATGCCCCAGCGCGTTTAGCTGCCTCATCAAGGCTCGCGCCTTCGCCAATTGCGTCTTCGACGTCTGCGGAGACATCGTAAATTTGCTGCTCTGCGGAGTCAGATTTAGCTTCAGCGGCGAGTTCTTCTCTTAGCTCTTCATAGCTTGCAACTTCTGGCGGGGTAATAGATGTGACCTGAGCGACATACCAGCTTAGCGCGCCCTCAACGGCGATTATATCACCGTCAGCGGCGGCAAAGGCGGCCTGCGCCGCGCGGCTATCAATAATCGCGTCTTGCTCTGCATCGTCATAAAATGTGGGCTCGACAAGTCCGAGAGCTTGTGTGACTTGCTCTGGAGTTTGACCAGATTTAAGCCGCTCAATGGCGTCATTGGCGAGTGTTTCATTGGTTGAATTGAGCAAAACAAGACTGCGCAGTTCTGGCGTTCCTAAAAGCCCCGCGGCAAGTTTGTCCTCATATAACGACTTAACTTCATCTTCCTCAATTGTGATGTCGGGGAAGAAATCACTTTTCTCAAGACGAATAAGGGTGAAGCGGCGAAATTCTGGCGCAATATAATTGGCTTGATTGTCCGCGATAAATGTTTTGAGCGTGTCGTCATCAGGCTCTGGCAAATCGGGCAGGGCGCTGCGGTTTAAGGTTAAGGATGAGACTTTGCGCTGCTCAGTCAAATAGTTATAGCGCTGAAGCGCGAAGGCTGTCGGCGCTTGCACGGCAGAACGAATAGCGGATTGAGTCTGCTCTGTTGCCAAAGAGGTTGACAGAGTCCGTTCAAATTCTGCGCGGCTTTGACGCTGATTGGCCAAATATTGATTAAGTTTGCTCTCGTCAAAACGTCCCGTAAATTCATCCTTGAAGATTTGGTATTGCGATAATTCATCAACCATAACTTGATTAGACACGCCCACGCCCAATAGGTCAGCATCAACCTTCCAAGCTTCTTGGGTAATCATGCTGCCAAGGATTTGATCGGCAAAGCCTTGGTCATAGGCTTGAGGGCCTGTCAGGCGCGTGCCGTTTTCACGGTTATAACTTAAAAGATTATTGTCAAAGCTACGTTTGAACTGTGACAAGCTCACATCGGCTTTGCCTACAAGAGCGGCCGCATTAGCCGAACGCGGACTGAAGGCGTCCGTGATCATGAATAAAGATAGCCCAACTGTAAGCAGAACTATGATGATTCCTGTTACAATGGGTTTGAGTTTATTAGTAGCTGATTTTGCCATAAGGGTATTGACCTATGTGATTTGTCGCGGAACATAGACAGGAGAGCCGCAGCGAGCAAGAAAACACTGCGTAAAATATTAAATAATCAAGACTATAAAGTCTAATAATAACCGTAAACTCAGAGTGTGATGATGAAACAGCTAATAGCCGCAAATTGGAAAATGCATGGGGAGACAAATTGGACGCAAAAAACGGCCCAACTTGCGGGTTTACTGACGCCAGACACCCAAAATCGCGCTGATTTGCTCATTTGCCCGCCATCATACTTGATTCCCGCTATGAGCGATGCCGCGAAAGGTACAGCCATCATGATTGGCGCGCAAAATTGCCATGATCAGCTAGGCGGCGCTTATACAGGCGAGATGAGCGCGAATATGTGCGCAGATGCGGGCGCTGATTATGTGATTCTAGGTCATTCAGAGCGCCGCGATTATAATAATGAGAGCAGCGAAGCTGTGCGAGCGAAAGCGCAGGCGGTTCATAAGGCGGGTCTTATCGCCATTATCTGTGTGGGCGAAAAGCTTAGTCAGCGCGAGGCAGGTCAAGCGCAAGAGATTACAGCCCAGCAGCTTCAAGCCTCTTTGCCAGATAGCACGAGCGCAATTAACACGGTCATCGCCTATGAACCTGTCTGGGCTATCGGTACAGGCAAAGTGCCAAGTGATGACGATATTGCAGCTATACATGCTCATTTGCGCCGCGAGCTGACGGGGCGCTTTGGCGCGGCTGCGGCGGATGGCATCGCGCTCCTTTATGGAGGCTCCGTGAAACCAGCTAATGCCGCGCAAATCCTTGCCCTGCCAAATGTAGATGGGGCTTTGGTGGGCGGAGCGAGCCTTGAAATGGATAGCTTTATCGAAATCGCAAATGCGGCGCGGCCTGCCTAAAACGGGATTTTTTGCCCGTCCCATGCAAATAAATTACCCGTATCTTCTGCGCTCAATCCGTCGATTACTGTTAGAAGGCGATGCGCGCTAAAACTAGGTGTAAAGAGCTTGCCCTTTGGCACATTGCCTTGAAATGGTGCAGATAAGGATGTGTCCACCGTGCCCGGATGTAGGCCGCAAATGATTGCATCGCGGTAGCGGTGACTAAATTCTAACGCCAGCGTTTTTAGGATCATATTGAGCGCGGCCTTGCTTGCACGGTAGCCATACCAGCCGCCGAGTTGATTATCTGAAATACTTCCCACACGTGCAGATAATGCGGCGAATACGGTTTTTCCTTTGCGCTTTAAAAGCGGGAGGAAATATTTTGCTGTCATGGCAGGGCCAATTGCATTGATCTGATAACTCTTGGTTAGCGCCTCAATATTAAGGGCGCGCATGTTTTTCTCTGGAGATATGCCGTTGCCTTGTAACAGCCCTGTGGCGACAATGATGAAGTCAAAAGGGCCAGTCTCACGCAGCAGTTCTGCTACGGTCTTGATGTTGTTTTCATCGGTGAAATCAAAGGGCAGCCCTTTTACTTTATCAGATTTTGGCGCGTCTCCAGATCTGGATAAGGCATATATTTCAGTGACTTGTGGGCAGGTGTTTAGGCTGCTGCATAAGGCATCGCCAATGCCGCCAGTTGCGCCTATAATAATAACGCGCAGGCCATTGCCGAAGCTGGATAGGTGGAGGGCTGGATTATCATTCATGTGAATTTACTCCGCATGTGCTCGCGATGGGGGTGTAAAATTCATTCTAGCAGGGCGCGCCGAGTTTACATAGACACATTTGAGATGGCGCTTAAACCAAAACGCTCAAATGCGGCTAGCTAATCGGGCTGGCAACCACTTCGCGGCCCTCAAGCTTTAACGCAATTTTGCCAGAGAGCATGGCCAGCGCATCCTCGCCATAAGCTTCGCGTCGCCAGCCTTTAAGCGCGGCTATATCGGCCTTGGCGCCAAATGCAGCAAGCTGTTCTATATCGGCGCTATTGGCGATAAGGCGCGGGGCAATATCATTATATTCACTGCGCAGGCGCAAAAGCGTTTTGAGCATATCTACAGTCGGGCCGAGATTGGGGGGCATGCGTTTGGGTTGTGCGATTTTTGGCGCATATGTGTCTTTATTTGCGACAGCCTCTTTAAGCCCGCGCAGCAGCTTGTCAGCCGCGCGCGATTTTTCAAAGCCGCGCGGTACGCCGCGTAAATTCCCCAATGCTTGCACAGTTGCAGGGCGGTTTTGAGCAATATCATAAAGGCCGTCATCTTTGAGAATGCGGTTGCGCGGGACATTACGGCTTTGTGCCTCGCCCTCGCGCCATTCAGCCACATATTTGAGCGCGGCTAAATATTCTTGTTTTGGATTACGGATTTTCAGGCGCTTCCACGCATTTTCAGGATGGTAAGTATAAAGCTCTTCATCGAGCAAGCCTTCCATCTCTTCTTCAACCCAGTGCAGGCGGGATTTATCTTTAAGCTCTTGGCGCATGGCAGGGTAGAAATCGCGTAAATGGGTCACATCACCGAGCGCATAATGTAGCTGCTTGCTTGATAAGGGCCGTTTTGCCCAATCGGTAAAGCGCGCCCCCTTGTCCAAATTTATACCCAAACACCCCTTTACGAGCGCCATATAGCCCACACTATCACCATAGCCCAGCGCCATAGCGCCAATCTGCGTGTCAAAAAGCGGGGCAGGAACGCCGCCGCACATCGCATAGAAAATTTCCATATCTTGCCGCGCGGCATGCATGACCTTGATAATGGATTGGTCCATCATAAGGTCGAGAAAGGGCTGCATGTCCAAACCTTCGGCTAGGGGGTCGATGATGGCTTCGGCATTAGGGCCAGAGGCTTGGATTAAGCAAAGCTTTGACCAAAAAGAGCTATCGCGCATAAATTCTGTATCGACGCAAATATAGTCATGCTTGGCGAGCTGTTTGCAAAAAGCGGTGAGGGCGGGCGTTGTTGTGATGATATTCATGGCCACGGGCCTAGCAGGCTGAACGCGCAGCGTCACTATTTAATCTTGCCATTTGGCTTTGTTGTGAGACTCCATTAAGAGTAAGCTGATTAAGAGCAAGCTGTATTAACATAGAAAGCGCATATGAGTCTTAGCCCGAAAATTCGTGATAATGCCCGCGAGGCCGCCGCCCTGCTCAAATCTGCGGCAGGCGGCATACCCGTTTTGCGCAATGTGGCGTGGGATGTGGCGCATAGGGAGGCTTTTCTTGCGGGCGGGGCGCAGAAACTGCCAGATGTGGATTATGATGCGGTGGATGTGAGCGCGGCGCGCGCGGCGATATCTTCGGCCTCCGCGCTTATTGAAGGGGACCATCCTGTTCTAGCTTGGCTACAACGTACCGCTAGCACATTGTCGAGCACGGCGAGCATGTTGGAAGCGCGCGGCACGGCTGAATTTCTCACCCATAGCGCGGCTATATATGGCACGCCGCAAAAACTTATGCTGGATGGTAAGACCAAAGTTTTGGAAATGGCGCAGCATATTGACCTCACATTAGCGGAGCTTGATCAGTCTAACCTTGTACGCGACGGCGCTGATGAGGCATTAACTGCACAGGGATTTGCCGATGCGCTCACCTCAAAACTAGCCCGCCATTTTGGCGATGACGCGCCATCTGTTGAGCTATCACAGAGCTTATCGGCCAAGGCAACGGCTGGCTCACGGCGTATTCGGGTGCGCGCGGATGCTGATTTTACGCAAATGGATGTGGCGCAATTGCTCCAGCATGAAGCGCTCGTGCATACGGCTACGGCGCTAAATGGCCGCCGACAGCCCCATTACGCTTTGCTTGGATCGGCCCATCCGGGGACGACGCAAATTCAAGAAGGCTTAGCTGTTTTTGCTGAAATGATAGCGGGCACGATGGATCCGTCACGGTTTCGCAGGCTCGCAGACCGCGTTATCGCAATTGAAATGGCGATAGAGGGGGCTGACTTTATTCAGGTTTACCGCTTCTTTTTAGAGCGCACAAATGATGAGACGCAAAGCTATGAGAATACACGGCGTGTTTTTCGCGGCGGGCTTGTGCAAGGCGGCGCGCCATTTACCAAAGACTTGGTCTATTTAAATGGATTGTTGCGGGTGCATAATTTCCTGCGCACCGTTGTTAAATTAGGGCGCGCAGATTTGATACGGCTCTTATTTATGGGCAAACTTGATCTCGAAGATGTGCCAGCCCTCGCTATGCTGAGCCAAGCAGGGGAGCTGCGCGCGCCAGAATTTATGCCTCCTTGGGCGGCTGATTTGCGCTTTCTTGTGAGCTATCTGACATATTCGAGTTTTTTAAACAGAATCAAATTGCCGGGTTTTAAGAGCTATTATGAGGATAGGCTTAAAAATGTTCCCAATTTGTGGGAGCGGAGTTAGCTGTCTTGGCTTTTAATTCTGTTTAGTCATTAGCCGTTTTTGCGAGACAAAAAGGCGAGCCGTTCAAATAAGTGCACATCGGCTTCATTCTTAAGCAGCGCGCCATGAAGCGGGGGGATGAGCGTTTTGTTATCCGTCTCGCGCAATGTCTCAGGATCAATATCTTCAATCATTAGCAATTTAAGCCAATCGAGCAGCTCTGAGGTCGAAGGTTTTTTCTTCATGCCGGGCACGTCTCGCATAGCATAGAAGCGTTTGAGCGCCGCCGTTAGCAAGCGCGGTTTGATTTTTGGAAAATGCACATCCACGATTTGTTTCATCGTCTCGGCATCGGGGAAGGTAATGTAATGGAAAAAGCAGCGGCGCAGAAAAGCGTCGGGCAGATCTTTTTCATTATTAGAGGTGATGATAATGACGGGGCGCTGTTTGGCCGTAATGGTTTGGCCTGTCTCATAGACATTAAATTCCATGCGATCGAGTTCTTGTAGCAAGTCGTTGGGAAATTCAATATCGGCCTTGTCAATTTCATCAATGAGCAGAACAGGTCGCTTATCGGCGATAAAAGCTTCCCATAATTTTCCGCGGCGAATATAGTTGCCAATATCATGGACGCGATCATCACCTAGCTGGCTATCGCGCAAGCGGGCAACGGCGTCATATTCATATAGACCTTGCTGGGCCTTGGTGGTGGATTTGACATGCCACTGTAAAAGCGGCGTATCCAGCGCATTGGCAATTTCATGGGCAAGAACTGTTTTGCCTGTCCCCGGTTCACCTTTAATCAAAAGAGGACGTTCTAGCGCAATGGCGGCATTCACCGCGATCCGTAGCTCATGACTGGCAATATAGGTGTCGGTACTGTCAAATGCATTCATGGGAACATTTTCATTTTATTAAGGGGTGGAAATGTAGGTTTATAACTTAAGTGCGTTTACGCTGAATTCAAAGGCATAACAAACAGTTATCTATTTAGAACATAGTTAAATAGGCAAATCTGTTTTTTGAGGTTGCAGGAGGCAGCGGCTTTGGCTAAGCGAGCGCGAGCTAACCGTAATAATAGTGGGATTTAAAATGAGTGCTGCAAATTCAAACGGAATTACGATACCAGAAAATTACAAACCGAGTGATGATGAAGAGTTTATGACTCCTGTCATGCTCGAATATTTTCGCCTAAAACTTCTAGCGTGGAAAGCGGATATTATTGCCGAAACGCAAGGGACAGTCGCTACGCTTAAGGCCGAGAGCATGTCTCATCCTGACAGTATTGACCGCGCGGCGGCGACGGCAGATCGTCAGCTAGAACTTCGCTCGCGTGACCGCCTTCGCAAATTGACAAGTAAGATTGATAAGGCGCTGCGCCGTATTGAAGTGGGCACATATGGATTATGTGACGAAACGGGCGACCCAATCCGCGTGGCTCGGCTTGATGCGCGCCCCATCGCAACGCTTTCTATTGAAGCGCAAGAAATACATGAGCGCGGTGAACGTACACGGGTTAGTTAAGGCTTTTTCTCTTTTAAACTAAGCTAAAAAAAGCGCGCCTTTGGGCGCGCTTTTTTTGCTAAATATCTAACTCTTCAACATAAGTCGCATGTTCTTGAATATATTGGAACCGTAAATCAGCGCGTTTGCCCATCAAGGTTTCGACCAAGGCTTCGGTAGAGGGCAGGTTTTCTGCATCAATAGTGACGCGCGCCATGATGCGCGTTTTCGGGTCCATCGTTGTGACCTTAAGCTGCGCGGGCATCATTTCGCCTAAGCCTTTAAAGCGCCCAATTTCAATTTTTCCGCGCCCCGTAAATACGGTTTCTATGAGCCGGTCTTTATGGGCATCATCAATCGCATATTCAGACTTTGAGCCTTGTTGAATACGGTAGAGCGGGGGCATCGCCATATAAAGGCGGCCCTCATCAATTAGCTCTTTCATAAAGCGGTAGAAAAATGTGATTAGCAAAGCCGCAATATGGGCGCCATCCACATCGGCATCGGTCATGATAATCACGCGTTCATAGCGCAAATCTTCTAAGTCGAATTTCTTGCCAAGGCCCACGCCCAGCGCCGTGGACAGATCATTGATTTCAGCATTTTTAGAGATTTTATCTGCGCTAGCGCTCTCCACATTTAGGATTTTACCCTTAAGCGGCAAGATGGCTTGCGTCTTGCGGTTACGTCCTGATTTGGCAGAGCCGCCCGCACTTTCGCCCTCAACAATAAAAATTTCAGTATCTTTGGCAGCCTTGTTGGAACAATCCGCTAGCTTGCCGGGAAGGCGCAGGCGCTTGGTGGCACTCTTGCGATTAATGTCGCGCTGTTTGCGGCGCTTGAGACGGCTCTCGGCAATCTCAATTACCCATTCAAGCAGGGTCGTTGCCTCTTTGGGGGAATTAGCCAGCCAGTGGTCAAAAGGATCACGCACGGCGGATTCAACAATGCGCTGGGCTTCACTATTGGAGAGGCGGTCTTTGGTTTGGCCCTGAAATTCAGGATTACCAATAAATATAGATATAAGCGCGCCCGCACTGCTCATCACATCATCGGGTGTGATAATGGCGGATTTTTTACCCATACCCGTAATATCGGCATAGGCGCGAAGCCCCTTAGTTAGTGCCGCACGCAGGCCCGCCTCATGCGTGCCCCCGCCCGGTGTAGGAACTGTGTTACAATAAGAGCGCACAAGGCTATCGCCTTCGCCAAAACCTTCAGGCGTCCAAGACACGGCCCATTCTACGCGGCCATGTCCGTTTTCTTGTTTGCTGCGTCCTGCAAATATATTCGGCGTAATGACGGCTTTATTGCCTAAAGTTTCTTTGAGGAAATCGCCTAACCCGCCGGGGAAATGAAAGACGGCTTCTGCGGGCACAGTGTCGAGTTTTTCAACTAAGTCTGGCGCGCATTTCCAGCGGATTTCTACGCCAGGCTGTAGATAGGCTTTGGCGCGGGCCATGCGAAAGAGGCGCGCGGGTTTGAAATGGGCTTTAGCGCCAAAAATTTCGGCATCTGGGTGAAAGCTAATTTTCGTGCCGCGGCGATTAGGCGTGTCGCCAATCATGGCGAGCTTGCCCTGTACTGTGCCTTGCTTGAACTCTTGGCGATAAAGCTTCTTGCCCCGCGCGACTTCGACGATCAGGTGATCCGATAGGGCATTGACGACAGAGACGCCAACCCCGTGTAGTCCGCCTGAGGTTTGATAGGCATCAGAGTTGAATTTACCGCCAGAGTGAAGCTCTGTCATAATGACTTCAAGGGCAGATTTTTCGGGATATTTAGGATGGGGGTCAATCGGAATACCGCGTCCATTATCCGTGACAGATAAATAGCCATCCGCTTGCAACTCGACTTCAATGCGGCTGGCATGGCCTGCGACGGCCTCATCCATAGAATTGTCAATGACTTCGGCAAATAGATGGTGCAAAGCGCGGTCATCTGTACCGCCAATATACATGCCCGGACGCAAACGCACAGGCTCCAAGCCCTCAAGGACTTGAATGTCTTTGGCGGAATATTCGGCTTCGCCCTTCGTCTTACCGCCTGCAAATAGATCTTTTTTAGCCGCCGCTGCCATAAGTCCTCTTATTGTACCGTCCGTTTATGCCGTCCGTAAATCACTCATATAAATAGGCCTTAAGTAAATGAATCACTTTGGCCGCATAATGTTCACTATGCGGGGCTTGGATATAAGTGCAAGGGGCAGGGGCTCGCTTTGCCAAAATCAGGCAAGGCGAGAGGCTAATTGCACAGCAACTATGCTGTAATCATGCTGTAATTACACTGTAATCACGCTGGTTAGAACAGCATCCGCAAAACTAGACGCGCCGTGTGCAGAGAATAATCGTCACGTAGGTCTGCGTCATAATCAATACTAAAGCTGCTAAATTTCGTCCCCATCGCAAATGAGAGGCCAAAGAGAAGGGCTTCATTTGGGAATTCCTCTCCAGTCAAAGTGAAGAAATCAAGTGTATCTCCGCCGCTTAAGAATGCGGCAACTGTAGAGGTGTTGCTGTCTGTAAATTCAGTACGTGCGCCTAAGCGCATGCTAGGACGCCACCATTTTCTGTCATCTTCCCAAAAGCCGCCAAAATTTAACAGAGCGCTTGCATGGCCAAGCTCTGAGTCGCGTTCTTCAATGGCGAGGTTGAAGGCGCCAGAGCCAGTTTCTTCATAGGCATCTTCGGTTAGGGAGACATAGCTGACATTCACGGTCGGTCTTAAGAAATATTTGCTGCCAAGATTGACGTCATAACCCACATTTAGCGAGCCATTATAATGAGTGCCGTCCCAATCGCCGAACACGCTTTGATTAAAATTACCAATTTCGACATTCCGGCTGGACTCAAAATTGCTAAGGCCGCCGCCAATATATCCATCAATGCTAAGCGCGCCCAAAGCATATCCCGCATAAAGGCCAGCCTGGAATGTTTCTACATTTAAGGGATCATCAAAGCCTATATCGTCTTCGATTTCGCTGGCTGCGAATCCTAAATTTATCCCGACTGTATGGAATGGCCCAAAGGCTGTATCAATCCCGCCCGTAAAGCCAAAGCCATATCCTGTATATCCTTCGGATAGGTTGACCTGTTCGCGTTCCCCATAATAGCCAAATTCTTCAATCCATGCACTGCCAGGCTGTTGGTCTGATAGGCGGGCATTGTTCAAGTGGCTCGACACGCTGCCTGTTGCGCCGTCAATATTCGCGCCGACAAATTGTGTCGCCGCAGCGGAGAATTCTGGCAGGACTTGGTTATAGGCGCTAATAAAATCTTCTTGCTCTGTGATAGAGGTAAATGCGCTGCCCAGATCGTCATTATTACGAAGCGAGCCTAAAACGGCGTTGTAGACTTCATTCTCATCGCCAAGCTGTGCGTTATCAAGACCCAGCACAGAGGCATCACGCAAGGTTAGGTCTGCTATGAGTGTTTGATCTTCTTGGCTAAGATCTACATCATATAAGAAAGGCGTTGTTTCAAGTTGTAGACTCTCAACGCCTCCGTCAATTGTCAGATTGTTGGCTTCTAATAAAACATAGCTTGTTGTTTGGATGGTTGCGCCGAATTCATCCTCTTCATCGTCAATAATATTGACTAGAACGGGTGTGAGGGTCGCTCCGTCTTGAAGCGTAATGTCGCCTGTAGCGCTTATGAGCGAGGTCTCAGCCGTATCGCTTGAAGCATCAATGATACTGAAAAGCGTTGATGTGTCGTCAACTGTTAGGGAGCTGATATTAAGCGTGCCCGTTTGTGTTGGCTGTAATGTGGAATTCTCAGATAGAGTAATGTCTAAATCACCACTGCTATTTGTTATGTTGCCAATGAAAAATGTATCTGCGAGATCAAAGCGATCATTGCCATCGTTAAAGTCGACACCCCCTGTAATGGTGCCTGCCGCCGAACTGAATATATCATCGCCACTACCAAATAAAATATCACCCGTAAGAGATGGGGATATTGGGTCAATGTCATCATCAGGGGTGGGGTCAAATGTTTGTTGCTGGGTAAATGTGACGCCGCTTGTATTAGCCGACACATCAATAGCGACTAATGTGAATTCTGGAACGAAATCAGCATCCGCATTTGGGTCAGAGTTAAATCCAGACGCGCTGATAGTGCCTTCATTCGTAATCATTGCTAGATTGCCAGACTGGTCGACCAAAGCAAAAGCCCCGCCCTCGCGTCCGCTAATGCTCGCCGTTATATCGCCTGTATTAGTTAATTCCGCAATATTTGCACTGCCCTCTATGGATAGGGCTGTGGCTAAGACGTCATTTGCGTCAGGGATATCGTTAAGATCGGTAAAGACATCTGTTGATTCAATAGCCGAGGCGAGAATAGAGCCGCCATTGTTAAAGACGCCTGACGTCACGCCGTCGCCTATGCGCACAGCAACAGATTGCGCGGCATCATCGCCGCCATCTCGGTTGTTGGTGGTAGATATGATGCCTGTATTGGAAATGCCCCCAGCAATCGTGGCATTTTCAAACGACACGCCTGTTGCGCCAAGATCGTCAAATAGGCTGCTTGATGTAATGATGGCTTCATTAATGAAGCCAAATTGTTCGCTCGGATCAGAATCAGGGTCGTTAGTGCCGACTAAGCCGATCATAATCGGCGCTCCATCCGCGCCTTGCACGAGAACGGCTGGTGCCTCACCAAGCTGGCTGATTGTTGGGGTGCGTGTTGCGGTTACAACTCCTTCATCATTGACCGTCTCGTCTAAGGCCAAATGCACGCCGCCTGATATATCGCCGCCAATAATGAGAGCCGAGTCTGCCTGAAGCCTATCTTCATCGGTTAATAGGTCACGGAAAAACTCTGGGGGACGAAACGGGTTGGTATATGCTGTATTACTTATATCGCCTTGATAAACGAATGCCCCATCAATATCGCCATCGATTCTCACCGAGCTATTGTTCTCACCTTGACTTTGTATGGCCGCAGAAATGGTCACGTCACCAACTGTGTCGCCTTGCAGGCTAACCGCTGTGCTATTAGCGCCTGTAGCATTTATTACGCCATCAAGATTGATGCCGCCAACAACGGAAGCTGTATCGCGAAGCAAGACACCGAATGAATCATTGCCTTGAATTTCAATTTGGCTTGTGTCCGCTGTGGTGATATTGCCCGCAAACGCGCCAGAGCCAGAAATCAACACACCTGTACGGCCAAGGCCTTCAGCGAAGACGCCTTCAAATAGGCCGTCATCATTTGTGCCAATGTTAAATTCTTCGACAGCCGCGATAATACCATTAATTGCAACCTCGCCTGAATTGCCAGTCTGAATCTCTAGCCCGACAACATCTTCAAATTGCGCCGCATCTTCTGCGACAAAGACGAGTTCGCCATTTGTCTCAATCGTAACATTGTTGTCTGAGTCTAGTGTCAGGGCGGGGAGGTCACCTGTTTCAGGGGTGATGCCGCCATCTTCTGCGCCAAGGGCTCCGATGAAAACATCTGCAGGAGCGCCGTCATCCGCTGTCGATGTTGATAGCGGGGTCGTAATATCTGAATTGATGACGACTTGAGCAAAGGCATTGCTACTAAAAATATGGCTGCTAATCATGCAGGCCATGCTTGCGGTTATCAACAAGCGGGTTTTGAGGCCTGTTGAAGGCGAAAGAGGCTGTGTAGCAGACATATTTTTTCCCAATTATATCAAGGCGCAAATCATCTTTGCGCTGAATCAGATTATTGTAGCCTTTAAACGCGCCAAGGCCAATGAAGAATTATTTAGTTTTACACATGGTTTCTCGCTAAATTTTTAGTGATTTATGCCCAATAATCGCCCATATTTCCGATTAGCCATAACAGGAATGACGATTTGATTCGGTTATGGTCTTTAATTGTGACGTTTGGATAGATAAAGTAGGTAAATGGATATGCTTAGCCTCAATAGAGCCATAAACGGAAGAGCCAGAAATGGATCCGTAAATATTTACAAGCCCATGAATGTCTGTGCGCGCCTCGCTGCTTTAGCCGCAATTGCAATATTGCCGGGCTGTATCACCATGCCAGTTTTTGATCGAAGCGCTGATATTCCTGCTGAGTTTCGCGAAGATATTGACGCCATTGATAGCTATCCTGTTGCCGCCAATCTTCCGCCCGCGCCGCAGCAATTGACCACAACAGAAGAATGGGATGATCGGGCAGGGGCAATTTTGGCGGTTAAAGCTGATCTGGCATTAAAAGCCAGTCTGCCAGTTCCAACGCCAGAGCAGATAAGGGCACGCCGCACGGCTTTATTGGCCAAGCTTAATGCCTTCAAGCTCGACGACCCGACTTAGTGGCTGGCTATAATGGCAAGCTATAAATTATAGGCGCAAAATTATGACTACGGAATTATAAAACGTGCGCAAATGAAGCGCGTAAAATAGGTGGCAATATATGGGCCATATTTTAGGATAGCGAAATTTTAAAACCGCGTTATATAAACCCGCAGCTAGCGCATGTTCAAAAGACTTAAAAGTAAATTATATGACTGATTTCCCAAGCCCAGAAGACCGCCTTAAGGATAAAGAGTTTTTTCGAATCCAGCGCTTGCCGCCTTATGTCTTTGAGAGTGTGAACCTACTTAAAGCAGAGCTTCGCGGGCAGGGCGCAGATATTATCGATTTTGGCTTTGGTAATCCTGATATGGCCACGCCAAAACATGTGATCGACAAGCTAATTGAGACGGTGCAACGGCCCCGTACGACGGGTTATTCCGTCTCGCGCGGCATTTTAGGTCTGCGCCAAGCCTGTTCGCGCTATTATAAACGCCGCTTTGACGTTGATATGGATCCTAAAACAGAAATCGTTGCGACGATCGGCTCTAAAGAAGGCTTTGCAAATCTAGCTCAAGCAATTACCGCGCCTGGTGATGTGATTTATGCTCCTGATCCGTCCTATCCGCTTCACGCTTACGGGTTTATTATAGCGGGCGCGAGCATTCAGGGGATTGCTGCGCTCACAGCCGATGAATATCTTCAGGGCCTGAAAGAGGCGCTTTTGGCCGCAGATAAGCCGCCTATGGCTGTTGTCGTCTGCTTTCCGTCAAACCCAACGGGGTTCACGGCGGATTTGTCATTTTATGAAGAGATCGTGGCACTGGCCAAGCAGTACGGCTTTTATGTCCTATCTGATCTGGCCTATTCGGAAATCTATTTTGGTGAGGCTCCTCCCTCCATCTTTCAGGTTGAGGGGGCTAAGGATGTGGCCGTTGAGACAATATCGCTGTCTAAAACCTATTCTATGGCGGGCTGGCGCATGGGCTTTGCCGTGGGCAGTAAAAAACTGATTGCGGCCCTTGCGCGGGTGAAATCATATCTTGATTATGGCGCTTTCACGCCCATTCAAGTGGCGGCTTGCGCGGCGCTGGACGGGCCACAAGATTGCGTGGAAATGGCGCGGGCCGTTTATCGCTCGCGGCGTGACGTTATGATTAGGAGCTTTGCGCGCGCAGGCTGGGATATGCCCAAACCTGATGCGTCAATGTTTGTCTGGGCCCCTATACCAGAGCAATTTGCTCATCTTGGGTCTGTTGAATTTGCCAAATTACTTATGCGTGAGGCCTCTGTTGCTGTATCGCCGGGGGTTGGCTTTGGCGAAAATGGCGAAGGCTATGTCCGCCTTGGGCTTGTGGAAAACGAGCAACGTATTCGGCAGGCTGCGCGAAATATTAAGCAATTTATTGCTGATAATCCTGCCGCATAAACTGCGCAAAATATGTAAAGCCATATAGGCCCTATATTGGCGCAGCTTTTAAACGGCTCTATTATATATATATTTACGCTATCAGGCTAAATCAGGGCTAATTTCCTAGCGGCGAATAGCCATATTGGGCACAAGTTGCGCCGCAATGGGGGTTTCACCGCTTTTGCTCATATTTGTCATAGCTTTTTTGTTCAAATTTGATTAGCAGAGCGCAAATATATGTATTTACCCATTGCGATACACGCGTGAGGGGAAAGAGGAATTTATGAGCAAAATTGCAGGATTTAACACAGCGCTTGCGCTGGAAGCAGCCTTAGTGACCGAAAAGGCTGCTATTGCCGCCTATCACATGGTTGGACGCGGTGATGAGAAAGCCGCAGACCAAGCCGCCGTTGACGCAATGCGTACGGGCCTGAATGCGATGAATATTCAGGGCCGTATTGTTATTGGTGAGGGCGAACGCGACGAAGCGCCTATGCTCTATATTGGCGAAGAAGTTGGCACAGGCAAAGGCCCAGCCATTGATATTGCGCTTGACCCACTTGAAGGCACGACATTGACGGCCAAAGCCATGGCAAATGCCTTGGCTGTGATGGCCTTTGCGCCCAAAGGCGGTCTTTTATATGCGCCAGACGTTTATATGGAAAAAATTGCTATCGGCCCTGGCTTTGCGCCCGGAATTGTCGATTTAGATACAAGCCCCGCCGATAATGTGCGGGCTTTGGCTAAAGCCAAAGATGTCGGCGTGGATAAGATTACGGTCTGCGTTATGGACCGTGCCCGTCACGCCAAGATTATTGGCGAATTGCGCGATCTTAATTGCCGCGTCTATTTGATTACGGATGGAGATGTGCAGGGCGTGATTAATACGACCGATCCATCGACTGGCGTGGATATGTATATTGGTTCTGGCGGCGCGCCAGAAGGCGTTTTGGCCGCGGCCGCTTTGCGCTGCATTGGTGGCCAAATGCAAGGACGCCTTACATTTCGCAATGATGATGAGGTGGGCCGCGCCCGCCGAGTCGGTATTGATGATTTAGATGCGAAATATGACCTTATGGGACTGGCCTCTGGCCCGACTATATTCTCAGCGACAGGCGTGACAGCGGGCAGCCTTCTGGACGGTGTTCGCTATGAAGGCAATTTTGTGCATACGGAAACATTGGTGATGAGCAGCACAGATAATTCTGTCAATCGCCTTCGTTCCAAACGTCCCGCGTAAGGCCAAGTGCAGGGCGAGCCAGCCTTAAACGATAAAGTAGCAGGGCCTGATGGCCCTGCGCAAATTTCTGATAAAACGCATATGCCAGCTTCTGCCCTTTTAGGGGTGATCGCCTCAGTGACAGGCAAGCGCTGGACAGCGCGCTGCCAAGATATGCGCGACGCTGAATCCATTAGTCTTAAAGCGCAAGTTCCTGATTTTATTGGACAAATGCTTTCTGGGCGCGAGATTAGCTCTGAACAATCTGCGCCGTTTTTGGATCCCAAATTACGAGACTTTCTACCTGACCCGTCCAGTTTTTCCGATATGGATAAAGCCTCGCAACTCATTTTAGATGCGATGGACGCTGGGCAAAAGATCACCATATTTGCTGATTATGATGTTGATGGCGGCACATCCGCCGCGCAGCTTATTCGGTGGGGCAAGGCGATGGGCCATGATTTTGGCCTCTATGTACCTGACCGCGTGAAAGAGGGATATGGCCCCAATGCAGGCGCATTTGATATTATTAAAGCCAATGGAACGCAGCTTGTCATAACTGTTGATTGCGGGGCGGCGGCTAAGGCCGCGCTTGAACATGCCGCCGAGATTGATTTGCCTGTCATTGTTGTCGATCACCATCTTATGGATGAGGATTTACCGCCCGCTTTGGCCGTTATAAATCCAAACCGCAAAGATGATAAATCGGGCCAAGGACATATGGCGGCTGCGGGCGTGACCTTTATGCTTTTGGTTGCGCTTAGCCGTGATGCGAAACGGCGCGAGCTAAGCAATGTGCCCAACTTGCTCTCTTTTCTAGACCTTGCCGCCCTTGGTACAATTTGTGATGTGGTGTCTTTGACGGGCGTGAATAGAGCTTTGGTGTCTCAAGGGCTTAAAGTGCTAAGCGCTCGTAACAATGCTGGCATTGCTGCGCTTGCGGATGTGGCGGGGGCGAGCGGGCCGCTGGGGACATATCATGGCGGATTCGTGCTTGGCCCGCGCATTAATGCGGGCGGACGCATTGGTAAAGCGAATATGGGCGCAAAACTCCTTAGCGCGCTGGCTCCAGAGGCTGAGCTTTACGCCATGGCGCAAGAGCTAGATAGGGTGAACCAAGAGCGCAAAGAATTACAAGATACTGTGCTCTCGCAAGCGCTCGAACAAGCGCGTGCCTTACCAGCGGATCAAGCCGTTATTATTGTCGCCAGCGAGGGCTGGCATCCGGGCATTATTGGGATTGTTGCGGGGCGGTTAAAAGACCGTATGGGCAAACCTGCCATCGTAATTGGTATTGATGAGGACGGAACAGGTAAAGTAGCAATAGGCAAAGGGGCAATAGGCAAAGGGTCTGGCCGTTCAATCAAAGGCGTCAATCTAGGCGGAGCCATTAGCAAAGCCAAAGCGGCGGGGCTGCTCTCATCGGGCGGAGGGCATGAAATGGCGGGCGGACTAACGGTTGCGAAGAATAAAATCAAATTGCTCAGCAGTTTTTTAAATGCCGAGCTTGGCGAAGCTGTGGCTGAGGCCCGCGCCAAGGCAAGCCTTAAAATAGACGCTGTCCTCTCGCCGGGGGCCGTAAATCATGAGCTGCTTGAGCAGGCTGCAAAAGTCGGCCCCTTTGGCGCGGGTAACCCGCAGCCTCTTTTTGCATTTGCGGATATGCGTATTACTTATGCCGAGCGCGTGCGCGGCGGTCATGTGCGCTGCGCTTTTGAAGATGCGGGCGGTCTGCGCGTGTCTGGCATTTGTTTTCGCGCCGAGGAGAGTGGTTTGGATGAAATCTTGCTGCAAGCTAATCCTCCCATAGTGCATGTTGCAGGGCGGCTAAAGGCAGATGAATGGCAAGGGCGAAAACGTATTGATTTGCAGGTTCAAGATATATCAATCGCGTCGTCTTAAAGTCCTTTAAACCTGCAAGTTTATTTATCTAGAAATGAGCCTATATCTTTGAAAACATTATAAAACATGTCTTGCGTCAAGCGTTTCGTATTAGTGTTATAGCGCGAGCAATGATAGCTTGAATAAAGCCGCATTCCATTTTCCAGATCATAAATTTTGTGATGCCCAAAGGGATAATCGCGCAGGCGCAGCCCTAGAGCGCGCACCGTGCTATCGTGAGAAATTTTGCCTAATGTTAAAATGGCTTTGACCTTGTCCATTTGCTCGATTTGAGCGCTTAGGAAAGGACGGCATTGATTGACTTCGGCGGCAACAGGTTTGTTTTGCGGAGGCAGACAGCGTACGGCATTTGTGATCATGGCGCGCCGTAGCCTAAGCCCGTCATCGGGGCGGGCGTCATATGTGTTTTCGCAAAAACCATATTCAGCCAAAGCAGAATAGAGCAAATCACCCGCCCAGTCGCCAGTAAAGGGACGACCCGTTCGGTTGGCGCCCTGCATACCGGGGGCAAGGCCAACGATTAAAAGCTGGGCGTTTGGATCGCCAAAACTGGGGACAGGGCCATTATGCCAATCGGGGTGCTTGCCGCGCAAATCGACTAAAAAATCATGTAAGCGCGGACAAAGCTCGCAGCTAAATGGCGGCTCATATGCGCCTGTACTGCCTTGGATGGGCGGCATTAATCGCGCCCAATTAAAAGCTCAAGATCAGATAGATCTAACACATTATCGGCTTGGCGGCGTAGCTCATCTGCGAGCATGGGCGGCTTGGTTCTAGCGCTTGAGACCACAGTTACGCGCACGCCCTTAGCCTGCACGGCGCGCAAGGCTGCGCGAAAATCGCCATCGCCAGATATAAGAACCATATGGTCTATATTGTCAGCATGGCTAACCATATCTAGCGCAATTTCAATGTCCATATTGCCCTTAAGGCGTTTGCGTCCCTCGCGGTCAACAACCTCTTTGGCGGGTTTGCTCACGACATGATAGCCATTATAATCCAGCCAGTCTGTTAGGGGGCGAATGGCGGAAAAGTCATCGCGTTCGGCAATGGCTGTGTAATAATAAGCGCGTATCAAGCGGCCTTGATTGGCAAATAGGCTACGCAATTTTCCATAGTCGAAATCGAAATCAAGTTGTTTTCCAGCGGAATAAAGATTTGCGCCATCAATAAAAAGCGCGATAGTTTCATCACCGTAAAATATACGGCTAAGGTGGTCGGGATCGAAGGCCATAAAAGCGCCTAATTAAGAATGTGAATAAAATATGGCTATCTATATCGCATTTGGCGCAAATTTATACAATGCGCATTTTGATGGCCGGCCTAATGATATGGCTAGCCGCTCATCTAGCGCCATTCAAGATAGATTTAAGCAGGCCTTTGACTGGCTATCTGAGCGCGGGGTCGGCCTTGTCGCTATGTCAGGGATTTGGCGAAGTCCCGCTTGGCCAGCTGGCAGTGATCAGCCTGATTATGAAAATGGCTGCGCGCAAATTCGCACGGATTTATCCCCGCAGGCTCTTTTATCATTGATGCATGAATGCGAGGCCCAATTTGGGCGGCGGCGCAGCGTGAAAAATGCGGCGCGCACGCTTGATTTGGATTTGCTTGATTATAATGGACAGCTAAGGGCGGGGGCGGATTTGCAGCTGCCCCATCCGCGTATGTGTCAGCGCAGTTTCGTCTTATTGCCCCTATATGAGATTGCCCCAAACTGGCATGACCCCATAAATAAGCGCGCAATCCTAGACTGGATTGCGCGCTTACCATTATCAGATATAGAGCCTGTACACGCCATTAGGCGTGCAGGCTGGTATAAAAGCTAGTCGATTGTGTAGGCGAGGGCTACGCGTGTCGTCGTATCTGTATCTTCGCGCCCTACTGGAGCATCTGTGTGATAGTCAACACGGAAGCTAACTCTAGCCGCTAGTTTGTCTGATAGTTTGGCGTTAATGCCGACATCGTTCCATAGATATGTGTCGCTATCAGACCAAATAACTTCACTATCATTAAAGAGGCTAACAGCGTCATTAAAGGCATAGTCAAAATCAGATGCGGCGCGCAAAGCGAACTCGTTCTCATCATCATCTGAGCCTTGTGCAGTTTGGTTACGGAAGCCGATACCACCTTCTACTGACCATAATTTTGGCTCATTAATGAACACGTCATAACCAAGACCTGTGCCAAGGAAATAGCCTGACTCAAAAGCGCCAAAATCATCGTCGAAATAGTTTGCATTACCATATGCATATAGACGGTCAGTGATTTGACGGTCTAGCTGGTAGCCTAAGTGAAACCGATTTTTGTTTTCAATATCTTCAGCTTCGCCATAATCATAATTAGCGTCAAATGTATGTGTCCAAGGGCCAACTTCTTTGCCCAAGTCTAGGGAAACGCCAACATCTAGTGTCTCTGTGTTACCTGTCGTAGCAGATCCTGATATGGCCGTTTCACCTGTCCAGTCTGAAAGCCAGCTACCTATTTGAGCTTGAGCTACTGTGCCCGTTAAAAGGGGTAGTGCGAGTGTTAGTAATAGCCGTGTTTTAAGTGTATTAGTCATTTGTAGAATCTCCTTGTCTGAAACAACCGTTTTAATGTGGCCGAGATAAAAAGGTTTTTATGACTGGTCAATGAACGAAAGCGGTTCTGAATCAATTAGTTTTAAAGTGTTGTTTCAAAGACATAGTTCTGCAAAATAGTTGAAAATATCGTGTTTTTCCTATGCCTTTCTTAGGGTTTTATTGAGGATTTTCTTGGTGGCTTTTAGCTGTGATTCGCGCGGTTTCTGACAACGTTTTTAAGCGTGAAATAGTAAGTGTATAATTTCACTGATTCTATTTGCAATTATGGCTACATCTGCCTATAGAACCTGTTCATATCGCGTAGGGGGTCCCTGCGCTTTCTCGTATTGGAGTGCTCTATGGCCCGCGTTACCGTTGAAGATTGCATTGAAAAAGTTCCAAATCGATTTGATCTTGTGCTTTTGGCCGCGCATCGCTCGCGCAATATCTCTGCTGGATCACAGCTAACCGTTGATCGTGATAATGACAAAACACCCGTTGTGTCATTGCGCGAATTAGCGGCTGAGACACTCGACCTTACCGATCTACGCGAGAGCCTTGTAACAGGGTTACAGCGCGTCATCATTGATGATGACATGCCTGATCAGCCGGATGATGATGTGATTATCGCCAATCTTGAGCACGCGCCATCCGCGCCCGCAGAGATGGAAGAGTCTGAACTTCTACGCGCGCTACAAAGCGACCGTGATAACGGGCCAGATAATCGTTATTGATCTACCTGTCCTAATTTAAAGCGTTTTTTAAAGCCGCTCTGACGTCAAAGTGATTTCAGCGCGGCTTTTTTCATGGGCAGATAGGCAAATTTGAGCATCATTCACCGTTGCCCATTCTTTAAAGCGTGCCTATGTTTATCTTATGACGATCGCTGCAGAAATACTCGCCCCGTTGGACAGCTCTCCTAAGGAGATATTGCGCCAATATGAGCTGGTGGATTTAGTACGTGCCTACAATCCCGGCGTAGACGAAGCTTTGCTCAATAAGGCTTATGTTTTTTCCATGAAGGCACATGGCGAGCAAATGCGCCATTCTGGCGATCCTTATTACGCCCATCCTATTGAAGTGGCAGGCATTCTGACCAGTTTAAAAATGGATACGGCAAGCATATGCACGGCCTTACTCCATGATGTGCTTGAAGATACGGCGACGAGCCATGAAGAGCTTTCCAAAATGTTTGGTGAAGAAATCGCGACATTAGTTGAGGGGGTGACAAAACTTAGTCAGCTTGAGCTCTCTGGTCAGGTGTCAAAACAGGCGGAAAATTTCCAAAAGTTTGTTCTTGCGATGAGCAAAGATTTGCGCGTGCTCTTGGTCAAGCTCTGTGACCGGCTGCATAATATGCGCACCTTGCATTATCACCCCAAAGATAGCTCTCGCCAGCGTATTGCGCGGGAGACAATGGAGATTTATGCACCGCTGGCGCGCCGTATTGGTGTTGACCGAATTTGTACCGAGCTTGAAGACTTATCATTTAAACACATCAATCCATCTGCCTATGAGAGCATTCGTATCAAGATGGATCAATGGCGTGAAAACCGAGAGGGGCTAATCTCTCAAACCTCTGTCATGCTGCGCGACTTACTGGCTGAAAATGGCATTGAAGCGCTAGTTTATGGCAGAGAAAAACGTCCCTATGCGATTTGGCGAAAGCTGGAACGCCAAGGTATTTCTTTTGAAAATGTCTCCGATATTTATGCCTTTCGGATCATTCCTGAGACGGTTGAACAATGTTATCATAGCTTAGGGCTAATCCATCAAAAATGGCGATATGTACCAGGACGCTTTCGGGACTTCATTTCTGTTCCTAAGCCCAATGGCTATCGCAGCTTGCAAACAACAATTATGGGCAATGATAATCGCCGGGTTGAGCTGCAAATCCGCACGGCCCATATGGACGAGGTTGCCGAGCGCGGGGTGGCGGCCCATTGGGCCTATAAAAATGAAAGCTATGGTTTTGATCCAGAATCTGCCGCTCGCAGTGGCGGTGACCCTTTAGGGCGCATTCGCTCCATGGTGGAGATGATTGAAGATGGCGGTGATGCCGACGAATTTTTGGAAAATGCCAAACTCGACCTGTTTACGGATAAAGTCTTCACTTTCACCCCAGAAGGGGATTTGATTTCACTGCCTGCTGGGGCCACGCCTATTGATTTTGCCTATGCCGTGCATACGGATGTGGGCAATAGCTGTATTGGCGCGGTGATAAATGATCAGGAATTGCCGTTACGTACCGTGTTAAATAATGGCGATGTGGTCAAAGTTATTCGGGGCGGAACGCCGATGCCGCAGCCCGGCTGGGAAAACATTGCCGTCACGGGCCGTGCGCGCTCTGCTTTGCGCCGCTTGCAACGCGAAAATGAAGCTGAGGAGTTTCGCGATTTGGGCCGTAAATTAGCGGATCATGCTTTTGCTCGTGAGGATTTAGATTTTTCCGATACTATTATGGTGGATGCACTTACCCGCCTGCCAAGCGCGAATAATGCCGATGATATTTATGAACAGCTCGGTAGCGGTCAGCTATCTGTACTCGAATTTATGACAGCCGTTTTTCCGGCCCGCACAATGGAGGATCATCAAGATCACTTTTTCACCCGCGATCTAATCGATAATAATACGGCGCGCCTTTACATTAAAGGCGCAGGGCTACGCGAAGGCGTTAGCTTGCGTCTGGGGGATTGCTGCTCACCTATTCATGGGGACAGGATTATTGGCTTTATGAGCGAGGGACGCGGCATTCAAATTCATACGATTGATTGCGAGGGCCTTGTCGAGCTTGAAGATCAACCAGAACGCTGGATTGATTTGGGCTGGCGCCGTGCAGCCGAAGCCACGGTTTCAATTGGCCGCGTTTCAGCTACGGTCGAGCATGTGCCGGGGGCGCTCGCAGATGTCACCAAAATTATTGGCGAGTCGGGTGGTAATTTGAACAATATTAAAACGCTTAATCGCTCGCCGGCCTTTTTTGATATGATTTTGGACATTGAAGTGGTGGACAATCGCCATTTGTCCCATATTGTCGCCGCGCTTCGGGCAAGTGCTTATGTGGTGGCTGCCAAACGCACGCGGCTTGAAGTTGTGTGATGAGGCTTGCAGCGTAAGCGCCGCGAAAAAGGCATTTCCAGAAACAGATCATCCAAAAAGTGATTATCAAGAAAGACATTATGAAGACTGAAGACGTATTAGAGATTTTTCGCGAAGCAGGCGCTTTGCTTGAAGGGCATTTCATTTTGAGTTCGGGCCTGCGTAGTCCTGTTTTCTTGCAAAAGGCCTTTATTTTTAAATCTCCCGCACGCACGGCTAAACTTTGCGCGGCTCTGGCAGATAAGGTTCGGTCAAATCTAGATGTGCAGCCTGATATTATTGTGGCTCCAGCAATGGGCGGCGTCATTCCCGGTTATGAAATGGCGCGTCAAATGGAGCTAGAAAGCCTTTTCGTTGAGCGCGAGGAGGGGGAATTTACTCTGCGCCGAGGCTTCACCCTTGAAGCGGGGCAGAAAGTGCTCATGGTTGAAGATATTGTCACGACAGGTCTGTCGTCGCGTGAATGTATAGCTGCGATTAATGCCACTGGCGCTAAGGTAATTGGCGGGGCTTGTTTGTTTGACCGCTCTGGCGGGCAAGCCGATATTGGCGTGCCGCTTATCAGCCTTGCAAGCCGCGCCTTCCCAACCTATGCGCCCGAAGATGTTCCTGCAGAGCTGGCCAAAATCCCCGCTATTAAACCCGGTAGCCGCGGGCTAAATAAATAATGCAGCCCCTTGTCAAATATCCACGTCTGGGCGTGAATATTGATCATATTGCGACCTTGCGTAATGCGCGCGGGGGCAGCCATCCTGATCCTGTTGCGGGGGCGCAGGCGGCCATTCAAGCAGGGGCTGATGGTATTACCGCGCATTTGCGTGAAGACCGCCGCCATATCACAGATGATGATTTGACTCGGTTGCAGGCTTTATGTCTTGACCAAAATATACCTTTAAATATGGAAATGGCCGCAGTGGACCCGATGGTTGAGATCGCGCTACAGACTAAACCGCATGCCGTGTGTCTTGTGCCAGAGCGGCGCGAGGAACGCACGACAGAGGGCGGTCTTGATGTGGCGGGCCTGCATAATCAGATTGCCCCGATTGTGAGAGTCTTGGCTGAAAATGGTAGCCGCGTCTCTTTATTCATTGAAGCAAATAGTCAGCAAATTGATATGTCAGCGGCAAGCGGCGCGGCGGTGGTTGAACTGCATACGGGGGCTTATGCCCATGCGTTGGAGGCGAGGGATCAGGCGCTAGCAAATGATCTTTTAGCGGCGCTTAGACAAGGAGCGGCGCAGGCCCATGCGCGCGGGCTAGAGGTTCATGCTGGACATGGTTTGACATTTGACAATGTTGGCCTCGTGGCGGAGATCCCTGAGATTGCCGAGCTTAATATTGGGCACTTCATTATGGGGGAGGCCATATTTATGGGACTGGTCCCTGCGATTGAAAAGATGAGCGCAATGATAAAGCGCGCCCGCGATAATTCTGAACGCGGTAATTCTGGATATGGCGTTTAATGATTATCGGTATTGGTAATGATCTGTGTAAAATCAAGCGCATAGAGGACGTTCTTGCGAGGTTTGGCGCGCGGTTTGAAGGCCGAATCTTTACAAAGACAGAGCGCGCTTACGCGCAAAGCAAAGCAAATCCCGCCGCCAGCTATGCTAAGCGATTTGCGGCGAAAGAAGCGCTGGCTAAGGCTTTGTCGACTAAAACTACAGGGCATCTTTTTTGGCAAGATGTGGAAGTTAATAATGGCGCATCAGGCAAACCTTATTTGATTTTACATGGCGCTGCCAAGGCGCGCGCTAAGGATATGACGCCAGACGGGTATGAGCTTATTTGTCATCTTAGCCTCACAGATGAGCCGCCCTTTGTGCAGGCTTTTGTGGTTATAGAGGCCCGCTCATTATCCGTGCCTGCCTCTTTAGGCGAGCAGGCATAAGGTGGCGCGCCGCGCCGCTAGCCGTTATGATGAAACGCGCCAGAGCACTAGCTCTGGCCCCAAGGATTTTGGATCTAAGGACTTTGGCTCTAAGGTTTTTGGCCGCGCACCCAGCCGATTTTTTGATATATTTTTTGTGGCCTTTTGGGCGTTAATATTCGCGCTCTTGCTGCGCACATTCCTATTTCAACCCTTTTATATTCCTTCGCATTCCATGGCCCCTAATATTGTCAAAGGCGATTATGTTATCACCTCTAAATATGCTTATGGCTATGGTGGTTATTCGGCTCTGCCTCTCACATTTCCAGAGCTTCAGAAGCGAGTGTTTCGCCGCGCGCCGCGCCGCGGGGATGTTGCAGTTTTTCGTGATGAGCGGACAGGCAGAAATATCGTCAAACGTATCATCGCTTTTGAAGGCGAGCGCGTGCGGCTTGAAAATGAGCGCGTCTTTATCAATGACGCCCCTGTTCAAACGCAGTCCTTGGAGCCACTGGCCACGCTAGACCCAAACCGCCCTCAACTGCAAAGGCGCGAAGGTCATGATAATGGAGTGAGCTATGTCACATTTAATGATGGGCAGAGCGGGCTTTATGATAATTTGGACACAGTTATTGTACCGCAAGGCCATTATTATGTGCTGGGTGATAATCGTGATAATTCCGCCGATAGCCGCGTCGCAAAAGCTGCGGGCGGGACAGCTATGGTATCTGAAAATGAACTCATTGGACGGGCAGAGTTTATTTTGTTATCCGTAAGTGACAATTTTTCACTCAAAAATCCATTAACTTGGCATAATGTGCGGCGTGATCGCTTCTTTAAGGATATTCCATGACCTCCAAAACGCCGCCTCAGGTCAAAACCCTTGAAGGCACAATTAATTATGAGTTCAAAGACAAAGAGCTAGCCCTTCGGGCGCTAACGCATAGCTCTTATGGCGATGGCCGCCGCGCTATGAGTGATAATGAACGTCTGGAGTTTTTAGGAGACCGCGTTCTTGGATTATAGACCGCGCACCGGCTTTTTGAAACGATAGGGGGCGCGGAGGGTGATATGGCGCGCAAGCTTAATGCTTTGGTGCGCAAAGAAACCTGCGCGCTAATTTCCCGCAAAATCTTTCTGGGCGAATATTTACGCCTATCTCCCGCAGAGATTAAACAAGGGGGCCGCGAGAAAACCTCTATTTTAGGCGATGCCTGCGAAGCCTTACTCGGCGCGATTTATTTGGACGGGGGCTTAGAGGCCGCGAGCGCCTTTTACGATGTCTATTGGGCAGAGGAAATAGACCGCGTCTGTAAAACAGATGAACGCGACCCCAAGACAGAATTGCAAGAGCGCGCCTCCGCTCAAGGGGGAGGGCAGCCCATTTACACAGTGATTGAACGCTCTGGCCCTGATCACCGCCCGCTCTTTATCATTGAAGTTACGGTCGAAAAATTTGGGGAAGCACGCGGTACAGGCAAGTCAAAAAAAGATGCAGAACGCTTTGCGGCAAAACATTTACTTGAAAACTGGCCCGCAACATAGCATGGCACTCTGATGATAGATGACATGACAGATGATATGGGCCAGCCCAATATAGATAATCAGAGCCGCGCAGGTTTTGCCGCCATTATTGGCGCGCCAAATGCAGGCAAATCAACCTTAGTGAATGCTCTGGTTGGCGAGAAAGTCTCTATTGTTACTCACAAAGTACAAACGACGCGCTTTCAATTGCGCGGTATTGCCCTTATCGGAGAGGCGCAAGTCGTGCTCGTCGACACGCCCGGCATATTTGAAGCAAAAGATCGGCTCGACCGCTCTATGGTGCATGCGGCATGGACGGGTACGAAAGATGCGAATGCCATCGTCCATGTGGTCGATGCTCCCGCCTATTTGCGGGTGCTGAACCGCGAGGAGCCAGGGTCGCAAGATAAGCTAGGCGTGAAAGATACGCAGAGCGTGATTGAAGGCCTTAAGAAGCGCGGCGCGGATGTGCCTAAAATTTTAGCGCTTAATAAAATTGACCTGATTGCCCATGATCAGCTTTTGCCATTAGTGGCGCATTTTAATGAGCAAGATGTCTATAGTAATGTGGTGCTGATTTCGGCTTCAAACGGAGACGGGATTAAAGATTTGGGACAGCTTTTGGCCCAGTCTATGCCGCAGGGGCCGTGGATGTTTCCCGCCGACCAAGCGGCCGATATTCCAACGCGCCTGATTGCGGCAGAAGTTACGCGCGAAAAGCTCTTTTTACGCCTTCATGATGAGCTGCCTTATGCCAGCATGGTTGAGACAGAAAAATGGACTAATAATCGCGATGGCTCGGTCAAAATTGAGCAAGTCATTTATGTGCGCAAAGACTCTCAAAAGCCGATTGTGCTGGGTAAGGGCGGGCAGACGATTAAAGCTATTGGGGCCTCTGCGCGAAAAGAGCTCTCGGAGTGGCTGGGCGTAAAAGTGCATCTCTTTCTCTTTGTGAAAGTGCGTGAAAATTGGTCAGAGACCCGTAGCCTTTACCAGCAATTTGGTCTTGAATTTGACGTTTAGCAATTTGGTGTTTAGCGATTTTGCGTTAACGGTTTAGCGGTAACGGTTTAGGGGAGAGGCGTCATGCAGTGGCAGTCTGAAGGCTATATCCTGAATGTGCGCAAACATGGCGAAAGCGCCGCCATCGCCGATATTCTCACGCCTGATAAGGGGCGCTATGCTGGATTGGTCCATGGCGGAGCAGGGCGGCGTATGCGGCCTATATTACAGCCGGGCAATAAGGTGCGCGTGACGTGGAAAGCGCGGCTGGCTGATCAACTGGGGACATTTAGTCTTGAGCCGCTTCAAGCGCGCGCGGCGCAGCTTATGGAAGAGCGGCTCTCATTAACGGGGCTGTCGGCTCTTTGCGCTATGTGTTGTGTGGC
>JALZUP010000110.1 GCA_023301505.1 Robiginitomaculum sp.
GGATGCGGATCCATATGGAGCAATGTCGCAATCCCGATACCCACTTGCCAAACAACCAAAGCCAGCAATATCGCGCTAAAGCGTTTCACCTGCGTAGAGCCTTTGCGCAAGGCCGCGATAAATAGCCAGAGCGAGAGCGCAAAAACTATATAAGCCAAAATGCGGTGATTAAACTGGATAGCTGGAATGTTCTCAAACAGGTTTCGTAGCGGCGGCGACATGATGAAATAACCTTGCGGGACAAAATCGCCATCCATAAGCGGCCATTCTTTATATGTATCCCCCGCATGGGTTCCTGCCATGAACGCCCCTGCAATGATTTGCAAATAGGTTGTCAGCAATAAGGCCAAGGCCAATGGCGTGAGCACGCCCCGCCCGCTCGGCCTCCACCGCGCGGCGCTATCAAGGGCGAGCCAAACAAGCCCGCCTAGCAGAACAAAAGCCGCGCCTAGATGGGTGGCCAGACGATAGGGAGACACATCAACACGCTCACCCTCAAGGCCGCTGGAAACCATCCACCAGCCAATTGCGCCCTGCACGCCAATGCCAATCAGCACCGCCCAAAAAGCCCATACACGGCCTTTAGGCAGGCGTTTTTTCACCAGTAAAAAGAAAAAAGGGAGCGCAAAGGCAAGACCCGTTATTCGGCCAAGCTGTCTATGGCTCCATTCCCAAAAATAAATAAATTCAAATTCGCGCAAAGTCATGCCGGGATGTTCGGATTCAAATTCGGGAATTTGCTTGTATTTTTCAAACTCACTGAGCCAATGCTCATGGGAGAGCGGCGGCAATGCCCCGCTAATCGGTTTCCACTCTGTGATAGATAGGCCCGAATTTGTTAAGCGCGTCGCCCCGCCCACAATAATCATGCCCACAACAAGCAAGCACATAAAGCACAGCCATATTGTGATGAAGCGTGAATGATCAGAATGTTGGTTGGCGGTGTTCATACCCCGCATATGGCATATTCAGATAAAGCAGCGCAACGGGACTGCCCTGCGCTTTATTGCCCCGAAAATGAAGATAGGTGAAAAATGGTCGGAGTGGCGGGATTCGAACCCACGACCCCTCGCCCCCCAGGCGAGTGCGCTACCGGACTGCGCTACACTCCGACAGATTGCGACGAGCCTATTTGAAAACAAATCTGCAAGCAATTTCCGGTTCGCGCCTTATAGGCCTAGCCCTGCAGGCGGGCAATGCCAAATCCGTAGCTTAGGTGAATTTTTCCCAGCGTTTCCGCAAAACGCTCAAGCGATCAAGGGCTATTTCTAATTCAGCTTTTTCTCCCGCATCAAGTCCCCTCGACTGCGGAGCTATATTTTCAGATTTTGTAGCGGCGTCCTCGCCCAATTGTCCTTTCGGCTGAATAGGCGAAGAGGTCGGCATAACGGGATTGGAAAGGCTGGGTTGGCGCAATAGAAAACGGCTATCTTGAGAGGCGGTTTTTTCATTTAGCGCCTGCCCATCATCTGCATCAGCTGCATCAGAATTAAATGGCACTATATTGGAAGCCGACTTGCTATCCGCTTTAGCGCCGATTTTTGTGACAATCTCAGACGGTGAAGCTGTTGGCACATCGCCTTTAATGCGCTCTGGCACCAAATCACGCTGCTTAATAGGACGCGAAGGCCGTACATTAACGGCAGACTCGCCTAGCTCAACCACGCTTTGAGCCCCGCGCAATTTAATCAATTTTTGCACATCTTTGATTTTATGCTTTTCATCGTGGAGCAAAATACGCAAGCCGCGCAAAAAGTTTATATCTTCAGGACGGTAAAATCTTCGCCCTCCTGCCCGCGTAACGGGGTTCAGATCAGAAAACTTAGCTTCCCAAAACCGTAAAACATGCGGTTTTAAGTCGAGTTCTTCGCCCGCTTCACTAATCGTTCGAAAGGCACGGCTTGACTTTTCAAGCATAAAACATCTCCGCCCTCTAAGGGCCCTCAACGAGTAAGACCGTCAACTATAAGGGCACCAATTATCACAATTGATATTTTAAACCTAGCTGACCATCAGATAGAGCTTATTACTATAGCATATTGATATTTATAGCTGATTCGAGCCAATGTGCCTAATGTGGCCGAATGTGCCTATATGAGTTCCGCTTAACCCGCAGCTCTCTGAATTTAAGGCTAATTATGCCTGCTGGGCCATTTATGCTTTTTGGGCCTTGCTCTGCGCTTTAACTTTAAGCGAGCTATCGACACGGTCTTTGAGCACGACAGATGGCTTAAAAACAAGGACACGGCGCGAGGTAATCGGAACCTCTTTACCTGTTTTCGGATTACGGCCAATGCGTTCACGTTTGTCGCGCAAATTAAACGTCCCAAACCCCGCCAATTTCACCGTTTCTCCACGCAAAAGTGCAGAAATAATATGTTCAATGAGCGATTCAACCAAGGATGCAGATTCCGCGCGAGACAATCCAATCTCTCGGTAAACAGCTTCCGTTAAGTCGGCCCGTGTAACGGTATTAGAACTCATCATGCCCCCTCACCAGACTTATAATGACATTTAACTGTGCAAAAATATCACACCTAAGACTTTTCTCATAAATTAAATAGAGTTATATAACAAGGGCTTAATAGGTTAATAAAGCAGCGCCCCACGTAAAACCGCCGCCAAAAGCTTCAAGCATAACGCTTTGGCCTCGTTTTATACGGCCATCCGCAATCGCCGCCTGCAAAGCAAGGGGCACAGAGGCTGCGGATGTATTGGCGTGATATGCGACAGTGGAGATAACGCTGGCTGGGTCGATAGCTAGCTTTTTAGCGACGCCATCTAATATGCGTTGATTAGCTTGATGCGGCACAAACCAGTCAATATCGCTAATTTCAACATTAGACTTTTCTGCGCAAGCGCGCATGGCAGACGCTATATCAGTCACGGCGCGGCGGAAAACCTGATTACCAATCATGGTCAATTTACCTGCCTCTTGCGTGCGTGATGGCCCGCCATTTGTCATTAAAAGGTCGCGATAACGCCCATCCGAACGAATAAAGGTTTGTTTGATCCCTGCACTCTTTAGGCTTTCATTATCTGCCAGCTCATCCATTTGGGCTGATAGCACAATGGCTCCTGCTCCGTCTCCGAATAAAACACATGTCGTGCGGTCTTCCCAATTAAGGATACGCGTCATGGATTCAGCGCCAATCAATATAACATGCTTGGCTTGGCCAGACTTAATCATCGCATCAACAACTGAGAGGCCATAGATAAAGCCACTACAAACGGCCTGCAAATCAAAGGCGGCCCCATGTCTCATGCCTAGATTTTCTTGAACAATCGTGGCCGTCGATGGGAATGTATAATCAGGCGTCGTCGTCGCAACAATAATCAAGTCAATATCATCGGCCGTCAGCCCAGCATCTATGAGGGCGGCTTTAGCCGCTTCAGTCGCCAAATCTGATGTATATTGCCCGTCTGCAACAACATGGCGCTGCTTAATACCTGTACGTGCTTGTATCCATTCATCAGATGTGTCAACGCCGCGCGCCGCCAGATCTGCATTCGTCAAAACCGTTTCGGGTAAAAAGGCCCCAATTCCAGCGATTACGCTCTTCATAAAAGACCTTTAAATTTCTGCACTTATTTCAATATCAAGTTCGGCATCATGTAGCGCCTGAAGCGTGTTTTCAATTTCTTCTTGAAAATGGCTCTCTGCCAGTTCCATAGCGACTTTTAGTGCATTCGCATAGCCAATAGCGTCAGTTCCACCGTGAGATTTCACGACAATACCATTTAACCCCAAAAACACACCGCCATTAAGTTTGCGCGGGTCCATACGGTCACGCATTTTGCGAATTGAAAAATAATTGAGTCCCGTCAGTAATTTAGACCAGATATTATCGCTAAGCGCATCTTTAACATATCCGCCCATAAGCTTGGCAGCGCCTTCGCCTGTTTTAAGCGCGATATTACCCGTAAACCCGTCCGTTACGATCACATCGACATCGCCTGTGGAAATATCATTGCCCTCAACATAGCCGTGATAATTTAAGCCAAAGTTCATGGCGCGAAGGCGCTCATGCGTCGCCTTGACTGTGGCATTCCCCTTAAGCTCTTCTGTGCCAACATTAAGCAAGCCGACTGAGGGCCTTTCTTTTCCAAAAAGCGCGCGGTAATAGGCTTCACCTAAAACAGCAAATTCACAAAGCTGTCCCTCATCGCAGTCAATATTTGCGCCAATATCTAGCACGATACAATTTCCCACGGGGCGCGGCCATATACCCGCAATTGCGGGGCGCTGAACGCCCTGACGCATACGCAGCTGTAGCTTTGACATAGCCATTAGCGCGCCTGTATTGCCCGCAGATACCGCCGCATCTGCCTCTCCAGCTTTGACACTGGCAATGGCATTCCACATGGATGTGCCCTTCCCCTTACGCAGGGCGGCTGAAGGCTTGGCATCCATTTCAACAAATTTTTCGGTATGCATGATCTTGCTAGCGGCCTTGGCCAAAGGCGCCTTGCTTAAAAGTCGATTGATTTGAGCTTCATCCCCATGGAGCAAAAATGAAAGGGCGTGCGGAGCTTGAGCATGAGACTTTAGCAAAGTCTCCACGCCAGCAATGACAATATCAGGCGCATCATCTCCGCCCATCACGTCTACAGATATGACTTTATTGTCTGTCATAGAAATTTCGCTTGCCTTTAGCCACCTAACCTTTCGCTTCATAGCGCGTCAGTACAAAAATGGCTACAGTATAAATCAACTCTTTGTTTTAAGGGCTATTAATCCGTGAACAGCTCACACCTTAGTCAATGTCAACTTAGCCAGGTTCAAGAGCTTCAAACTCAAAGTGGCCTTTTTCTATATCTTCAAGGCTTATTTGACTGAGCTTTATGTGGTTGCGATGTAAATAGTCTGCAAAACGGGCTGAAAATCCAGCCTCGCCCTGCTCGCCTAAAACACGGTCTTTGACGAAAACATGCAAATCTTGCTCTTCGCTAAGCGCTTGGCTCAACGCGGATAAGCGGCCATAGAAGAAGGCAACCATCGGCTTAATTCGGCGCGAAATTCCAGTATCTGCAAGCCCCTCTTCACGCATAGCAATATTAAAGTCTTCGACCATAACATCGTAAAGCGCCTGACCCAATCGTTGCCCAGCGGCATCGAAACGGCGCAAATTATGTATGATAATCGCCAGATTTAGAGATAAAAGGTCAATACGCCCATCATAGCTGTCCTCAAAGCGCCCAGCCCCAAAAAAAGCGGGCTGACGCGATTGCGCAAGCACTTGGCTGTAAAGCTGCCCTGCTTGAATATCTTCAATGCGTTTTTTAAAAAGAAATTTAAACATGAAATCCTATTGATTTAGTACTTTTCACTCTTGCCAGCGCGCAAGCCTGTCGTTAATTGATAACAAGGATTTTTGATAAAGAAAGCGTTCATGAGACAATTCCCCCTCAAAGGGCTGTTACAAACTGTCATAGCTGGCTCTCTTATCGCCGGGCTATCTGCTTGCAACCCTATATTACGCACGCATGGCTATGTTCCAACAGAAACGGATAAGCCGCAGCAAATCGAACCTGGCACAGATAGCAAAGCAACCGTTATCGCGCGTCTTGGAAACCCATCAACAACCGGCGTGTTTGAAAAGGAAGTTTGGTATTATATGAGCAGCGTGCAACAACGCCTTGCTTATCTTAAACCTAGAACTGATGAGCGCAATATTACCGCCGTAGTCTTTGATGATGATGGCGGCGTACAAGCTGTTGCTGAATATGGAATTGAAGACGGACGCGCAGTCAATTTTGTTGGCCGAGAAACGCCAACACGCGGACGAGAATTATCCGTTCTTGAACAAATTTTTGGTACGATTGGTATCGGAACTGATCGCCTTACTGGCGACCAGAACATTCCCGGGGGGGGCGGAGGTCCGCAAGGTTAGCTAGCTAACCTCACGACCTTCGTTGAAAAGCCCGGCCAGAGAGCCGGGTTTTTCTTTAAACGATTGACATATCGCCCCTATCTCTTCGGGGTAATCTGAGATGATAAATCAAGCCAGACAGAGCTTGCAATTTTTGCGTTCTAAACGCCGCGGCAATTTAAATGACATCAGGCTTTGTGCATTTATATCCTTTAAAAAAGCTTCAGCTTGCGCGCGCTCACTTGCTGACATCGTTGCAAGACTATCGAGAGCCGCCTGTAGCCTAAATAAAGAAAAGCTCCGCGCTATTGTTTGTCCGTCACAGCCATCAACATGAAAAGGAACAGTTCCCAACATGCGCGGAACCGCATCGCCAGACGCAGCCGTTTCGCACCATGCCGTAAATAGATCATTTGTCGCCTCTAATACGGGCAAATGCTCAGCCGAGTGACGCCTTAAAAGCGCAAATAAGCTATCGGGGATGACATCACCCGCAACTAAACCCGCCGTATCACCGCCATTACTCTGGGCCGAGATTATACGCCTAACCCATTGCGCAACGCGCGGAGCAACGCGCTCCATAATTTCGCGGCTGGCGGGGTCTCTGTATAAATGCGCATAAAGAGGGCCGCACAAGGCAAAGTCGGCAAGAGAGGGCCGTGCGCCAAACACAAAATCGTAATGTTCTAAATGCGCAGAAAACTCTGACAAAAACGCCTCATAAGAGCTCTCTATTCCAGCAATAGTGGACTCGGTAACACCAAGCATAGGCACCATAGCGCGAAACCGCTCTCCTATTTTCTTCCCAATAGAATAATGCTGCTCTGCTGGCGCGTCAGGCGCGGCGGATTGGCCGAACTGAGTTAAAACCCACTCTTCATTATAGTTCCACCGATAATGCATGGCAGGCAAGGTCAACCATTGATCCCCATAGAGCTGTATAAGCAAAGAGGCGAAACGCTGAACTGGCCCATCAGGCATGAGCGGCGGCACAGGGCTTGCCGCTTCAATCTCAGTCATAATATCCCAGCTATCTTGAATGATCCGCCCATCCTTGGTTTGAATGACGGGAACAACGGCCCAGCCAACATGAGGCAGGATAACCGTTTTCATAATAGTCTCATTGACAGCACGCTCTTCGAAATCAACGCCCTTCCAATTCATATAAGCCCGAACCTTGCCCGTGAACAGGCTGGCCTGAGACCCGTAGAGAATATAATCACTCAATGGCTTAGTCCCTTCGTTAATTTCAAGCTTAAAAGCTTCAACTGTTTAGTCGTTTTAAGCGTTTTAACGCTCGCCGCGAATAGACATCCCATATTGTTTTAGCTCAGTCGCTTTTGCTAAATATTGCGATTGCGTGATAATATTGGTGCGTTCAATTCCGTTTGAACTTAGATCATATAGCTCTTCGTCGCCATCATCTTGATATATGAACTTAAAATTAGCATCGCGAACGGCCCAGCCATCCTCATATTCCGCATAATTATAAGCACGTATTGGTTCTGACTGACCCTCAAGAAACTTGGCAAAGCTTTGCCCATCTATCGCTGATGAATGAGGCGTTATTATTGTCGATGTTATTGGCTGCGCCATATCTAAAATAGTCGGGAAAAGATCAACAATATTGATCATGATACCGCCATCATCATCCTTGGCGGGCACGCCGCCCGATATAATAAATGGCACACGAACACCGCCCTCATAAAGGCTCGATTTGCCATGTGATCGCCGATAAACATCACGGTCAAGCAAGCGCCTTGGCGTACCATTATCTCCGATAAATATAATAACCGTATTATCGCGCTGCTGCGTTGGAATTTCAGCAATTAATCGCCCAATCTCTGTGTCCATAGCTTCAATAGCCGCAAGATAATGATTACGCGCATCAGAGTTAGGGGAACCGCTTAATTTACGGCTATGAAGCTCACTTGGCGGGGCGTGAATAGGGCCGTGAGGGGCGCTATAGGCCACCCATGCCAGCCAAGGCTTATCTTGCGCCTTGATCCAATTAGCCGCCGCGCCGGATATAGCACTTGTATGATAAGTGCTGTCTTGGCTTTCGCGGCCATTGGTTATTTTGGCCCAGTCATAATAATCTTTAACATTACTAAAATTGCCCTCGTAATGCGTAATGCCAAAACCATTTGGATTGGTCGTCGTCCCTCTACGGCCCTGCAAATGCCATTTCCCAAAGGCGGCATTGGAATATCCCAATTGCGTCACCGCTTTGTGTAAAATCAGACTACCTGCGGGCAGAGTTCCCGGAACGGAAGTGACCCCATTATTGACGCCATATTGTCCCGTTAACAATGCCGCTCTTGTTGTTGCGCATTTTGGCGTTGCCCATGCATTTTCAAACATAATGCCCTGCCTCGCCAGCTTATCCAGATTAGGGGTGCTGGCGGCATCTTTGCTCAAGCCGTAAATGCCCATCGTATCCACGCCCATATCATCTGAGAGTAGAATTAAAAAATTAGGCTGAGTGGATGAGGCTGAGCTTTCAGCCAGATGCCCTTGAGATAAAGCCCTAGCTCCAAACGCTATTGCTAGAACAAAGATTGATAACAGCCAAAACGTCCTGCTCATAAATGCAACTCCAAAATTGGCTGACAAGATGAGCCGCGCATAAGGCTCGAAAACAATCGCTCAGCTATCACCACATAGCTTATAACACAAAAAAGCGCGGAAAGAGGTCCCCTCACCGCGCTTTTATACTCTTATCGCCTAAAGCTTACCCCGCCAGACCTGCTAGCAAGAGCAAGGCCACAATATTTGTGATCTTGATCATCGGGTTAACTGCGGGGCCAGCTGTATCTTTATAAGGATCGCCAACCGTATCGCCTGTCACTGACGCCTTATGAGCCTCAGAGCCTTTGCCGCCATGTGCGCCGTCCTCGATAAGCTTTTTCGCATTATCCCACGCACCGCCGCCAGCGGTCATAGAGACAGCAACGAAAATACCCGTGACAATCACGCCCAGCAACATCGCGCCAAGCGCCGTAAATGCATCCGCTTTTGTACCGATAACATTGATACCAAAGAAGAGCACAAGCGGAGCCAATATTGGCAGAAGGCTTGGCAGGATCATTTCCTTAATCGCAGATTTAGTCAGAATATCGACGGCGCGTCCATAATCTGGCTTTTGCTCATAAGTCATAATGCCCGGCATCTCTTTGAACTGTCGGCGGACTTCAACCACAACGGATTGCGCCGCGCGGCCAACAGCCATCATCGACATACCCCCAAATAGATAAGGCAACATACCGCCAAAGAGCAAACCAACAACGACATAAGGGTCGGTTAGACTAAAGGTAAGGTCTCCCAAATTGTGGAAGTAATCCCCCGGAGCGGCGTCTTTCACGAAATGTTTGATGTCTTCCGTATAGGCCGCAAATAGCACAAGCGCGCCAAGACCCGCTGAACCAATAGCATAGCCTTTGGTTACGGCTTTGGTCGTATTGCCAACCGCATCTAGCTTATCTGTGGTATTACGCACATCGTCTGGCAGACCCGCCATTTCAGCAATGCCGCCCGCATTATCCGTCACAGGGCCAAAGGCATCAAGCGCGACAACCATGCCCGCAAGGGCCAACATCGTCGTCACCGCAATGGCGATACCAAACAGACCCGCTAAGCTATAGGTGAACAAAATACCTGCAATGATAACAATCGCTGGAAGCGCTGTGGCTTCAAGTGACACAGCCAGACCTTGGATAACATTCGTGCCGTGACCAGATTCAGAGGCCAGACCGATAGATTTTACAGGGCGATACGTAATGCCCGTATAATATTCTGTAATCCAGATAATTAAGCCTGTCACCGCTATGCCGACAATGCCGCAATAAAATAGGTTCATGCCTGTAATGGTTTGGCCTTCAATTACGCCCAGCGTTCCAAAGCCAACACCCGCCGTCATCTTGGTCGCGATAAAAACGCCCGCAAGTGAGAACAAAGATGAGGCGATAAAGCCCTTATAAAGCGCGCCCATAATATTTTCAGACTTGCCTAAGCGAACAAAGAAAGAACCTAAAATACAGCCAAAAATCGCCACTCCGCCAATAACCAGCGGATAGATCATAATGCCATTGCGAATAGCGTCAGATGCGCCAGAGAACAGGATTGAGCCTAAGACCATAGTCGCCACAACGGACACAACATAGGTCTCGAACAAATCAGCCGCCATGCCCGCACAGTCGCCGACATTATCACCGACATTATCGGCAATGGTCGCCGCATTACGTGGGTCATCTTCTGGAATACCAGCTTCGACTTTACCAACCATATCGCCGCCAACGTCAGCACCTTTTGTAAAGATACCGCCGCCCAGACGCGCAAAGATGGAAATCAAAGACGCGCCAAACCCTAAGGAGATAAGCGCATTGATAACATCGCGCTGGGCATGGCTGTCCATGCCCGCAAAATCACCGCCTGTCAGAATTAGATAATAAGCCGCCATGCCTAGCAAAGCCAGACCCGCAACAAGCATCCCTGTCACAGCGCCAGATTGAAACGCAATTTTGAGGCCGCCCGCAAGACTTATTGATGAGGCCTGAGTGGTTCGAACATTCGCCCGCACCGAAACAAGCATCCCGATAAAGCCCGCCAGACCCGATAAGATTGCGCCAATAGCAAAGCCAATGGCCGATGCCATAGATAAAAACAAACCAACGGCGATACAGACGACAATGCCCACACCTGCAATGGTTATATATTGACGTTTGAGATAAGCATTTGCGCCTTCTTGAATAGCGCGCGCAATCTCTTGCATTTTCTCATTGCCAGCATCAGCTTTGAGCAGCGACATTGTCTGCACAATGCCATATACCACCGCCGCAAGTCCTGCGATGATGGCAAAAGGTAAACCTAATTCCATTATAAATACCCTCTATTATCTGGCAGAAATGATCCATGCCAGATGTGTATATTTGAGGGTGGCTGATTTTTCAGCTCTATACCCTCCCCGAATAGTTTGACTATGCCTATTCATTAGGGGAAAGCAAAGAAAATTTAATATTTTGGCCAGAATTG
>JALZUP010000111.1 GCA_023301505.1 Robiginitomaculum sp.
GGACCTGGGGTCTCTCCCCGTGCTCGTGTCGACCCCTCTCCCTGCCCTGGCTGCTCGTGACCCCCTGCCAGACCCTTCTAGATTGTCGCCCATAGATGCGCGAAGTCGTCCCGCGCTCCCTGATGATGCAACTCTTCCCTCGTTCCCTCCTCCTTCGCTCCCTCCTCCCTCGCTTCCTCCTCCTTCGCCCCCTCTTCCTTCTCCCCCTCCTCCTTCCCTGCTGGGTGCACGCTCTCTGCGGTTGCCCCCCCCCTGTCCAGGGGACAGTGGCGGTTCACTGCCCCCGGGCCGAGGGATCAGCCCCCGATTCGTGGATGCCCCTCTCCCAGTACTGGTCGCTCGTGCTCTCCTCCCCTGTCCTCGCGGACGGCCTCGTCTGCCTCTTGTAGCCGCCGCCTCCCCCCCCGCGCTAGTAGGCATGGACGCGATCGCTCCAGGTGTTGCTGGGGCGGCACTGGGCTGTGCCAGGGGAACTCCCGGGCGTCCCGTTGGCGTGACATCCCTGCCTCTGGTGGTGAGAGGGTTCTCCATGGCCCCACCTGTGGCCGGTTCTCCCTCTCCCTCACAGCTAGACGTAGACATTGCCACCGCTGGTGTTGCAGTGGCGGCGCTGGGTGTTGTCCGGGGGGTCCCCACTTGTCCTGCTGACGTGGCATCCCTGACCCCTGTGGTCTGACGGCTTTCTATGACACCTCTAGCAATGCCTTCCTGACCTTGCTGCCCTCTTGTTACCGGCTCGCCACCCAACGGCGTGTCTTCCACCGCCGTTGGAAAAAGAGGTAGCGCGTCACCTACCTCCAATGCGTTTCGGACCCCGAGGGTCCACCTCGTCAGGCGCTCTTCCCATACGCCGTCGAGACCTGCCAGGAACTCTTGGACATGAGGTCCTATGTAAAGCCTCCTACTAGGTAGTCGGAGTAAGATGTCCTGTGCCCGAATGGCGTACGTAGCGAAAATCTCGCGGTAGTGGCCGGCAGCCGCTACCCATTCCCTCGAGCGGGGAAAATCGAGATAAGCCTCCCGAGGCAGACCCAGGGCGTCGCTGAACAGAGAACACAGCAGGTAAGAAGATGTTGGGCTCCTTCCATGGGTCCTCACCATGTGCTCGAACGTGTGGTGGGAGCCCGTTGTCACATAACTGGACGGCTCCAGCCGTTCATCCTCCTCAAGGAGTTCGGCGAACTGCAGAGCACCTCCCACCGCCGACCACCGTCCCCCCGGTCGTGGTCTGGGCATCCCTTCGGCTAGCTCTGCCGGATGGGGAGGCCGATTTCTCGCTGGCCATTCAGACTGACAGACAACGCATGGTCGTGGGTCTGAGTGCCCACACGCAAGGCGTTCCGCCCGGTCCAGCATGCAGCCGGCGTGCACAAGCCCTCCGTGGGCACAAGGAATGGGTGCCCATAAATGGCCGACGTCCGAATCCCCACTGGAGTTATTTAGGGCCCGACTGCAGTAGGTACATAGAGGATCTAGCGTGGTGTCCCTGCTCCCTGTAGTCTGATGGCTCTCTGTGGCACCCGAAGCGGCGCCTCCCTGCCCAAGCAACCCCCTTGATAACATGTCGCTCTCCTGCCCCGAGCCTGTCCCCTCCTGCGTGGTCGCTAAAATCGTCGGAAAAGGAGGTAGCGCGTCTCCTGCTTGCAGTGCGGTTTGGACACCGAGGGTCCACCTCGTCAAGAGCTCCTCCCATTCGGCGTCAAGGCCCACCAAATATTCTTGGACGTGGGGTCCAATGTACAGTCTTCTATTTGGGAGGCGAAGCAAGACGTCTTGCGGTCGGATGCCGTACGCGACGAACAGCGTACGGTAGCGGGCGGCAGCCGCTTCCCATTCCCTGGTACGGGGGAAATCGAGGTAGGCCGCTTGAGGTAGGTCCAACGCATCACTGAAAAGGGAGCACAATACGAACGAAGCGGTTGTGCTCCTTCCAAGGGCTGTCACCATGAGCTCAAACGTGTTGTAAACCCCGGTCGTCACGTAACTGGCTGGTTCCGTTCCGAGGGCACCCTGCTGGAGCAGGGCGGCGAACTGCAATGAACCCCTCACCGCCGCCCACCTCCTCCCTTGTTCGGTCACGGGCAACCCTCTAACCAACTCCGCCGGATGGGGAGGTCGGCTTCCCTCCGGCCATGCCGAGCTGCACGCAACGCAGGGTCTCGGATCGGCATTCCCTCTCGCGATGCGGTCCACCCGGTCCAGCATGCAGCGTGCGTGCACAAACCCTCCGTGGGCACACGGAATGGGTACCCGTCCATGGCTGCCTCCCAACTCCCCAGCAGAGTCATCTAGAGCCCGGCCACAATAGGTACACGACGCATCTGCGTCCTCCCCTCCCCCCCTTTGTACATGCTGTCCTCCGTCGTCTTGGTTTGCGACCCCCTCCAAACCCGAATTTACTGTTCGCCAAATTATCTCCAACTGGCGTTGTTGGTGGGCGCCCCGATCGGTACCGCGGTCGTACCGCAGGTGGATCCTCGGCACTATTTCCGTGAGGAGGAACGTTCTCCGACGGGGCGGCCCTGCCCTTCCTCTAATGGCCACCCCAAACCGATCGTCTCCTCTGTTGGCTGCCCCCTCTGCATTTGCTACAGCACATCTCCTGTGTACGAGCCAACCGGAGAAAGCGAACCTCTGGTCGTCCTCTATTTGCCTGTCGCAGACGCTACACGGCGTATCCGCCTGTGGCTGAGGGTTCGTGTCACTTCCTTCTCCTTGAAGGTCCTCCTCTCCTCTCACGGTGTCGCTCTGCGACAAGTCTACCATTTCCGGCACCAAGTGGGTCGTGCTCCGTAGGCGGAGCTCGGCTTCGGTGACCCTGTTTCTGAGAGAACCTTCATCCGGCGTTTCTGCCGACCTACCGAGGGTGCGAACCTGTTGCAGGAGGGGATGTAAGTCCACCTCTTGGTGAACCTCATGCAAGGCCGGGTTTGGGCACGTGACTAGGCGTGCCCCGCCGACGAACCTAGCTCGAGGGATTGCGTCCTCACAAAACCCAAGAGCGCAACGGCGATGCACGTCGCACAAGCAGGACACTTGCACATGATCAGTCTCCTCAATCAGTCCATGGCAAATGCTGCATATCAATCGTCCCCCCCTCTCGCCCCTTGTGGACCGTGTGGAAGCCCCTCTTCCTCCCTCAGCCGGCATCTCCTGCCGCGCGACGGCTAGTGCCTCTGTGATAACCTCGTTGGTGTGCTGACGGGACCCAATCATATCGGCCTCGCCAACTGTTGTGGTCGCACGACAAGCCGGGCAACGCAAGTCGGTCCCCGCTCTGACTCGGAGGGCGGCGTAGCATGGTAGGTGGAGCCGGTGAGGGCAGCTCCCT
>JALZUP010000112.1 GCA_023301505.1 Robiginitomaculum sp.
CCGACGCTCTTCCGATCTGCACGTCGCGCTGCACGATAGCGGCTTGTAGTTTTTTGCCGCGCAGCCCTCGAAAGATGGCCATATCCTTATCCATAATATAGGGGCACAGCTTTATATAATCTTGCATGGCTTTTTGCGCGGCAGGCAAAACAGGGACAAGCCGAACTTTATCTCCCTTACCCTTAATGCGTAAAATATCGCCTAGCGGTAGATCGTCTCCGGTGAGGTTTAAGGCCTCGGATATGCGCAGGCCTGCGCCATAAAGAAGGGTCAGCACAGCTATGTCCCGCGCGGCGATCCACGGTAATTTATCTATATCATCGGCGGCTTTGATTAAATCTTTCGCCCCTTGCGCGCTAACGGGTTTGGGGAGGCTACGTTTTATGCGCGGGGCTTTGATTAGGCCTAGCGCGCTATTTTTTATCCCGTAGCGGCGTTCAAGATAGCGGTAAAATGTACGAAGCGCAGAGAGTAGCCGCGCGATGGAGCGTGATCCAAGCCCATCTGAGCCAAGCCCGCCTGAATCAAGTCCATCTGAACCATTACGCCGCATCGCTAAAAAGGCCCGAAAGTCGGGCGGGCTAAGTTCTGAGAGTATAGGCAAGGTAATACGCTCGGCGCGGTGAATTTCTAAAAATCCAAGAAAGCTGGAAATATCGCGATTATACGCATCGACGGTTTTCTCAGAAAGGCGCCGCTCACCAGACAGATGGGCTAGAAATTGTTCAAGGCAGGTTTGGGCGGTTAGGGGGCGTGTCATAGATATATAATGGCGGGCTAAAGTTAATAGAGTCCTGCCATGACCAATTTCTATCACTTGAGCCTCCATCAATAGAGCCTCTTTAATTGAGCCTCTATCAATGGGGTCTGTATAAATGTTAAGAGAAAACACGGATAGAGACAAAAATAGAGATAAAGATATGACACAAACAGCCCTTATTACAGGCGCCTCATCTGGAATTGGCAAAGAGCTAGCGCGCTATCATGCCTCTAAAGGGGGCGATTTGATTATTACAGCGCGGCGCGAGGCTGAGCTTGAGGCTTTAAAATCAGAGCTTGAAGCCGCGCATAAGGTAAAGGTTAGCACGATTGCTATGGACCTTTCTGGCTCGGGCCAAGCGCTGGAGCTTTATAAACAGGTGCGCGCATTGGGGGATGTGCCAGATATTTTGATTAATAATGCGGGCTTTGGCGGGCATGGGGATCATATCACGCGAAAGCTGGATGATGAAATGTCTATGATTGATCTTAATATCAAAGCCTTGGTGACGCTGACCCATGAATTTGGCCGTGATATGAGCGTGCGTGGCAGCGGCAAAATTCTCAATGTTGGGTCAACAGCGGGCTTTCTGCCCGGCCCGCAGCAAGCCGTCTATTTTGCAAGTAAGGCATTTGTAAATAGCTTTAGCCAAGCGGTGGACCAAGAGCTGCGCAAATCGGGTGTTAGCTGCACGGTTCTTGCGCCGGGATATGTGGAAACTGAATTTGCCCAGACGGCGGATTTGCTCGGCACGCAGCTAGTTAAAGGCGGCGGGAAAAGCGCGCGCAGCGTGGCCAAGATTGGCTATGACGCTATGATGGCGGGCAAATTGGTCAAGATTAATGAGCTGGGCCTAAGCTTTGCTCTAAATTGGCTCGTGCCATTTGTGCCGCGCCGCATACTGCTCACAATAGCGGATAAAATACAGAGCAAAGCCGCTTAGGCGCGGTTTAGAAGAGATGGTTTAGTAGCGTTATAAAATACTCTGGCCTGTCGCGTCCCAATCTTTGAGGAAAGCGGCAAGGCCTTTATCGGTTAGGACATGGCCCGCTAATTTCGCGATCACATCTGGCGGCGCGGTCATCACATCTGCTCCGATCAAGGCGCAGTCTTTCACATGGTTCACATTGCGAATAGAGGCGGCCAAGATTTCCGTCTCATAGCCATAATTATCATAAATGGTGCGAATGTCTGAGATTAGCTCTAACCCATCTAGGGCAAGGTCATCTAGGCGGCCAATAAAGGGCGAGATGAAGCTGGCACCTGCTTTGGCGGCGAGCAAAGCTTGATTGGCGCTAAAGCATAAAGTGACATTGGTTTGAATGCCATCAGCCGTTAAATGTTTACAGGCCTTAAGCCCGTCCATCGTCAGGGGCAGCTTCACGCAGACATTGCTGGCGACTTTAGCAAGCTTGCGGCCTTCGGCGATCATATCATCGGCCTTTACGGCGACGACTTCGGCGCTGACAGGGCCGTCGACCATTTTGCAAATCTCTTTAATAACCTCGATAAAATCGCGGCCCGATTTGGCAATGATAGAGGGATTGGTGGTGACGCCGTCAACCAAACCAATATCATTTAAATAGGCTATTTGCTTTAAATCCGCACTATCTACAAAAAACTTCATGATTGGCTCCTAATTTTCTCGCGACTCAGTCTGACAGTGTTATCACCTATATATGGGTAAATGTGTAACAGTTTTATTTCCCGTCGGTGTGCCCGAGCCTTTTGACTATTGGCTGGCCAGTGACTTACCGGGCGCAGACCAGCTTAGCGCTGGCAGCTTTGTCTATGCGCCTCTGGGTAAGCAGGTCAAGCTGGGTGTCGTATGGGGGGAGAAGCCAGACAAGGAAAAGGGCAATCTTAAAGAGATAGCCCAAATTAAGGCCGCGCGCCCTTTATCGGCGGCCATGTTAAAGTTTGTTGATTTTACGGCGCGGTATAATTGCTGCCCGCAAGGCCTTGTTCTGCGCATGGTCATTCGCAGCTATAAGGCGCTCGAGCCTAGCCCGCTTGTCACCAAATATCGTTTATCTGGCACTGTGCCTGCGCGTATGAGCCCTGCGCGCGAGGCGGTTTTAAGGCTTGATGATATATGGCCAGCGCGCGCCAGCGAGATTGCCAAGGCGGCAGGGGTGAGCTCTGCCATCGTGACAGGGCTAGCCAAGGCGGGCGGGCTGAGCGCATTTACGCAGCCGTTGGACGCGCCTTTTGATGTGCCAAATGCGCAAAAGCCAGCGGGGTTAAACCTCACCGAGCGCCAGATTGCGGCAGGGAAAGAGCTATCAACGCTCACCGCGCGCGGGGAGTTTAACGTCGCTTTGCTGGACGGGGTAACAGGGTCTGGCAAAACCGAAGTTTATTTTGAAGCGGTTGCGAGCGCCTTACAGACGGGCAAGCAAGTGCTTATTTTAGTGCCAGAGATTGCGCTAACCCAAGCGAGCCTGTCGCGCTTTCAGGCCCGCTTTGATGCGCGGCCTGCCCAGTGGCATAGCGCGCTGGGGGATGCGGCGCGCCGCCGAACATGGCGCGAGGTTGCGCAGGGGCGCGCCAAATTAGTGATTGGCGCGCGCTCGGCGCTTTACCTGCCATTTGAGCGCCTTGGCTTAATTGTCGTCGATGAGGAACATGATGGCAGCTATAAGCAAGAAGAGGGCGTGATTTATAATGCGCGCGATATGGCGGTGCTGCGCGGCAAATTAGAAGGGGCTAGTATTGTGCTCTCCAGCGCGACACCTGCGCTGGAGAGTTTGGTGAATGCACGGCGCGGGCGCTATCATCATATACAGCTGCCCGAACGTCCCGGCGCGGTGACCATGCCCGATGTGGCGCTTATAGACCTAAAAGAGGATAAGCCAGAAAAGGGCTGCTTTTTATCCGCTCCGCTAATTGAGGCCACGCGCGCCGCGCTTGCGCGCGGGGAGCAAGCCATGCTCTATCTTAATCGGCGCGGCTATGCTCCGTTGATTATGTGTCGCTCATGCGGGGAGAAATTAAAATCGCCAGACACAGATAGCTGGCTGGTGCATCATCGCCGTACAGGCCGTGCCATGTGCCATCATACGGGATTTTCAATGGCTATGCCGCGCCTCTGCCCTGCGTGCAAATCCGAAGATAGTCTTGCCCCTATTGGCCCCGGTGTTGAGCGGGTGGAAGAGGAGGCACGCGCGCTTTTCCCGTCCGCGCGGATTGAAATTTTTAGCTCCGATACGGCAGGCGGCGCGAATGTGATTGCTGAGCGTATGGCGCGTATGGCGGCGGGCGAGATTGATATTTTAATTGGCACGCAAATGGTGGTCAAAGGCCATAATTTTCCGCATCTAACCTTTGTTGGCGTGGTCGATGGTGATTTGGGTTTGGCGGGCGGTGATTTGCGCGCAGGCGAGCGCACCTATCAAACTTTGGTGCAGGTGGCGGGGCGCGCGGGACGAGCGGATAAGCCTGGCCGCGCCTTAATCCAAACGCATATGCCTGAACATGAAGCCTTAGCTGCGCTAGCGGCAGGGGATCGGGAGCGCTTCATAAATGCTGAGCTTGAAATGCGCGAATTATTGGGTTTGCCGCCCTTTGGCAAATTGGCGGCGGTGATTATTTCTGGGCCAGAGCCGAAAATTGTCGATGAGGCCGCGCGTGAGTTTACGCTCAAAGCGCCGCGCGCAGACGGCATAGAGATACTCGGCCCCGCCGAAGCACCAATCGCGATGCTGCGCGGGCGTCACCGCCGAAGATTGCTCATTAAGGCGGGCGCTAGCGTGAATCTACCCGCCTATATGGCGGCATGGCGAGCGCGCTATAGGCCGAAAAACAAGATCAAAATCGCCATTGATATTGATCCGCAAAGCTTTTTCTAGCGGATGTGATTATGAATTTTGCTGCGCAGAAAACTTGACATATAGGCTATCTTCGCGCCACAGTTTCGTAACTAATCGGAGATCATTATGACATTGCCTTTACCCGCACAAACAGAGCGCGCAGCGCTTATGAAAAGACGCGCCTTATTGACAGGGCTTTTAGGGCTTCCTGTTTTGGGGGGCTGCGCCACGACAAATTCAGGGATACTTGACGCGCTTGGCGATATAGCACTTGGAGGAGCAGGCGGCATTGGAGGATCGGGTATTGTGTCCGAGGCGCAAGCGGCAGATGGCATACGCGAAGCTTTGGCCAAGGGCGTGGGGACAGCCATCACGACAGTTAGCGCCACAAATGGTTATTTTGGTGACAACCTAATTAAAGTCCCACTGCCAAGTTTGCTGCAAGACGCACAATCTGTTCTCTCGCGCTTTGGGGCGGGCGGCTTGTTTAATGATCTAAAATTACAGCTTAACCGCGGCGCAGAGCAAGCGGCGGGCCAAGCGACAAATATCTTTGTTGATACGATTAAACAGGTCAGCATAACCGATGCGATTGCTATCGTGAGGGGCAGCTCAACTGCGGCAACGACTTATTTGGCAGATCGCACAACGCCGCAATTGACCTCACTTTTCACCCCTATAATGAATAATGCTTTACAAAATACGGGCGCGCTTGGGCTTATGGATCAAATCGTGGCGACGTCGCGCAATGTTCCTTTTGCGCAGCAATTGGGCGCTGATTCGCGTCAGAGCTTAATCTCGCATGGCGTGGATTTTGGTTTATCAGGTTTGTTTCATTATATTGGCCAACAAGAAGCCGCTATTCGCGAAAATCCGCTAGAGCGGACAAGCGATCTTTTGCGCATCGTTTTTGGTTGATTTTAAGCGCGCATTTGCGGGCGGGCGAGTTTTGGGTTTAGTTTTACCGCAGACGATTGCCCGCTAATTGTCAGGCGGGTATTGTGCGGTTATTTGGGGCACTGCGCCTGACGGGGCAAATTTTCGATAAAGCTCATCACGTCCTTATAAAGCTGTCCATCGCGCCGCAGCCGTTTAGATAATCTCGTCATCACGCCAACATGATCAACGCCCTCATATATATGTAGCTCGCTAGAGGGGGCGGCTTTGGACAAGGCAAGGGCCATATCTTTGGATTGGGAGGGGGCGACGGTTTTATCATCTGCTCCGGCTAAGATAAGCGATGGCAAGGCAGAGTTACCCGCAAATGTAATAGGCTGGGATATGGTTTCGCGTATGTCGGGCGTGAAAACGCTTAGATAAGGCTCTTCCCAAATCTTGAAATCATAAGGGCCAGCAAGGCCAATCCAGCCATTAAACAGCTCGCAAGCCTTTAAATCGTGAGCGGCAAGATAGCGAGGGTCGAGCGCTAATAGACTTGTAATATGCGCGCCCGCACTATGGCCAATCGCGACTTTGGGCGCTTCAAAATTATCGGCCACCCATTTGCTCGCGAGCGCCATATCTTCGATAAAGCTAGGGAAGATGGCCTCTGGATAGATGCGGTAATCTGCGATCACAAATGTATAGCCAGCTTCGGTAAAGGCTTGGCCGAGAAATTTATAAATATCTTTGCTGCCGCTATCCCAGCCGCCGCCATAAATATAAAAAATGACGGGCGCATCGGCTTTGGGCGCAACGGGATGATAAATGTCAAGTTTATGGCGCTCAAGCGGGCCGTAACTAATATCTTTAACCCGTGTGAAATCATGGCTGGGGGTTAGGCCATTAAGCAGATTAACGGGCGCGCAGGCAGATTGCAAAAATGATAAGCCAAGGCCTATTTTCAGCGCATATTTACGCCCTGATGAGAGGGCAGAGCGAATATGTGAAACATGAAATGGCATATTATTTTTGTCTAGCGCAGGGCGGCGCTAAAAGCACTGCGACCTAAGGTGCAGCCCGAAGATGAGTTTTAAGCGCGCTGGGGTTAAAAGGGGTTAAAAGGGGATTCAATTTTCAAGCCTCGACTCTCATCAGGCTTTGCGTAATAAATAAGACGGGTCGTCCAATATAAATCGGGGTGGAAAATGGCTTATGCCGCAGCTTTAGCAAAATCAGCTTTTCTAGGCGCGGCTCTATTTTGGCTAGGAGGACAATCATTGAGCGCGGCTGGATTTTATAGCCCTGCGCCCAAGCTAGAGCGCGGAGAGACTGGCGCGGCAGGGCAGGTTGTGGACGGCGATACATTCTTTATGAATGGTGGGTTGAAAGTCCGTCTGGCGGGAATTCAGGCTCCAAAATTATCTTTAGATCGTGATTATGTAACAGACTGGCCGCTGGGTGAGCAGGCTAAGGCGGCGCTTGGCGCCATGCTATCTGGCCAAACTGTTGAGCTATATTATGCAGGCCTTAAGCGTGATCGTTATGAGCGCGCTTTGGCTCAAGTGTTTGCGGGCGAGGATAATGTATGGGTACAAGAGCAAATGGTGCTTCGGGGGCTGGCCCGCGTTTATACATGGCCTGATACGCAGCAAGATAGCGCGCGTTTATACCGAGCGGAAGCGCAGGCCCGCCGTGAAAAGCGCGGGATTTGGCAAGCGGGCTTGGCGGATGATTTTTACGCTATTCGCCGTCCTGACCCAGACCCGCTCGCGCAATATGTTGATAGCTTTCAAATTGTTGAGGGGATTATCACTTCAGCCGCCCATGTGCGCGGCACGACCTATTTAAATTTTGGGGCTAATTATAAAACCGACTTCACCATTGTGATTGATAAAGATGCGGCCAAGCAGTTTAAGGACAGAGAGCTTGACCTGCTCACATTAGAGGGCGCGCATGTGCGGGTGAGGGGCTGGATAGAACTTTATAATGGCCCCAATATACAGCTCGGCGATGCAGACCGTCTTGAGGTTTTAGACTAAGCGCAATTTTAAATTAGCCCAAACTTTAAACGCGCTAAATTTATGGGAATTATATACGAAACTAGACAGCGGGAGAAATCCTGATGTTTAAGGAGTATTATATCTCTAGTCTTATGTTGCACTTTCATACTCGTGCAATCTCTTATGAGTTGGGCAAGTAGAGATACCGCTACCAGAAAAATCTTTAATTTCGTAGTAATTGAACAAAGTAATCTCTCTAGGCCTGTCACCAACTCTATGAAAGACGTCTTCGTAGGTTACGCGAAGGGCGGACCACAACCCAAGTCCATGATGTTCAATATCGACCTGAGTAGCAGGGCCTTCAATCTCTATAATTTGGGAGAAGTCAGTGCCCTCAAGGTTGCCATGCTTGAAAGGGTTTTGATTGGGTTGGAGGCTCGAAGCCATCATATTAGGTGTGCTCTCTTCAATTTTTTCAAGCAACCGCTTAACATTCTCCTGATGGGTAGAGTTGTAGGGCGCGCTAACAACATGCTCAATAACAAGTCTAACATTTCTAGCATGGGTCTTGCCTATATTGGTGACTTCACAATACTCTTTAACATGGACACTTCCAGCCTTCGCCATAGCTCCAAAGTTCGTAGTGATTGTGCGCGTCAAGAAATCCTCAATATTCAAGTAGGCTCTAAGCTCTCTCTGAGCGGTATCGCTAGAAATGTTGTTGGCCTGCCGAGTAAGTTTAAGAGTGCACAAAAGGGTAAGCAAGCCAGCCGCACTAAGTATAGTCCCCCAGAGAGATATATTGGTCATTCGGCGTGCCGATTCTGCCATGCTCTCTTGCGCAGCAAGGTCCTTATTCGCCTGATATTTTTCGTCCTTCTGCTTTATTGGGCCTTCTTGTTCTACAAGGTTTTCGAGCGCGGTCTGGACGTCTTCTATTCGGATATGAGATTCAGGGGCATAGGTTACTGCATTGTCGCCGTCATAATTCTCATTACGGGTTTCCCCTTCAGTGGTTTTTACTTGGATTTGTTCTACAGGGGAGGCTTTGAGACTATTATTGGGAAAATTGCAGGTTGCTAAAATCAAAACAGATAAAGTTATAAGTCGCATCCACATTCCAATGTTTTACACCATTAGAAATAAGAGTCGAATCTTGGTTTGGCTATGACTGATAAAGAAAAGAAACCGCGCGGGCGTCCCGTTATTCCCAAATTTATCTATTGAGAGGCCTCTTACTCGGGCAGATTTTCAAGTGACCATCTATTATCTGGATCTTCACCTGACTGTGCGGCATTGGGGTCAAAGCTCTCATCAGGCAGGTTTAGCTCTTGTCCGCCAAATAGGTCGCGCACGCGCGCGCCCTCACTGCCATCTCCTAGCGGCGTATTGCGGAAGGTTCTGCCAAAATCGGCATCGTCAATAATAGATGTGCTCGGCCCGCCGCGCGTATCCGCTGTCCAGCCGCCGCCCCGCGCAGAGGAGTTGCCTAGTCCGCCGCCAATGGCTGGATTGGTTGACGTGCCCGCCCGTCCGCCAGAGCTTCCATTAGGGTTGATAAGACTGCCGCCGCCAATTTGACTATTGCTATGTGTGCCCTGACTTTCAAACCCATTTGCATCACGGATTTCAAGTTGGCGAATATATTCTGGGCAATCTTCATGGGTGCGGCCCGCTTCGCGGCAACGTATATCAATCTCGATGCCTGACAGGCCTGTTTTTGATGGCTCTCCTTGCGCCCCTGGCGCTAATGTCCAGCCAGTGCTGCCTATGGCAGGACGGCTTACGCCTCCGGGGGCAGGCGTGGTGCTGCCGGGGATGCCCGCATTTGCGTCGCCGCCATTTATAGTTGGCGTGCGGTAAGCTCCCCCCCCGCCATTATTGCCGCCGCTATTTGGCGCGGGGCTAGAGGGACGATTGCCGGTATCAGCTTGACTTTGCGGCACGGCGCGATCGCGCTGCCTATTTGTAATAGGCGCGTCATCATCGGCCAAAATTAGCGGAGCATCATTGCGGTTATTATTTTCCTCTTCCTCGTCCTCTTCTTCTTCCTCTTCTGGCGCTATATCGACAGGCGGAGTAACAAAATCGGGGTCATCTTCCTCTTGGCTGTCATCAATAGAGGGGCCAATTTGAAAAGGCTCAGGCGCGATGTCAGGCTCAGGAAGAGGCTCTGGTTCTGGCAGAGGGTCTAGCGGCGGCAAGATGAGCTCTTGGGCAGGGTCTGGCGGTAGCGGCGCGCCAATTGTGCCGGGCGCGGCTTGCTCAATGATTTGCTCTGGCTCTGGCGCTTGGATGATCGGCTCTGGCGGCAATGGATCAACGGTCACAGGCTCTTGGGCAATGTCTAAGCCGTCAATTGCAGGGCCAATTTGAAATGGCTCGGGGTCAGGCAAAGGGGCTGGTTCAATAATTTGTTCAACTATCGGCTCTGGAATGGGTTCTGGAATATATTGCGGCACGGCCACGCCAATAGATTGCGGCAAAGGCTCAATTATAGGCTCTATTATTGGTTCTGGTATGGGCTCAACTATTGGGTCTGGCACAACAGCTGGGCCAATATTTATAGGTGGCTCTGGTTCAAAAAGCTCAATTTCAATAGGCCTTGGTTCAATAATTGTGGTCACCGGTTCTGGCAAAGGCGCAATATCAATAGGCTCTATTTGAGGCGCGGCAAGAATCTCTGGCGCAGGCGCAATGATCGCCTGAGGTTGAGGCTCTGGGACAGGCGGTGGCTGAAGCTCAGGCTGAGGCGGTGGCTGAATAGGCTCTGGCGGGGGAGGCGGCGGTGGGGGAGGTGGCGGCGGCGCGCTGCGTATAGGTTCTTCAATTGTGGGCGGATTGGGCACAGGAGGGCGTAATTGCGGCTCTGGAATTGGGGCGCGCTCGGCAGCGGGTTCTGGTTCTGGCTCTGGCTCTGGTTGAGGCACGGCAATCTGAATGATTTGGATCGGAATAATATCTGGTTCTTTTAGATCAATCTGAGGCAAGGTTAAATTGGAAAATAATACCCCAAATAGGCCAAGATTGAGCAAGAGCGCCAAGGCCAAAGATGTGCCGCCGCGGCGCGTAAAACTATCATAGAAATCAGCAAGCGGCGCTGGATCAAGATAGGGCGAAAAATTATCCGCAATTTTTGCCCGAATGCGCAATGTGATGTCCTGTCCTTATCCTTGCGCTTTAACCTTAAGCTGTCTTGAGAGCGGGGTCGAGCGCTTTAGCTTACTTTTAGCGGAGCAAAAGCAGAGCGCTAGCTTAAAAGCAGAGCGCCACCTTAAAACATGGTAAGCAAGAGCGTGCGGGCTTATTTGTAGATATAAATATAAGCGCAAAATAGTGACGATAGTCAGCTTAGCCATTGCTGCGCTTCGCCCCATTGGGTATCACATATGAATTATCAGGAAATATGTGACCATTATGCCCGCTGACCCAACTCAAATTTCAAATGCGCTGGCCCGTATTGCGCCCTCCGCCACGATGCAGATGACGCAAAAGGCGCGCGATTACCGCGCCGCTGGACGCGATGTGATTGGCCTTGCCGCTGGAGAGCCTGATTTTGATACGCCTGCTCATATTAAACAGGCGGCGATTAAAGCCATAGAGCGCGGGGAGACAAATTATACGGCCGTAGACGGCTTGCCCGTTCTAAAAGAGGCCATTTGTGACAAGTTTAAGCGCGATAATGGTCTTGAATATAGCCCCGCGCAGATCAATGTCTCGCCGGGGGGCAAACCAGTTCTATTTAATGCATTTATGGCGACGCTTAATCACGGCGATGAAGTGATTGTGCCGACCCCGTGCTGGGTCTCATATCCAGAAATGGTGAAATTATGCGGCGGCATAGCTGTTATGGCTAGAGTTGGATTGGCGCAAGGGTTTAAGCTGACGCCAGATATATTAGAGCGCGCAATTACGCCGCAAACAAAATGGCTTATTTTAAACTCTCCAAGCAATCCGGCGGGCGCGGCCTATAGCGCGGCGGAGCTACGCGCCTTGGGCGATGTTTTAGATCAGCACCCGCAAATTTTAATCCTAACCGATGATATATATGAACATATTGTCTATGACGGGTTTGAATTTACGACGCTGTCCCAAATTTGTCCGCAGCTTTATGACCGGGTTTTAACCATGAATGGCGTGTCTAAGGCTTATGCTATGACGGGCTGGCGCATTGGCTATGCTGGCGGGCCGCAATGGCTCATCAAAGCCATGGCCAAGGTCATGACGCAATCAACCTCAAACCCCAGCTCAATTAGTCAATGGGCCGCTATTGCGGCTTTGCAAGGATCGCATGAGTTTCTTGATGATTGGCGCGCCGCATATCAAACGCGCCGTGATTTAGTCGTCTCGCGCCTGAATGCAATTTCGGGGCTGTCTTGCCTTGTGCCTCAGGGAGCCTTTTATGTCTTTCCTGATTGCAGCGGGCTATTGGGACGAAAGACAGCCGGCGGAGTCGTCATTAAAAGCGATATTGATGTGTGTAATGCACTGCTTGATGAGGCCGATATTGCGCTTGTGCCCGGCTCGGCTTTTCATTGCGCGCCTAATCTGAGGCTCTCATATGCGTGTGATATTGATACTCTTGGCCGCGCAGTGCAGCGCATTGAAACTTTTTGCGCAGCGCTTAGCTAATCCGCCTTTTCAATATTGCCCTAGCTAGCAATGGCGTTTTGCCCAGACTTATTTGATGTCCAGCGATCAAGCACTGTAAGCAGGTCGAGCTGTTTTACGGGCTTGGTCAAATAATCATCCATATTGGAATCCAAGCATTTTGCGCGATCATGTTTTAAAGCGTGACCCGTTAGAGCAATGATTGGAATAGGCTGCGTGCCAGACAGTTTTTGAATAGATTTGATGATTTCAGAGGCTTCATAGCCATCCATGACGGGCATTGAAATATCCATTAAAACGGCGGCATATTTATTCGGATTACGTTTATATTCATCAACCGCCAATTGCCCATTATTTGCAAAAACGGGAACATAATGCGAGTCTTGCAGCATTAATCCGACAACATCTTGGTTAAGCGGGAAGTCTTCGGCCACTAATATATTGACTGTATCCTGTATATTCGCTGTGTCCTGATATGTCTGAACCGGTTGTGGTGTCACCGAGGCATTATTTGGCGCAGTTTCAGGCTTAGCTATAGGCTCAGATATGGGCTCAGCCATAGGTTCAGGGACAGACATGGCGGGTGATGTTCGGCTGCTTAGAGAATCTAAAACCGCTTCGATTTCGCTTAATGTATCTATGGCATATCGTTTGGAGGCATCTATCGCCGCGAGAGGCGTAATAGATTCAGCGGCGCCACTCGTTTCAATGGGCGGCGTAGCTGGAGCAAGAGGCGGCGTAATTGGAGCAGGTGGAGCAAGTGGGGCAGTTTTCTGCATGGGAGCTGTGTGTTGAGTGAAGACTTTGCTCATCGCGTCAAAAAGCTGCGTCTCACGCACGGGCTTGACCATATAGGCGGCAATATTCGTCTCTCTTAATTTAGGCGCTGCAACATGTTGGCACACGGAAGAGAGCATAAGCATGGGTATCTGCTGAAATTTCTGATTTCCAGAAATGAGCTGCGCCAGCTCCATGCCATTCATGCCGGGCATAAGATAATCAAGTAAAATCAAATCAAAGGGTGTTCCAGCTTTGTCAGCATCATCAAGCGCAACCATAGCTTTGAAGCCATCTTTTGCGCTGATGGATGCCATGCCCCAATTATCAAGCCGTTCTCTTAAAATATTTCGGTTTACCTCAATATCATCAACAATAAGGACGCGCTTACCCCGTAACTCACTTTTATTTACAATAATGTCTTCGCTAATTTCATCTGCGGGTAAATGTAGGTTGAACGAGAAGGTTGAGCCTTTGCCTAAGGTGGATTGAACCGTAATATCACCGTCCATCAAATTGACGATCTTGCGTGAGATTGCCAGACCAAGTCCTGTGCCGCCATAAAGACGTGTTGTGCTACCATCGGCCTGAGTGAACTTTTCAAAAATGGTTGCGAGCTTTTCCTGCTCAATGCCAATGCCTGTATCCTCGACGTAAATTTTGATTTCGGTTTCCCCAGATGCAGTTTCAACCGTATCAACCCTAACCATCACATAGCCTTCATCGGTGAACTTTATAGCATTCCCCATGAGGTTTGTGATGACTTGTCTTATACGTCCAGCGTCTCCGATAAATCCGCGGCCCACATGAGACGGATAGTTGATAATAAGTTCTAGCCCTTTTTCCTGAGCTTTTATGGATAAAAGCGCCGTGACGTCTTCGATAGCGTCGCGCAAATTAAAGGGCATGGGATCAAGTTCAAATGCGTTTGCCTCAATTTTAGAAAAATCAAGAATATCATTGATAATCGTAAGCAGCGCTTCAGAAGAGCGGGTGATGACTTTTACATAATCGCGCTGACGGTCCGTAATGTCGGATTCATCGAGGAGTTCGGCCATGCCCAAAACGCCATTCATTGGCGTACGAATTTCATGACTCATATTAGCAAGAAACTCTGATTTTGCTTTTGAAGCTGCGACCGCAGTATCTTTCGCTTTTTTCAGAACAGCAGCCTGATGATATTCAGAGCTGATGTCTTTAACAAAGGCCCGAATTTCAAAAGGCTGTCCTTGTGTATCGCGTATGATACGGCCTGTTGTTCGGTTCCATTGCTCGGTAGCGCCTTTGCTGATTGAACAGCACCTAAAATCAAATTGGTCATTGGTCTTGGGCGCATTTTTAATAGCGTCTTGAAAACGCGCGCGGTGATCTTCTCTCACGCCCGCCATAATACCATTTTCTTCGATAAGCTTGACCGTATCTGAATCGAAATAATCATAGATTGAGTCAGATAATTTCAACTCTTTTGTCTTTAAGTTTAATATCCAATAGCCAGCTTCTCCAAGAGAAAGCGCTTCTTCAAAAAGGCGGTCTTTTTCAACCAGAGCCGTAACATCATGTGACATATCTATGGTGAAACCGCTTTCATGCTTCTTTCGGGTTAATTCATGGGTCTTGGAATTGCTTAAATGCAGCAATATTGTCTTTTCATTACCGCTTGGTTCTGCGTGCATTTCGGCCGCGCGCTCACGCAATTTTGGTATAATCTCATTGCTTGCGAAGAGTTTGTTCGCTTCCATAATGTTATAAGCATCAAACAATGTGTCCCCAATTTTAATATCATCTGGGGTTGTGCCTATTTGTCTATAGGCTTCCGAGCTTATGAAATGATATTTTAAATCTTCATCCATAATTGAAAAGCCAATATTGAGCGTATCGGCCATGAGATCGAAAAAATCGGCTTTTTGCTGGAGTGATAAAGAATTTGAATCTGACATTTTACGTCGCAAATCTGGCGTTAATTATTAAGCTCACACAAGCTGTATCTGCACAATTATGGTTAATATCCGATTAAGTAAAAAAAGACCCGGCACTCTCAATGAGAGGCCGGGTTAGTCTTCGCTATACGATTCGGGGAGGAATATAGTAAGCGGTATTTCAATCAAGTTAGAAGCATAGCTCCCGTTGATGTCTATGATATAGGCAATTCATTTTAAAAAGTGCAGGGCTATAGACTCACATCTGATATGCATAAATGCATAGCTTAGGCCTTAAACTTTCAGCATGTGTTCAGAAAAACGCGAATATAAGCTCTGAATATGAACAGATGTTCAGATTGGTTAACCTAACTTAACCTTTAAGGCGCTTCGCGCCAATCTTTGGTCACCCTAACGAGGAAGTCGCGGAAGACTTTTGCGCGAACCGAGCCGCGCAGCTCTGTTGGATAGACAAAGTAAACGTCAAAGGTCATGCCTGACATTTGCGGCATGACGCGGACTAGCCGTCTGGACATGCTCACCATATAATCTGGAATGCCGACAATCCCGATTCCCGCCTCGGCGGCGCGCATAATTCCGTGAAGATTGTTAACGGCCAAAACGGGCTTGCGCTGCGTACCATCCTCGCGCCCGACTTCTAATACCCAATTGGCTGAGATAAGGCGCCGGCCGGGTGTTAAATCTCCAAAGGCAATAATAGCGTGATTGTCTAGGTCTTCGGGTGAGGTGGGCGCGCCATGCGTGGCCAAATAAGTTTGACTGGCATAAAGGCTTTGAGAAATCGTGCCTAAGCGCCGTTCAATGACATCGCCTGTTGTCGAGGGCCATGGCCGCAAAGCACAGTCCACATCAAATGCGGCGAGATCATGCTCTTCATCTTCCATGATCAATTCAACTGTGATCTCGGGATAGGCCTTGATGAATTCGGGCAAAACGGATGTTAGCCAGTTAGAGCCTAATGATATTGGCGTAGAGACGCGTAACACGCCTTGGGGCTTATCGCGGCTATCTTTGACTGTCGCAACAGCCAGCGCCGCCTTATGCGCCATATCATCGGCTGCTTTATATAGGATGCGACCCTGCTCGGTTAGGGTGAGGCCGCGCGCATGACGGTGAAAAAGCGGGGTGGATAAGCTATGTTCCAGTGCCGTGATTTGGCGGCTAACCGCAGACTGAGATATTTTCAGCTTATCCCCCGCCGCCGTGAGAGACCCAGTCTCCGCCGCAGCGTGAAATGTTTTTAGCTTATCCCAATCTAGGCCTGATGGCATGTTACTGCGCAGCCGTTTTAGTTAGCGCGTCTTGCTCGGTTAACCAGCGTTCGGCCTCAAGCGCGCCCATACAGCCTAGCCCTGCCGCTGTGACGGCTTGGCGATAAGTCTCATCAGAGACATCGCCTGCCGCAAATATGCCTGGAATATTTGTGGCGGTACTATCTGGCGCGGTTTGAATATATCCGCCATCATTCATGTCCACATGCCCTTTGAAAATATCTGTCGACGGTTTGTGGCCAATGGCAATAAAGACGCCATGCGCTTTGCGTTCAAAAGTCTCCCCCGTCTTGGATGATTTTAAGCGCACGCCCGTGACGCCTTTGGGGTTTTCATCGCCTAAAATCTCATCAAGCTGCGTGTCCCAAAGGATCTCAACCTTTTCATTATCAAAGAGGCGCTGCTGTAAAATACGTTCGGCGCGAAGGCTGTCACGGCGATGGACCAGGGTGACTTTGGAGGCAAAGTTGGTTAAAAAGAGCGCCTCTTCAACGGCCGTATTGCCGCCGCCCACGACGATGACCTCTTGGCCGCGATAGAAAAATCCATCACATGTGGCGCAGGCAGACACGCCAAAGCCTTTAAAGGTGTCTTCAGACGCCATGCCGATCCATTTGGCCTGAGCGCCCGTGGCAATGATGACGCTATCGGCGGTGTAGAGCTGTCCGCCATCACCGTTCATTTTAAAAGGGCGCGAGGTGAAATCTATATCTGTGATGATGTCTTCATAAAATTTTGTGCCAAATTTAAGAGCATGGGTTTTAAAATGCTCCATAAGATCTGGCCCCATAATTTCGGGAAAGCCCGGATAATTTTCAACATCTGTTGTAATCGTCAATTGTCCGCCTGG
>JALZUP010000113.1 GCA_023301505.1 Robiginitomaculum sp.
GCCATGATTTTACGCGCGAGATTGTTGAAGCCGTTGGTTTGCCGTGAATTTCTGCGCGTAAAGATTCAAATTTTCCATCTTTCTCGGCAAGCACTTGCGCAAGTCTACGCATTTCACGCGTCGGGTCTTGCCCTATTCCAGAATGCGGAACAACTTTTACCAGCTCTCGTAACAAAAGCAGATCTGACTGCGATCTTTTAGGGTCTGAAATAACGGATAATAGAAGCTCGCGCCCCACTTGTTCTTCATCTTCTATTTGAAGGCGACCTCGATAGCTACGAGCTTTATGCAAAACCCATCCATCATCAATATCAACTAGATATTGTTCGAATGGCAAATCCCGCAAACGCAAAAAAGGCCGTGAGTCCTGCGCTTGGGAGGGGCGCTCAAGCGCCATATAAATCGTCCCAACGGGGTATCCCAATTCGGCTAATCGATCACGGTCAGTTGAAAACTTCGCATATTGATTGCCTCCGCCGTGCGGCCGACAAGCCCATGCTTTAGGAGGCAAAACAGTGCCATCTTTACAAACCCATTGAATATTTGAATAAGGCCCTCTTGAATTTTTACGCATTTTAGAAACGAGTTTACGGGCTTCTTTAATCGTCTCAGGACTAGGCGCCTCTAGAAAAGATGACGCCGCATTTGCCGGTGCGTTGATAAAAACAAGCGCACATATAGTTGAAATAAAAAGACTTGTTTTAATCGTCATGGCTCAGTCCTTAAAATAGTTTCTGCGACAGAAATCAGTTCTTTCAACATATTCCCACCATCTGATGATTCAACTATGCAAACTAATATGTAACGCCGCCAGTCATCATCCCAAACTAAGGCTGAGTCGGCATGATAAGTTCTCCAGGACCCTGACTTTCTGTAAATATCAGACCCGTCTACACTGCCATTTAGGCTCGCCACGAATTTGTGATTAATTCCCGGGTCGCTCATAATCTCTAGCATATCGCGGGAGGCTTCAGGGCTTACAAGGCGCCCAGTTGCCAATAAATAATAAAACCGCGCGACTTGCATCGTACTCGCCGCATGGCTGATGCCGTTTATAGGATCACCGATACGGGGCCCTTTTTTCGCATACCGTTTCCCAACCCATAAACCGCCGCCATGCGTCTGATCGTAAAGACTATAACGGGGATCTGTCAGCACAGCATTGACTTCATTAAGACCTCCGACAGCTTCAATCATTCTCGTGGCCGCTCCATTACTGGAGACCCTAATCATCGCGTTAAGATCTTCACGAAGAGCCGGCGTGTCCTCAATTTTTTCGTCATGAATATGCTGGAAGACTGCCAATAAAATAGCGATTTTAGGCATTGAAGCCGCATACATTGTATTTTCACCGTTAATGGCTGAATATAAAGGAGCCGTAGGATCTGTAATATCAACCAATGCCACTGACATTTTTTTGTCTTTAGCAAGTTTTTTCCAAACTGGTCGAGAGGCCAGCTTTTCATTTAAACGTTTTTGAAGCTTAGCATCCTTACTATTGCGAATGGATTGGTATTGATCTGTTGAGACGATTGGCAAATCAGACAATTGCGCAACAGCCTGCAAGGGCATTAGCCAGACGATAAGACAGCACAAGATCGATTTATTCATGTGTTCACCTCCAAAGCGGTGTCAGCGAATTTGCGTCTTTCCTTTATAATAAGATAAACAACAAGTAACCAAACTGTGATGAGGAATATGTTTAAGACAAGAAACCCTTCTACGGTGATCTTACACACACGGGTTCCAAATATCACGGTCACAGCCGCGAGCGCGTCTGCTGTTCTTACGAAGGCCGTATCAACAGCTGTCTTGGCCTTATAGAGTGCTTTCTTAGGCACGGGCAGCCAGAGCATGTGAAGCGCCGTATTTCCAACCGAGAAATTTGTCGCGTTTTCTGCTGTTTTCGCGATTGTTAGGGCTTGCAGTCCACCTGTTCCACTCATTGTTCCGTAAGACGCTAAAGAGACAAAAGGCGGAATAAGCAGGACACTCGTTATACCGCCATATTTGACAAGCCGTGAAACGATGAAAGCTTGAAGTAGCATCCCAACAAGGTTGATCCAAAAATATATACGCGTATAAAATTCAGCCGTTGCTTGTCCAATAGCTACATTCGCCTCTTCAGGACTTAGTCCTGACATATCTGTTTGTGCAATGGCGTCTTGAATGGCTGCAAATAAGATATTTTCACCATTCGTAACAACCCAATTTAACATGAAGATAAAAAGCGCAATCAAGAGTATATATTTGTTACCAAAGATAATACGCAAAGCACTACGCTGATCTTCATCCTCAGGATCTTCTGGCAATGTATCTTGAACTACAGATTTTTTTTGCACGGCTTGGTTTCGATCACAATGCCACAACATAAATGTTGTGACCCCTAATATAAGCGGCGCAATAAGCAACATTGTATATATGTTGAGAGACAAATCTTTTATAAGATAGTTGGACAGCATGCTCCCGGCTACGGCCCCTGTTGAAGCCCCAAGCGCTATAAGTGGAAACAGCCTTTTCCCCGCCTTTTCATCAAAAAGATCAGCCGCAAATGCCCATAATTGCGCCACGACTGAAACGGAAAAAATACCAATCCAAACATAAAATATGACGCCGATACATGGAATGCTTTCCATGAAGTTTCCGGGCCTTAAAATCCAAAAAACAGGAAACAATGTTATAAAAAATACATTAACCCATATAAGCAATTTACCTCGCGGTAATTTATCATAAAGTTTGCTGTAAAAAGGAAGTAAGCCAATGATGGCCAAGGATTGAAAAAGCCCCGAGACAGCCTTCACCTCTATGCGTGTCATGTCACCAATTAGAGATACGGCAAGCCAGCTATCCCTAACGGGTTTCGCAATATAATAAGCCATCAACATTAAAAAAATAATTGAGAAGAGGGCTAATGTCAGGCGCACTTCATGAGGACGTATTTCAGTAAAAACACTTAAAGAGCGAGTTATAAAATTATGTTCAGAAGATAAGCGCCCCTTGTTTAAAATAGGGGACTTTTGAACTTCTGAAGTCTGATTTTCAAGCGTATCTAAATTGTCCATATTTTTTAATCATATTTAATTTTACGCATCAAAAGGAAGAGTAAAATATTTACCTTCTAAAGCTTAGAAGAGATTTGAATTCAAACAAGCGTTAAATAATATGGATATCGGCAAATAGCATGTTTATGAAAACATCATCCAGAATTTAAAGACCGAAAAGAAGTAGCCCCTTTTGCCTAGGTTAAAACGTAGAAAATAGTCAGCCACGTGTTACCTATAGTAAGACTTTCATTTTTCTGATGAAGTGCGGCGCCGTTTGAATTACGCCGCACTCAATATTATTGAATGTTAAAGTTAGTTTTACACATCCTTTTGGGACGTGAAATAACCTGCATTCATGACTTTATTCCAAGCGAGTACAAAGTCTTTTGCAAATATCTCTTTTGAGTCGTTTTCAGCATAGTATTCTGCGAGACCACGCAGAATAGAATTAGACCCAAAGACAAGATCTGCGCGTGTAGCTGTATATTCCACTTTACCCGTTGTCCGATCTTTCCCTTCAAAAAACTCATCAGAGGCATCTGAAGCTGACCACTTAGTTCCCATGTCGAGAAGGTTTTGAAGACCTAGATTTGAAAGCTTACCAACGTCATCAGTAAATACACCATGCTTGCTGCCATCCGCATTCGCACCAAGCATCCGAAGACCCGCAACAAGAACAGTCATTTCAGGTGCGGTCAAACCCAATAATTGAGCACGGTCAACTAATAGAGCTTCAGTAGAGCGTTTATCATCAGTCTTTTTGTAATTTCTAAATCCATCAAACTTTGGCTCTAAAACAGCAAAACTTTCAATATCGGTTTGCTCTTGCGTCGCGTCACCTCGTCCAGACTTAAAAGGGACTTTAATTAATCCTGCTTCTTCAATAGCTGCATTGCCGCCCAGAATAATTAGGTCTGCAAGTGATACTGAGCCATCAAAATCAGACTTCACAGTTTCAAGCACTTTAATTACAGAAGAGACCTTAGAAGATTTATTAATATCCCAATCCTTTTGGGGCGCAAGACGAATACGTGCACCATTTGATCCCCCGCGTTTATCAGAGCCTCTATAGGTCGAGGCAGAAGCCCAAGCCGTTGTCACAAGCTGCGAAATTGTTAAGTCCGTTGCAAGTATAGCCTTTTTAAGAACATCGACTTCCTTCTCAGAAAGAACAGGTCCTTCAGGAACAGGGTCTTGCCAAAGTAAATCCTCATCAGGAACTTCAGATCCAAGGTAACAACTCTTCGGTCCCATATCTCTATGAGTAAGCTTAAACCAAGCGCGAGCATAAGCATCCGCAAACTCTTCTGGATTATCTAGGAAATTTTGAGAAATTTTTGCATAGCTAGGGTCTTTTTTAAGGGCCATATCAGCTGTCGTCATCATCAAAGGCTGTGTTGATGAAGGGTTATGAGCACACGGGGCTTCTGGCGCATCTTGACCAGCTACAGGCGTCCATTGGATATGCCCAGAAGCGCTTTTTGTCTTTTCCCATTCATATCCCAAAAGAACTTCGAAATACTCCATATTCCATTGATCTGGAGTTGGCGTCCAGGCGCCCTCAAAGCCAGCCGTTGTTGTGTTATCACCGCGGCCTGACTTGTAACTATTATACCAGCCGAAGCCTTGCGCTTCAATTTTACCGCCTTCAGGTTCAACACCTACATTTTCTTCTGGACCCGCGCCGTGGCCTTTACCAAATGTGTGACCACCAGCAACAAGAGCAACAGTTTCGTAATCATCCATCGCCATGCGTGCGAATGTATCGCGAATGTCGAAGGCAGATTTTAAAGGATCAGGATCTGCATGTGGCCCTTCAGGGTTAACATAAATAAGTCCCATTTCGACTGCCGCGAGGGGCGTTGCCAATTCGCGGTCGCCAGAATAACGTTTATCATCAAGCCATTCTGTCTCTGGCCCCCAATATATATCTTCTTCCGGTTCATAAATATCGGCACGCCCACCCGCGAAGCCAAAGGTTTTAAAGCCCATTGATTCCATCGCAACGTTACCTGTAAGTATCATCAAATCAGCCCAAGAAATTTTCTTTCCGTATTTTTGTTTAATCGGCCATAAGAGACGACGAGCTTTATCAAGGTTCCCATTATCAGGCCAACTATTTAACGGAGCAAATCGCTGCGACCCAGAATTAGCGCCGCCTCGACCATCATAAGTTCTATAAGTACCAGCACTGTGCCATGCCATGCGAACAAAAAGACCGCCATAATGCCCATAATCAGCAGGCCACCAGTCTTGAGAATTGGACATTAAGGCAATGAGATCATTTTTTATTTCAGAGAGGTTTAGAGACAAAAAAGCAGACGCATAGTCAAATGACTCGCCTGCTGGATTTACTTTATGGGAATTTTGATTCAAGACTTTTAAATTGAGTTGTTCAGGCCACCAGTGCTGATTAGATGTACTACCCGAAGCACTGCCCTTGTTTGCGCCATGCATAACAGGACACTTATTTAATTTTTCCATTTATATTTCTTTCTCATTTGGACTTATATCTTAATTCTAGCGGCATTTGCGGTTTTCTTTTCTATGCAGCCCGATCTAATCGTCTATTACGTCTTAATTGTCGGCGCACTAAAAGGTTCGGGCGGAAGTTATCCGTTTGGCAATTAGCTATAGTTACGTCCCCAGGCTTATTCAAAATAGTAGTCATTTCACTTTCCTTTATATGGCTAGGCTATAAATTCATGATACTGAATAGTATCCTTGCAAAATATAACTCATGACGCCGCTTAAGGTTCCAAATAAAAATGAGAGTTTCAAAATATATCTAATAGCACTCTCACTGTGATTGTTGTGACAAATTTGGAAAACAAATCTTGATATTATTTTGTTAAATTAAAACCTATTCAGGAATCACTCGCTACCTATAGAATATAAAAGAATGCCAACTAGCATGAGGGCAAAGCTTAGCCAAAACGTTATCATTACTGCATAAATCATATTAATCCCCTTGCAATGTTCCGAAAAATTATTTCTGGCTGCATCATTATAATTATATAATGCCTCGCCCTAAAATTCGTTCCAAAAAACTTATGACTTCTAAACTCATCGCCCTTCTTCACACTCTTGTGACCAAAACGTCAACGTAGACAAGGAACCAAAGCTTAGAAAAGGCGTTTGTTAGGTATCACATGGCGATAAACGCTTTTATGGAGATACTCGATGACGACTACATCTGTTAAAATGCTACGTACTGGAGCTTTTCTAACGCTCGCAATAGCTTCAGGAATTACTGCACAAGCGCGCGGATTGGATCTTAACGAACCTGCCTTCTACAATGACAGCGCAGACGCTCACAAAGTTCTTTCTTTCAATTTCGATGATAAAGGCATTGATGAAAAATCAATATCATTTTTAGAAAATCAAAAAAGAATAAACGAAACAAATGCAGAAACTGACTTGAAGCAAAGAGTCTCTCAGCCACAAGACATTGACTTTCTACTTAAAAGCAATTCTGTTCCGTCTAATGATTTCTCGCAAGAGGGGTATCAGTATAAAGAAGGCTTAGAAGCGTCATCGACTTTAAGGCTTGAGCCTAGTTTAGAAAAATATAGACCTCGGAACCTGCATGCCTCCACTCAAAGTAAGAAGCCGAGTATGCTTGCTAATGATACGTCTTGGTATGCAGAGCAGAACAAAATTCAATTCGCAGATTTAACGCCGCCCAAGCCGGTTAAGAGCACTGTTGAGATTGCGTTATTGCCATAAAAAGAAGTTACCTTTTAAACCTCTTAACTGGGAACCTTTTTGGGATTGAAGCATTTATTTGATGTAACAAATTTTTGGAGTAATTATGAAATACGCGCGCAAACTCACTGTAGTACCCACCCTCATTCTAGCCTCAGCCTTACTTTTTAACGCAGGTGCTGCCCATGCTCAAAGTACAGAAGGCGTATTAGGAGGCCTTATTGGGGGAACGCTCGGGTCTGTTGTAGGCGGTAAACTTGATAACAAAGGCTCTAGTTCGGAAGGTAAAGTTATAGGCGCTGTTGTAGGCGGAAGCTTAGGTTATGTTATTGGTGATGGTCTTGATGATGATGACAAGCTGAATAATCGCTACAGCAATCAACCTGGTACATATTACAAACACAATGGTAAATCATACCGCCGTTATAACGATAATCAATACGGCTATGTATCCATTCCTATAAACTCGAATGATCGTTACTATCATGCCAATGGTAAACGAAAAAACTCTCGATCACATCCACATAGACGGTCTCATCATTCAAAATCACGCAGAACTGGGTATTATTAGCTCCTTTAAGGTAGGCAAAAATTTACGTATCAAACGTGGACCTCGGCTTAAACTGGGGTCCATATTTTTATTTTTGTTGAGCCCAAAAAAAACAACAAAGAACTTCAAAACAACATTATGCTTTTCATTAATCTTAAAGCATGTTCTTAAGCACCATTTTAGCCTCATACGGATCAGAGCAATGCGATTAAACTTCCATAAATTGGTTCAACATTTTTTTTGTTCATTGCTGTTCCTAGGTTTCACATCTACGGCTTTCGCGCAATCTTCCATCAAAGATGAAATAGAAATTCGTCAAACAAGGATTTCGACTATTTCGGATTCCATCGAAAATGAATCCGTAAATGTCACTGAAGCTCGAGGGGCATTGAGGCTTTTTAGAAGTGAAGCTCGTGTAGCCATTGAAACCTTAAGCAAGCAACAACAAGATCTTCAAGAGCAGTTGAATGAATTAGGCGCTGCTCCAACAGATGGCAGAGAAGAGTCAAATGAAATAAAAATTCGTCGACAATCTTTAGATCAACAATTGGCTGATATAGATTCGTATATTGCACAAGCAAAACTGAATGAAACCGATTCAAATCGGCAATTAAACCTGCTTTTAAAATCGCAAAGACGTTCTTTTTTATCTGAAATTTTGACACCCGAACGAAGTGCATTGTCACCAACTTTATGGAAATCGGCCATAACAACAGCAACAACATCGGGAAAAAAACTCACCTCCCATTATTTCAATTGGAAGAAGTCAAGACAAGAACTAGGCCGATGGGTTAGAGATAAATTTCAAATTTTGGGATTAGTATTACTTTTTGTTCCTTTCGTTATTCTGTTTAAATCATGGGCCACTAAACTCTTCTCTGACAGATTATCGTCAGGCAAATCATTAGAGCTTCACCGTTATTTTATTCTCGCATTTAACATTGCCGTTCGTGTCATCCCCGTCACCATAGGGCTTTGTCTTATTTATCAAAATCTAATCAGTTCAGCTTTAGTAACCGCCACCTACGCGCCAACATTACGGGTTATTATTTACTCAATTATGCTGCTATCCGTTGCAAACGGCATGGCCGAAGGTGTGTTCAATCCCTCAAAAGCTGATTTGAGAGTTATACCCCTGGACAATAAAGCTGCTAAAATTTCTCGAAGAATTTCTACCCTGGCTATTATACTTGTTGGTTTAGGCTGGACCGCCCTAAGCCTGTCACACGTTAACCCGGAACTTAAAAGTTTAACGAGTGTAACTATAATTTTTATGGTGATTGGCATATCTATATTGGTGTTTAAAGCCTCCACGAAAACGCATTGGACGTTATCTGCCGACAGATCTCAAGAGGTTTTAGAAAACTCAACTAAACGCTGGAGAGCCGTAAAAAAGGCAGGCTTGCCTCTTATAATTATAACCACAACGGCTTTAATCGCCGGGTATTTAAACCTCGTTTATTTTATATCTATAAGGCTGGTCTTGCTCCTCTGGTTAGCCTTAAGCGTATGGGTTCTGCGTCGTTATTTGATCAAGTCTATAAATACTCTTGATAAAAATATTTCATCAAAACTGCCCGCAACAAAATCATCAAGCCGACAAGCCATGTTATTTTGGGCAGGACTGTTTATTGATGTGTTGATTTTAGTATCGTTAATTCCAATTTTGTTATTAGCACTCGGTGTAGATTCATATTCTGTCAGAACAGGCATGATGGATGCCTTCACAGGAATTACGATTGGAAACTTTAAGTTCTCAATTGCAGATATTCTTGGAGCTATAATAGTATTTTTTGTCATTCTTTTTGTGACGCGCTTTCTGCAACGTACGTTAGATAGTAGGCTTTTTGAAAAGTCAGGAGCCGATGTAGGCTTTAGGAACTCTTTCCGTACGCTTTTAGGCTATGTAGGTCTTATCATAGCGATCTTTGCAGCGATTGGGATCATCGGATTAGATTTATCCAGCCTTGCGATTATAGCTGGGGCTCTATCAGTTGGTATAGGTTTTGGGTTGCAGAGTATCGTCAATAACTTTGTATCAGGCTTGATATTATTATTTGAACGCCCCGTTAAAGTGGGCGATTGGGTTGTAACGACATCTGGAGAAGGCATTGTTAAGCAAATTTCTGTACGCTCTACGGAAATTGAAACATTTGACCGCGCTAGTATTATTGTTCCGAACTCAGAGCTTATTTCCAGCTCAGTCACCAATTGGACACACAAAAATAAAATAGGTCGTGTCGTTATACCAGTTGGTGTCGCTTATGATTCAGATACGAAACGTGTCCGGGAACTTTTAATTAATGCGGCGTCTAAAGACCCACGTGTTCTTAATTCGCCAGCACCATTTGTTTATTTCAGTCAATTTGGAGACAGTAGTTTAGATTTAGAATTACGCGTTTTTATAAAAAATATAGCCGAAGCGGCACTTGTTAAAAACAATCTCAGATTTGAAATCTTAGATATCTTTAGACAAGAAAATATTGATATCCCCTTCCCGCAGCGCGATGTAAATTTAAATAAATAATAGCTGAATACGCCCTCGCCTCAGTGTTTTTATTTGCAATATGGGCGGCCATGTAATTAGTCGATTAACAAGGCCGTCCCTGTGCAAAATAAACTGTAATATTTGGAACTAAATTCCACGTTATGCATTATTAAAGTATGCTTTACGAAAAAAAATTAACTAACACAGAAAACTCAAGCTATAAGGAACTCCCTTCAAAAGTTTCATTTTTTTGGCCCTGTAAAGCATATTGTTTTTCGTTACTTGAAAACTAATATCTCCTTCCCCAACCTCTCAATTTCTTTGTAAAACAGGACAATATTATGACTAAATCTAAAACTTTAACCCTTATAAGTTTAGCAGCCTTAGTCGCGACCCCTCAATTCGCGTCTGCTAATTCGCACACAACCGATAAAACTTCATTGTCTCAAAGTTCAACTTATTCAACTGTGCAACAACAATCAAAACCAATGAAAGTTGTTAAACAAAGAGTACAGCGTGAAGCGGTTTTATCTGCTGGACCCACTACGCGAAATGTTGACGGGTACCAAGTTCAAAATAGTGTTGGTCAGACATTTACTAATCGCAGTTTATCCGCAAAAGAGCTCACACAATATAACACTAATGTTCGTGTTATTGATGTCTATGAGTTCACACATAATGGTAAAACATATCGAAATAAAATTGTAGAAAACTAACACGTTAGTTTCTGTTTTCTAAGAAAGTAAAAGCAAGGTCCTGATACACCCTAATGAAGCCAGGGAAGGCCTACGATCATAAGGCGTATCAGGGGGTACCATTAGGGGCTAATGGTAGACCTCCCCGTTATCAGAAACTCAAACGAAAGCATTAACCTATGTTAAGAGAATGCATTTCTTTTTGGGATTCTGAAAATTTTATTCTGTCGGCTTTTGCGGTAACCCTATAATTTAAGCCTTCTGGCTTAATATCATACGTTGCGACACCTTTCAGGTCCATTGGAACAATACGTTTTAAAATTTGAGACCCAAATCCATCGCGTTTTTCTGAATTAGATTGTGTTAAATAACCGGTCTCTTCCCAGTTAAAAACAACCTCCTCTCCATTTGTCCAAGATAACTTAATCCGTCCATTGTCTTGGCCTAACGCTCCGTGTTTGATGGCATTGGTTCCAAGTTCATTTATCATCAAAGTTAGGATAAATGCACCACGTGCTGAAACATCAAAATCATCATGGCTTTGAATTTCAATTTTGTTTGCCTTATTATCAGCATGAAAAGGACTTAAAATTACCGAGGCGAGCTCTGTAATTGGAACACTATGATAATTCCTCTTAGCCAATAAAGTTTGCATTTTAGATAAGCTGGATATTTTTTCTCGAATACGCTTAATAAATTGGTTTCTATCAATATCCGTCCTCGCAAGCATACTCACGATGGCTGATATATGCGCGTACATATTTCCCATTCGGTGTTGAAGTTCTTCATTGATTATAGACAAGTCGGAATTGATTTGATTTTGGTTACTTAATTCAACTTCAGTCATCACAGTAGCCGCAAGGTCTTTAAGCATCTGTTGGTCAGATTTTGAAAAATCAGTCCTTGGTTCACTGTCTATTACGCAGAGCGTACCTAAAGCAAAACCATCTTTAGTTATAAGAGGGGCACCCGCGTAAAATGCTATATTAGGGTCCCCCTTCACAAGAGGGTTAGAAGAAAAACGGTCATCGTGAGTCGCATTTAAAACAACCATAACATCTTCTGGCTGCTGAATAGCATAATGACAAAAAGCTTGATCTCTTGGCGTTTCTGCTACGTCTAATCCTTGACGAGCTTTAAACCATTGTCGATCTTGGTCGATAAGAGAAATTAAGGCTATTTCGGTTTTCATTGCGCCTGCAGCGAGACGCACTATTCTATCAAAACGCTCTTCTGACGCTGTATCAAGTATGTTGGAGCTCACTAGAGCTTCCAGACGATTATTTTCTGACATTTCTTACACCTTCTTTTACCGAAGGCCTTCCCAAATTTCTGACTACCACTCTTTTCCGTTTTTAGCAAACTAGAAATGTCGCATTTGGAACGCTTAAAGGGTTCGCGCGTTAATATAGTGAACAAACAGGAATATCATGGAAGCTCTAATCGCACGCATAAATTATATTATCGACATTGATCGAGACGCATTCGAACCTTTGCAAAAAGCGTCCTCCTTGTCCGCTTTTTTCACACCAGGAGACGTACTCATACAAGAGGGCGACACTGTTAAGTCCATGTTTGTTATAGAATCTGGCTGGGCTATAAGATATCGAATTCTTAACGATGGGCGTCGTCAAATCTTGAATTTCATGCTGCCTGGAGACTGCTTTGACCTCAAAGCCATGTCACAATTACAATCTGATCACAGTGTTAGTGCTGTTACGAAATTACAACTGCGGAGCATCAATGTGGGCTCTTTCGTCGAGATTGTTCAAAACAATGATAAATTGGTTTCCGCTTTTTGGTGGATTGCCAATCATGAAGAAGCTATTTTACGAGAACAAATTATTCGCGTGGGCCCCCGTTCGGCTACAGAACGACTGGCACATTTAATACTTGAGCTGAATCAACGTATTTCTAAAATTGAAGGTAAGTCATCTGACTTTCTAAGACTTACAATACCTCAATCTCTTTTTGCGGATGCTTTAAGCCTTTCAGTTGTTCATATTTCCCGTACGCTTGGGAAATTAAAGGCAATGGGCATGATTGCGACCACACCTGAAGGCATTCGAATTTTAGATAAGGTGAAATTGAAATCCATTGCAGATTTTCAACCTGACTATCTTCACTCGCAACCCTTTAAGCTCACAGCTTAAATTCTTACAAGACAGTCAGACCACTTTGAAGTTCTTGAATTATAGCATCCAGACCTATTTGAGCCGCAGCCAGATGATTTGTTAACATCATCCCTCTGGCTGGGTCGCGGGTCTTAGAGATTGTTATTTCAAGTGCATGTTTAAAGCGTTTTTCGTGTTCGTGCACCATTGGCCTAAACATTTGTATCTCCCGTTGATTAGGGTCATCTTTTGTTAGCGGCATATCTTCATTCTTAATAGATTTATGGAATGAAAATTTAAGGTCAGGCTGAGCTTTAAACAAGACCTCAATGACTTCAATGAACTCTTTCTTCTGAGCCAATAAACGGCCTAGTATTAATTTGTGTGGTATAATTCTCACAGCTTGATAATTTAGTTCATAAAAAATCAAATTCTCAGTGGCGACTTCCAAACACGTGGATAGGCAGTCTAACTCGGTTTGAGTTAGTTCAAGAACCACTAATTCTTATTTACTAGAATGGAAAAACAGAGCCTGACTAATTGCCGCCTTCACATTATCGGGTTCAAATGGCTTAGAAATCAAATAGGCTGGCTCAGGCTTATCACCCGTAAGTAATCTTTCTGGGAATGCTGTGATAAATATAACAGGCACATCAATATCATTCAGGATTTCTCCAACGGCATCGATTCCAGAGCTACCATCTGCCAATTGCACGTCTGCTAATATAAGTCCCGGTTTTTTCTGTTTAGCTTTTGAGACAGCATCGTTTTTAGTTGCAGCAATACCATCAACATCATGGCCTAATTCTTCCACAAGTCCTTCAATATCAGCCGCGATAATGGGTTCATCTTCAATAATAAGAACATTAGTTCGCAACTCTTGCTCTATTTCTTCATTGGCACTTTTAATTAAGTCAATGATATCATTTTCTGAAGTTTGCATAATGATGGCAATTTCAGAATTGGGCATGCCTTCGACGGCTTGTAGTAAAAAAGCTTGCTTCGATTTTGGTGTGAGCCTAGCAACACGGTCATCGGTAATTCCATCAGATCGACTGTCATCATCTAATAAAGCACCTGATGAACTCCAAATACTTAAAAAGACTTGGTACAATGACGTTTTAGGCAAAATAGTTTCATCGATATTGACTTGGCCTGATGCCAGAGCTTCAAGAGCCGTCCGGACATATGTATCCCCAGAGACTTGACTTCCAGTTAAAGCTCTCGCGAAACGGCGTAGATAAGGAAGATGTGGGCCCAAACTTTGTACTAAACTCATGTTTTTCTCGCTGATAAATAAAAATGGAACCGAATCCAAATTCATGCGTTAATGTGTTGTCGGAGTGACATTGGTCATGCTTTAAACGCAGAGCAAGTGAAAAAGTTCCAAACTATTTAAATTGAAACAAAAATTGCGAAAAACAGGCAAAATACATGACTAAACAAAAAAATGATAAAAAACCTGTGAACGAGCGACCTCTGAAGAATGAGACCAATTTTGCAGGAAACCCCTTAAGTGACAAAATAGGCAATAGCTTAAAACGTATGTATGATGATGTCGTCAATCAGCCTGTGCCAGATGATTTTTTAAAACTGCTTATCGAAGCCGATAAAAAGCAAGGGTAGAAATGTTGCAAGAGACCACAGATATGACTGAAACCACAGAAACAGAAGTGACTACAGAAAACATTCCTTTCGATGAGGAACTCTTTCGTTCTGAATTGGCGGCCCTCATCCCTCACCTTCGCGCTTTTGCAAGGTCTCTGTGCGGAAATGCAACTCTTGCAGATGATGTTGCACAAGATGCAATGCTTAAAGCTTGGAACAAAAGATTGAGCTTTAAGCCAGGGACAAACCTTAAAGCTTGGACATTCACAATTTTAAGAAATCAATTTTATTCAATTAAGCGTCGTTCATGGAGAGCTACATCTCTTGAGCCCGAAGTAGCCGAGCAAACAATCGTTTCTACGGACAATCAAGATGATTCAATGAGACTCAATGAGCTTCGCCGCGCTTTAGATATGCTTTCAGATGACAAACGCGAGGCCGTTATTTTGATCGGCGCAAGTGGTATGTCCTATGAAGAGGCGGGTGAAATTTGTGGCTGCGCACCAGGGACTATTAAAAGTCGTGTCAGCCGTGCTCGTAATGAGCTAGAAACTATTATGACATCAGGAAACTTTACGAACAGCCCTGATGGCGTGAGCGCACTTGATGCAATGGATGCAATCCTTGACGAAGCTAATAAATTACAAAACGGATAAGCCAGTCATAGTTAGTATATTTTGTAAGTTATCATGCGCGATCTAAGAGTACGTTTTGGTTTTGTTTTAGCTATGGCACTACTGCCATTGCTAATTTTTACTATATGGAGATCATTTGATGATTACCATCATGAGCAGAAAACCAGATCAGCCATTGTAGAAGATGCAGCCTTTAGGACCGTAGCAGAAGTCATAAACAGATTAGACACCACCAAAGCTATTTTAAATACAACGGCCCAAACTGTAACACCCGAAAATTGCGATACAGAATTAAAACGCATAAATAATAACTTTCCGAACATCAGCAATATGGCTTTAACAGATGGACAGGGCAAACCTATCTGCTCTGTGAAACCCCTACGCAGAGAAGCTCTTATTCAATCAGCCTTAATTTCTATAACAGCTAAAAATAGGTTCAACATTGAGTTACATGATCTGGGTACAGAAACCGATGGCCCCAGAAGTATAGTCAGTACATCATTAGGCGTTTTCGAAGACAATAAATTAAAATATATGTTTCGAGCAGGCTCTGACTTTCAAAAGCTTTCAAGTTTAGCAACAAAGTCAGAATTACTTGACGATATACATGTATCTATTTTCTCAAGATCTGGCGACTTTATCATTGGCGATGATGATCTATCGTCCGATACGATTGAAAGTTGGGCCACTGAAGTTATAAATAACGGAAGATATTCGACGTCTTACATCAATGCTTTGGGGCAAGACCGCAATGTCACCATCATACCCACACGCGAGGCAGAACTCTTTGTTGCTCTGAACGCACCACGTGCAACACTTATGAATATCAACAAAATCCATCCGATATCATCGGCTCTAATTCCACTTTTGGCATGGGCCTTTGCATTTATGGCGATCTGGATTGCGACAAACAAATTACTCATCAGCCACCTTCAACCCATGACACGTGCAGCAAATAAATTCGCAAACGGGAAATATAAAACACGTATAGGAAAACTAAAAGATGCCCCGGCTCAAATACAAGAACTCGCAGGTACTCTAGATGTAATGGCGCAACGCATTAACGAAAGAGACAAGGAGCTTACTGAGTCCCTCACAGAGAAAGAAACGCTTTTGCGTGAGATACATCACCGCGTAAAAAACAACTTACAAATCATTATTTCGCTCTTAAATATGCAAAATCGGCAACTCAAAGACCCTGCTTACACGGAAGCAATTACCGAGACTCGAAATAGGATAAACGCAATCGCCCTCGTGCATAAGGCCCTTTATGAAAGCGATGATATTCAAGAGGTGGAAATGCAGCCATTTCTGTCTCAATTAATTGCACAGGTTAGCCGCGCCCTCCTCGTAGACAAAAAGAATATTTTCGTTGATGTGAATATTAATTGCATTCCGCGGGATGCAGACAGGGCTACGACAATTGCGATGTTTATTGTTGAAGCCATGACGAATTCCGTCAAACACGGCGTCCCGAATGGCGGGCATATTCAGGTTAACGTTGAGGACAAATTAGATGAGACGATTGTCAGTGTTCAAGACAATGGACAACATGACCATTTAGCCTCAGAGGTAACGACAAAAAAAGGGACAGGTGAACGTCTCATGAAAGGTTTCGCGCGTCAACTTTCAGGGCAATATTCTGGCGCCATGTCGAGTGACGGGTATAAAGCAAGTCTGATATTTCCCAAAACTTTATAAAAGAATGAATACAAAAATTTGAGAAGCAGGATAATTTAAATACCTGATGTTTTAATTGTGGCATTTTGTTTATCCCTCCAACAAAAAAACTCTGATCCTGTTGGGACCAGAGTTTAAAATTGCAAGCTATAAGGCTCCGTGTATTACGGTGTAATTGTAGACCTTAACATCCAGATTGCCTCTTCATGCCACGCAAGACGATCCGTCATAATACCTGAAGTCACATAATCAGCCTTATCATCAACAAATTCGATAGCTGCCCTTAAAGACTGACAAACGACTTCGTGATCCTGTGCTAACATTTCAACCATATCATCAGCTGATGCAGGTTCATCTTCGTCAACGATTGATGATAGTTTCCCATATTTTGTATAACTCGCAGGCGCTTTTTCACCAAGGCTGCGAATTCTTTCAGCAATGACATCAATTGCAGCAAATAAGTTTTGATAATGGACTTCAGTAAGCTGATGCACTGAATAAAATAATGGACCAGAGACGTTCCAATGTACGCCCTGTGTTTTTATAAAGAGCTGATAACTATCAGCCAGGACAACGCCTAACTTTTCCGCCAACTCTTTTTTTTGTCGTAATAGATAGTCCTGTTTCTGTTTTAAACTCAGGTCCATTTGTAGCTGAAGCTAAAGACAAAGTTTTCATATAATTTCCTTTATGCATGTCACATTCTAGCGTGAATTTTAGTTATTTAGTTGGTTTTTTTTCGCATTGCACCGCTCGTGAAATTGCCGAAATAACAAACAAAATCAAAGACACCATGAATAAAAACATCATGGCGTTACGAGTTTCAACGAACACATCGCTGTAAGTTAACACCCCTGTAACGAGTGTAATTATTAAAAATGTCATAGTCCATTTTAACAAGTCTACCTCAATTCTCAGTTTAGCGATTAAGCTATAAATTACTCGCGACTAGTTCCGTAGTAAGTCACATTATACAAACGTTACTGCGTAGATTTAGTTCCCTGAATTTTTGATTTATTTAAGTATGACGACATTTATAATGTGCTGTGATGTTTGAAGTCTTTCATGGAACGAATTTTAAATTCGGGTGTTGATGAAGTGTTCGCTATAAGAAAGGCACATCATGAAATTTCAATCCACAGCAAAGTTTATAACAACAGTAACACTCGCAATAGGCATACCGTTTGGCACCGTAAATACGGCTGCCGCTCAAGACATAGCTTTAACTACGCCTCAGTTAACACAACAAAATTTAGGTGAAATTTCCAACAATGCTGCCATTCCTGATACTATCGGGCAGGCCCATACACTAACTCATGTTCACTCAATGCTAGAGTTTACAAATTTCTCTGAGCTTGAAAATGACAACCTTACTTTTCTTGCTCCAAGAGACAGTTCCTTTTGGGAAGCTGAAAACTTTACTAAGTTAATGACGGATGCACCCTATGCTCTAGACATACTCAAATCGCATACAATCGGGCAGAGTATATCCTATGACGCATTATTATCTGAAATCAAAAACTCTGACACAGGTTATGTTTTTAAAGTCAATTTGAACGGTGATAAGTTAAGTTTTTCACGCGACGGAAAACACATAAACATTACAGATCACTTGGGTCAGGTGGCTCAAATTACGAGTCCAGATATCGAACAAAAAAATGGATACATCCATGTTGTAAATCAAGTCTTAAGTAGTGCTAGCAACTTACAATTAGATGCAAACAGTTAATTTTCAGACTTTTTAAAATTATCAATAACCACTCTTATTTGGCCATAATTTATTATTAATCGAATTAGGAAATCAAACATGAAGATGTATTTATTATACACAGCACTCATTCTCTCTACCGCAAACCCTGTACTTGCAAGTGAGTTAAAGGGAACAGTCAACGCTCAATCAAACACCAATGTCTTTGCCAATGCATCCACTCAAAGAAATAGCGCTGAACGCGTGTCTCCTCGCATATACAGTGTTACAGTTGATGGAGACCGTAAAGACACACGAGAAGATGTAGTAGAAAAGGCCCTCTACAAAGCGGCTAAAAAAACTCTCAAATATGATTATGATTGGTTCCGGGTTGTAGAAACAGATATTGACCGAGAGAGAATTGGCAACACGCGCTCAAGCAAAATTCACAGTGGTTTTGAAACGCGCCCCTATAGAGAGTGCGGACTTTTGGGCTGCACTACGACGCACCGAACCAATTACAACTCCAGAATATCATCAAATGGGGATAGCCGAAGCCGAGTCTACTACTCAGTCGTTTTAGAATATGAAATGGGAAAAGGACAGGTACTCAACCCAGGTGAAATTTATGATGCAAATCAAGCAAAACGTGAGTTCAAATAGATAGGCCCACTCTTAAGAGTTAAACCTGACAAACCTTTAAAGCCTTACGGAGCATATGAGATTACTCATATGCTCTTTTTGTTTGTACCACGCAATTCAAGCTCTCGATACTAAGTGAGCTTTAGTATTATCTACAATTTAAAATAAATTGGAACCATCCCCATTGTTTCGCGTTTAATAATTATAATTAACACAGAGTAAAAACATGAAAAACTTACGTAAATGGGCTGGCATCACTATTATAACAGCGGCTGCACTGAGCACGACTGCCTGCAACACAATACAAGGAGCGGGTAAAGATATTAAAAGCACAGGTAAAGCAATTGAAAAAACAGCTGAACAATAATTTCAGAGCATAGCCGTAGATTTACAATAATTAATTTTATGATTTTGCACGACAGAAAAGAGAAAACGACCATGACAATAATGATGATTCCTTTGAAACAATTGAGCTCAACAGATGGTCTTAAACTTTTCTCACGCAAACCAAGTCAGTCAATTTCACACATTAAAAACTCAATATTTAAAGACGGTTTACTAAATCCCCTTGTTGTGACGCAACAAGAGAAAAACTACCAAGTTATAGATGGCAAAAAACGTTTAAATGCAATCAAGTGGATTGCTAAGTATAACAGGTTATCTCAAGGTTCTAAAAAAATTCCGTGTGTTTTTCATGAAGAAAACCACTCATCCATTACCAGCGCGAACCGCCCCGCACTCTTATCATGTCAAGAGCTGGCTCACGCTATCCTCAGAGACGTTGACTTAGGGGCCTCCTCAAGTTCAGTAGCGCTCAGATATGAGTGTGCGACTTCTGTTATCGAGGATGCTTTGAGTTTAAGAAAATTACATCCAAAGCTACTTCAGCACTTTAACAATCAAAATTTAACACTTGAGCAAGCCGCCGCATTTGCAACTTTTGACAACACTGAAGCCCAACTAAGATTATTTGAACAGTTAGGACAGTTTGTTACTAATCAAGAGATCATGTCAAAAATTAGAACTGGATCAAACGTGATAGAATTCCCTGACGGAAGTATAATTATTTTACCTAGCCGCAAACCGCCAGCACAAGTGCGGTTGAAATATGAAAATACCAAACAAGCAGATACATCAAGTAAGAAAAGATGCTCAATGCGGGTGGCAGCATAGGCGCATAAAATGAGGTTTTGAGACAACTTTATTTCGTTGTTTGACCCCATCGATTTCACCATATTAAATATCCAAGGCTGATGATGCACTCATTTATGGGTGCATTTTTTATTTAAATTCCAGTCTGTTCTCAACCTATTCCCCTGAAAAATATTCAGTAAACAATCAAAAATTCAGAGGAAATATTATCCAAAACGTTGTTTTTCTTGGAACCTAAATCAGTTTGCAACGTTAATTATATAACGAATGGAGAGTTATATGTTTAAACTTCTTTTAATTACGAGCCTTCTATGGCCTGTAGTTTTACTTTCAGCGGCTGAGGATACTGATAAGGCCCCTAAACTTGAAGAGTATAACGAGTATAGTCGTTTAGACCACCAACTCGAATCCATAGGTGAATGTGAAAACACAAACTTATATATATTATTCTCCGGACAGTATGTAGAAATGCACGCAATGGACCATTTAAGTTCTGCAATTCTAGCTTCAGAGGATTGTAAAGTAGAAAACATCACTGTGAGCTACCCTGAAAAAAATCCAGAACAATTCGTTATAAGCCTAGATGAGGAACGCGCATCAGAATTACAATTAATTTTCAATGCTTATTATGGCGCTCAACATTTAGAATTTGACAAGACTCTAAATCTAAAAGGGAGTGAGATTTCTGATGACCCAATTGTTAGGGTTAAATTCGAGTTTGAAAATAACTCAGAGTCTAAAGAGACCTAGAGATAATATAAAACTGATCACTAAGCCTAAGCAAAAATGGACCAATCAAGAGCATCCGTGAAATATTCCAAAGCCATCGAACCCGCCAACGAGGTTCCTGCTTGATTTAAACCAGGTGACCAAACCGCAATCGCGGCACGTCCTGGCGCGATTGTAAGAATTCCTCCGCCAACGCCGCTTTTTCCTGGCAAGCCTACGCGAGTAGAAAACTCTCCTGAATTATCGTAGTGCCCACACCCCATCATGACGGCATTAATGTTACGGCAATTCACCGTAGACATTACGGACTTACCAGATATGGGGTCAGTCCCTCCGAATGCATAATGTAAACCAGCACGGGCTAACTGGCGCGTGGACATAGCTATTGCACATTGACGAAAATAGACGCTTAAACTCGTCTCAACTGGATGGCGCATATTTGAAAATGCGCTCATAAAATGTGCCAAACTCCTATTGCGAGATCCTGTTGCCGCTTCTGATGATGCAACATCTTCGTCGATAAAAACCGTAGCATCATCGGATCGTTCGCGCATGAAAGCGAGTATCTCTTCGGTCGTCACCTCAACAGATCTTCCATCTATCAACCTATCTGTTGTAACAATAGCGCCCGCATTAATAAGAGGATTACGCGGTTTTCCACATTCTGTTTCCAATTGCACAATTGAGTTGAATGAAGATCCGGAGGGTTCTCGCCCAACAGAATTCCAAAGATCATCACCAAGCCGTTCAAGCGCAAGTGACAACGTAAAAACTTTTGAAACTGATTGTATTGAGAAAGGTTCATCTGCATCGCCAACGCAATAATATTCTCCATTTGGCAAGGCGACAGCCATTCCAAATTTTAATGGATCAACTTCGGCTAAGGCAGGTATGTAATCTGCAACGCGGCCCTGACTGCAATAAGGTTTCGCATGTTCAAATGCATCATAAAGATGTTTTTGAATTTCCTCTGACATTAATCATCCTTTACAGGTTCGATTTATGAACCCGCCCGATATTTTGAAATTAAGCTTGGGTAACATATCATGTTGTTAGAACACGTAACATAGAAGCCAGCATTAAGACAGTATCAGAACCATTTTAGTTTTCGAAAAATAACTACTTGGGCGGCAACAAGGGCACAGAGAAAGAAACAAAAAATAATAAACGCGAGAGGGTTATCTGAGCCGGGTATACCGCCAATATTGATACCGAGAAGACCGGTTAAAAAACCGAGCGGTAAGAAGATGGCCGCAATTACGGACAACACATATGTATTCTTGTTCAATTTATCAGCGATTATATTAGCCAGTTCGTCCTTGACGATTTGCGCGCGTTCTCGAATGGTATCAAGTTCTTCAACATAACGTAAAATATGATTATAACTTTCTTGAAGTGAGCGCTTATCAATATCCGTTACCCACGGTAAGTCTGACATATGCGCTTGCGATATAGCTTCGCGTTGTGGTGACATGTGCCTACGAAAGACAATCGACTTCATTCTGATAGCAATAATGTCATGACGCAGGGCAGCGTCAGCACCTGTCAGTAACTTTTCTTCAACTTCATCTGTTTGCTCATCAAGTTCAAGCAAGACTGACTCAAAACGGCCCGTAAGTTGGTTCACCAATTGAGTTAAGAACTGCCCTGCGTTAGTGGGGCCACGTCCTTTTTTTAAGTTATCTTCTATTGAAAAAACAGCCCTCACTTTTCTCTTTTGAATCGTAATTATACGAGACTGGTCAATGAAAACTCTAACAGCCACCATATCTTGGGTGTCTTCTCCTATATTAAGGTTGACACCGCGTAATATAATAATTGCCCCATCCGCGAATTGTGTCATGCGAGGCCGCGTTTCCTCTGCGACTAATGCAGAAACAATAAATGTATCAAGGTAATTCAATTCAGCTGATAACCAAGCAGCAGTGTCTTTGTGATCTGCGTCAAGATGCACCCACGTTAATTGTTTAGCTTTAAGCGCCTTACTAATATCTTTTCCGTTAAGCACAGTACCTGTGCCGTCGGCATTCAAATCATAGGCGAATAAAATATGATCTGACATTAGGATAGTCCTGTACGTTTAAAGCAAAACCACCTCGGAAATGATAAATTATTTTGAGATATACTTTATGAAAACACGAAAGTTATTTTATTTCTTCTTAGTGAATTTTGAAATACGGTTTTTAAGTTTCTTAAGTTTAGGTATTTTGGAAGCTGGTGTATAAGAGCGGCTCGTGCCATGTGATTTGTCAGCATGCGTTTTAAATTTTTCTGATACTTTTTGAAATGGGCTATTATCTGTTTTAGTTCCGCAGACAGGACAAACTTCCAGGCGATCATCGATATTATTATGACAAGTATCGCAATAATATTCATCTTTCATGGTGCACCTAATTCTTTATACATAACAGCTTATTGCCGAAATTTTACTCAGCGATTGTTTCAAGGCAGTCTTTGCTTTTGCGGGTGCACAACACGTCATTGCCGCACACCCTCTTATTCTTACCTCATTAGGAATTATCGCTTCCTGATATTAAGCCATACCCCTGCTTTTTCAGTAAAACAAAAAGCGTTGCAGTTAGTACGGTTAAACCCAGAGCCATAAAAAATAGGCTATGCCCCATACCTGGTACGCTTATGCCTAACCACGGGGAGAGATGGAATCCGATCGCGCCAGCAAGAACTCCAAGCCCGGCCAGAGCCCCTAACAGACGGGTACGTGGCACTAAAATTAGTATAGCTGTTACGATTTCAGCTACACCCGTTAGCATTCTTATCACTGGCTCAAAAAGTGAAATTCCAGACTTTTCAGCAATCACTGAAAAAATAGGGTTGGTTGGTCCGAATTTTTGTACGCCAAAAAATAAAAACCCTACCGCGACAAACAACGCCAAAATCAATACTATGTTTTTCATTACAAGCCTCTTGAGAATTATTAAATAGTTTTCACTGTTACGATACAAACGTATCAGCGTTGATTTAGTTCCATAAAAATAATAATACAAATTTCTATTATAGATTTATAATGTAATATTTTAAATTCAGCCCCTCCGCGTGAAATTATTAAAAAAAGATGGAACCATTGACGTTATGGAGCGTTTGTCTTTTGTAACTAACTTGGAGAGAATTATGAAAAACGTATCAAAATGGATTGGCGTAACACTTGTAACCGCAGCTGCTCTAAGCACGACGGCTTGCAATACATTACAAGGCGCAGGACAAGATATTAAAAGCACAGGCAAAGCGATTGAAAAATCTGCTGAATAACAGCCAAACAGTTTAATAAATATTTTCACTGGATTAGCCTCCCCCCATACTAATCCAAGCTTTGTAAAGCCTGAGAAAGTTTGCCATGTATGAAGATAAAAAATTCAAGATCTTGAACGCAATATAGCTCGTTTTAAGAAAGCCTGTCGGTCATCATGCCCTCGACCTATTGATTATACAAATTTGATTGACGCACAATATGAGCTTCAATCTTTACAACTCACAGAAATTTCTGTGAAGGAGTCAGTAGAAATAATTGTGCCTATCACTCGATTTGACCGCTTTAAGTATTGGAATAAAAACAAATTTCAGGTGTCCCAACATGTTTAATTTTATGCAGAAAATATAAAAAAAAAAAGAAGCTACAAACGATATAAAATCAATGTCATTTTTGAACTAAGACCTATCAGAAAACCTTAACGTTTAGACTTATCTACTCTATTAATCCTGACAGTTAAATTTCCCCATTATACATTTTAACTGCTCCAGATTTACGTGCCCCGAGATTAATTCTTCCCCTTATTAATCTTGGGGCCGTGAATGACTACTTCATCCTTCATTTCGAATAATGAGCATGAAGAGTATTCTCAATTACTACAGTAGCCCCTCGCTTAAGCGTCACCCCAAATAAGCCTAGAAACTCCCGCCGAATTCTTGTTTTTCAAATGACGGTCAGCATAAGGCACTAAAAGTCAGGGATTTCATCCACTCTAGCAAATGGATGCTGGGCTATTTTTCGTAGCTCATAATAACTATTCAGTCCAGATATGCCCACGCTTCTGGACATTTCTAAATCTATATCACCCGCATTCAAATCAATATCGGGTAGAATAACGTGCTCGACTTCACCGATAACGAGCTTGGTTCCATTGGGAAGATCAATCGCTTCAACAAAGCTCATTCCCAGTTTAAACTGGCTTTGTTCTACAAAAGGTGCCTGAAAGTTATCAATGTATTCTGCCTTAAACCCACAGACATCAAATTCAGAAATAGCCGCTTTAAATTTAGCTGAGGTATAATGTGCCTGTTCCGTAATTCCGGATGGATGTGATTAATCGTATACTCTCCCACTTTTACAATATTTTGAAGTGTATGCCCAACATCTTCCGTTGAAGGCCTTGTAATTATACCTAGCAAAGCGGGACGACTCCCTAAATGAACAACGGAACTAAATATAGCTAAATTTGTAGAACCGTCGGACGCGCAAGTTCCGATAAGGTTAGCCGGCTTAATACCTGTGACAGAATTGATAATTTTAAGCCGAAAAATACGATCCCAATCATCAATGTCTTGTTTGTTATAATGCATATTATTTCTTTCGTTTTGATTCCTGCAAGCGCTAAACAATCTCTCCTGATTCAATTTTATTAAAAAAACGTGCGGCATCGCTTGTTACAGCAGCGCGTTTTGTGTCGCTCATTTTGGCAAGTGTTCTATATGGCATGGCTAGCCTTGGATTCGCTGATAACTTCTCTTGGTTTTCAATCATGAAATTCCAATAGAGATAATTAAATGGGCAGGCCTTAGGGCCGTTCTTGACTGTGACTTTATAAGAACAAGACCCGCAGTAATTTGACATGCGGTTTATATAAGCGCCGCTAGCCGCATAAGGTTTAGAGGCCAAAACGCCGCCATCGGCAAATAAGACCATTCCAGAGACATTTGGAAGTTCAACCCATTCATAGGCATCCGCGTAAACCAGATGATACCACTCATTCACCTCATCAGGATGCAAACCCGCAATCAAGGCAAAGTTACCCAGAACCATCAGGCGCTGAATATGGTGCGCATAAGCGTTTTGGCGTGTTTCCGTAATGCATTGTTTCATGCAATTCATTTGTGTTTGTCCACTCCAGTAAAACTCTGGAAGCGCGCGCTTCGCACCTAAGTAATTTTCTGCGCGGTAATCAGGCATCATCAAATCATAAATGCCTTTGACATATTCCCGCCATCCTAAAATCTGACGGATGAAGCCTTCAACACAATTTAATGGCGCTGCCCCTGAATGATAAGCAATTTCAGCTTTTCGGATACATTCGAGCGGTCCTAAAAGTCCGCAATTCAAATAGAGGCTGATATGGCTATGAAACATCCAAGGCTGCCCGCTGAGCATCGCATCTTGATATGTCCCAAAATTGATTAAGCGTGTTTCAATAAAGTCATCTAGAACGTCAAGAGCGCCAGCGCGCGTGACGGCATAATGAAACGGTTCAATATCGCCAAAATGGTCACTAAACCTGTCTTGAACAACGCCCATAACGTCTTTCGTTATTGCGTCAGGCGTTTTCATCAACGGCTTAGGGATTTGCAAACCCTCTTTGGCAGGCGAGCGGTTTTCTTTGTCATAATTCCAAGCGCCCCCAACGGGTTTATCGCCCTCCATCAGAACATTATACTTACGGCGTAAGCCTCTGTAAAAATACTCCATCCGAAACTGTTTACGGCCCTTTGCCCACTCTCGAAAAGCATCAGGGGAACATAAAAATCTATCGTCAGGCAAAATATTGACGGCGCAATCAAGCGTGTCAGTCAGAGCTTTCACAAGCTCTCTAACGCGGTGTTCCGATGGTTCCGTCAGAGTTAGCGTTTCGGGACTATAGTGTTTTACCATTCGCGCTAGCTCACCCTCGAAGCTTTGAGTGTTCTCAGCTTCGTTTAGTGTCACATAATGCACCGTGTAACCGTCGCGAGCTAATTCATCCGCAAAATGGCGCATGGCTGAAAACAAAAAGACTATCTTCTTTTTGTGGTGTTTGACGGCCACGGCTTCAGAGTTAACCTCGCACATCATTATGACGTCGCTCTGCTTATCAGCTGTTTTTAGAGAGGGCAGATCTCGAGAGAGTTGATCTCCGAAAATAAAAATCACATTCATAATATGTGGTCGATCTTTGACTCATGTTTACTTACGCGGCCGCTCACACGTTTACGCCACATCCGAAAACTACTGGGCTTCATATGCGCGCGCATGATTTTTATGATCTCTGCTTCGCTCAAGCCTGACTGGCTCTTTATGTGTTCAAAACTTTGTCTCATCATCCCATGCCATAGCCACGATTTCTGAAGTCGTGAGTCTTCCAGTGTCCGCGCGCGGCTTAGCTGGAACAAAGTCATCTGGAAATTTACGTTCACTCATAACAGCCGTCCCTGAATGTCATTTTCTTTTAAGTTCTCTAAAATTTTGGCCACCTTCTTTTTCACTTTAAAAAAACCGCGATTTGCATAAGGCCAGGTCTGACGGTCCCATGGACGAATAATTTGTGACACTGTAATATCTGCGCGCTCTAAGTCTAACTTTGCTTTCGCTAAGGCCGCTGCGCTTGGTCCTATTGGCATATAAGCCGTAACGATATTTTTAACGTTAAACGCGTCGCATGCTGCAATTAGTGAATCTGCCCACTCACCTTCAATAATAGTATTATCACCCCCTACTCGGCTGAGTGCATCGCTGACGGCGCCTTTAGAAAAAGCCTTCACGTTATCACTTACGGCCAATGGTGAGCGTAAGGACGTCGACAAAGCGCCAATAACGCCCCTCTGAGTTCTATCATGAGGTAGAAGAGTTTCAGGCAAACAGTCATCCTCATGAACAAGCAGAAGATAGTCCGCATTTGGTATCAGCTTCGTTTGAGGGAGTTCTTGCTCACATATAATACGCGAATCTTCAACTCGCGGTTCTGCATAAGTCGCAAGTTGCCCAGCTGGGTTAAACCGTCCATTCGTAAAACGCTCAATATTGTCTGGGCGCGCGAGATAGGTTTTACCTTTTGTGTGCAAGCCAGCAACCCAGCGCCAAGAAAGTGTATTACTCGCAGGGTCCCCATCTAAAAGGTGGCGCAAAAAGAAGTCAGCTCCTATTTCCCAAGGTAGTTTAAGCGTGAATATCCAAATACTCGCAAACCACATACGTGCATGATTATGTAAATAACCTGTTTGGACAAGTTCCGACACCCAATGATCAAAACATTCAATACCCGATTGTCCAATGAGGGCTTCACTGCACCGCGCTTGTAAAGCGGCATCACTCTTCAAAGCCTTAAGGCCGCCTGTAAGCCCTACTTGATAGCGTGCCCAAATATGCGGGTTATGTTCTAACCACCCCTTGAAGTAAGTTCGCCAAAAGACCTCTTGGATAAATTTCTCGCTCTGAGCAAGACTATGAACTTTCAAGGTCGCGTCGACTACCTCACGTTCCGTTATTAACCGGTGCCGAAGATAAGGTGATAGACAAGAGACGTGATTGTGCTGACCTTGTCCGAAATCAGTATTGCGCAAGCGAGCATAATCAACCCCAGCGTTTGGAGTGAAACTAGATAAGCGAGATAGGGCGTTTGGACGTTTAGGTACAAATGACATAAAGCTTATACGCCTAGAGAGCCAGAAAAGAGCTAATTCTAGGCCACTAAAGTTATTTATTTAGTATTTATTGGAACCTTTTTCAGAGCCGCGCATTATATCTATACATCACTCATTACGAACAAGGACATATCTTTACGACTTTCCCCTCCATAGTTTTCCCCTTCCCTAATGGAGCTACTTGCACTGCGCTTATTTATAAGCGTGGTGTTTTTTTTGCTTTAACAACGAAAAGCACCTTAAATGACTTGAAAATCTTTTTCCACTTTAACGATAAGCCTTGGTCATTATTGGCATCGGCGCGAATACGAAAACGCAGGGCTAAATTTTTACGGACTTCCCAATCGACGTTTTTCGGTGCTATCTGGCCGGAGCTTTATGGCACGAAGCACCTAGGTTCTATCAGATCTATAATCGTAGCCATAACGGTGTTTGGGGCTGCGGCAGGTCCAGGTCTGGCTAATTGACATCAACGTCTCATATTCGAAGCAGATTACCGCGATGCGCATCTATTGCCTCTGCGCCTGCATCGGCATGTGTCTAGTTTCGGCGGTTCTAAAAAAACGGATTATTGTTTGATTGATTGTGCCACAATTATCGCGACAAGCTGTGTTACAAAATAAAATTTGACGGCTATAAGTTATTGTTTTATATATAAATTTCTACTCAGCATCGTGCTGTGTGGGGGCACCATTTTCCTATCATAGCAAGTTGCGTAAGCCTCTGAAAAGTCTCGGAAAACCCCTCTTCCCTGTACTTTCCACACGGTAACTCGCGC